>NZ_JAHEBP010000041.1 GCF_024642165.1 Demequina sp.
CGGCGACCGTCGCGTGGGCGGTGTGGGGCGCGCTGGGTGTCGCGGACGGTTGGCGCGCCGCCGCGCTCGCGGGATCGGCTCGCGACGACGCCGACCTCGACGCCGTGGTGGCCCTCATGCGCGCCGCCCAGGTGTACGTCGAGCGCATGCCCTCCGCCTCGGTGGAGTCCTTCATCGACCACCTCGAGGGGCAGGACTTCGCGGCGGATTCGTTGGGCGCCCGCGCGCGGCTCCTCGACGCGGTGTCGTTCTGCACCCCGGCGTCGGCGGCGGGGCGCGAATGGGACGTGGTGGTGGTCGCCGGCCTGGAGGAGGGGGTCTGGCCCGACACCCGGCTCCGCGACGCGGTGCTCGGCGCGCAGCACTTGGCCGAGATCCTCGCGGGCCGTGCCGATGCGGTCCCGCTGCCGGAGCACGCCCGCGCACAGTGGGCGCGGTCCACCCGGCGGGCCGTGCTCGACGATGAGACCCGCGCGTTCGCGGTCGCGGTGTCGAGGGCACGGAGGCGGCTGATCCTCACGTGCGTGGACGGGGAGGATTCGCGCCCCGCACGGTTCGTCACGTGGGTAGCGGAGGCCGCGGGGGTGACGCCCACGCAGGCCGACTCCGCACGGCGCGTGTCCGATCTCCGGTCCGCGGTCGCGGCGGTGCGCGCGGCGGCGGCTCCGGCGACCGGCGAGGCCCGGGCGGCGCACGTCGAGGTGCTCGCGCGGCTGGCCCGCAGGCGTGTCGCCGGCGCGCACCCCGCAGCCTGGCACGGGGTCGCCCCGCCATCGTCGGACGTCGGCATGTGGGAGCCGGACCAGCAGGTGCGCGTCTCCCCGTCGCGGCTCGAGTCGCTCGAGGCCTGCCCGCTCCGGTGGGCGCTCGAGACGGTGGGCGGCACGGCGGCCAGCACGGACAAGCAGAGCCTCGGCACGCTGGTCCACGAGATCGCCGCCGAGCTCCCGGCCGGCACGCACGCGCAGCTCGCGGCGGCTCTGGACGAGCGGTGGGCGGACATCGCGGGGACGGACACGTGGCCGGACCGCGTGATGCGGGAGCGGGCCGATGCCATGGTGCGGCGACTGGCCGCCTACGTCGCGGGTGTGGGCGCGGCGGAGGTGCGCGTGGAACAGCCCTTCGCGGTGGCGATCGGACGCGCCGTGGTCGCGGGCAGCGCGGACCGTGTCGAGATCAGCGACGGCGCCGCCCGCATCGTCGATCTCAAGACGGGCGCGCCCGTCTCGAAGGCCAAGGCCGAGGATCACGCGCAACTCGCGATGTACCAGCTGGCCGCGGACCACGGCGGCTTCGCCGGGGTCTCGGGGGCCACGGGCGCGGCGCTCGTGTTCGTGGGAGGTGACACGCAGGGTGCGTCCGAGCGTGCACAGCCCGCCATCGACGTCGACCGCCAGCGGCAGCGCCTGGCGGACGCCGTCGAGACCATGGCCGGCGCGACCTTCGAGGCGATCACCAACGACCGGTGCGGCTCGTGCCCGGTGCGCCGCTCGTGTCCCGCGTGGCCCAGCGGCAGGCAGGTGACTGACTCATGAGCACGGGCGGGGATCGCCGGGACGTCCTTCAGGATGGCCTGGTGAGGGGACGAGGCCGCGACGTCGGGGAGCTCGCTCGGGTCATCACGCCGGGCCGGCCGCCCACCGGCGAGCAGGCGAGGGTGGTCGCGGCCGGCCTCGACCCCATGCTCGTGGTCGCGGGCGCGGGCTCCGGAAAGACGGAGACCCTGTCGCTGCGCATCGTCTACCTGCTCGACAACGCGGAGCGGCTGTTCGGCGCGCCCATCAGCCCCGACGAGATCCTGTGCCTCACCTTCACGCGCAAGGCGGCGGCAGAGATCGCCGAACGTGCCGAGAGCAGGATCGCCGCGGCCTTCGGCGTCGACGCGTCGCGGCCCCCCGCCTCGGTGTCCACCTACAACGCTTACTCCGCCCAGCTGGTCGCCGAGCACGGGCTACGACTCGGCATCGACCCCGACGCCACCACCCTGAGCGCGGCGGCGCTCTGGCAGCTCGCGGATGAGGTGGTGTCGAGCTGGACGGGCGATCTCGACACGGACTCGGCCGTGAGCACCGTGACGTCGTCCATCGCCCGGCTCGCGGCACAGTTGCGGGATCACGATCGCACCCCGGAAGAGTTGCGCGAGTGGGCACTGGCAGCGCGCTCGGCGCTCGAGGAGCTACCCAAGTCCGCCGGGGATCGTGCCCCGGGTCCGATGACAACCCGTACCGGCACGCCCAACGATCACGCGAAGCGGCTGGGACGCCTGCGGACTCTCGCCTCGATCGCGGACCTGGTCGGCGAGTTCCAGCGCCGCAAGCGCGACGCCTCGCAGCTCGACTTCGCCGATCAGGTCGCCTTCGGCGCCCAGCTCGCGCGTCTCCCCGCCGTCCAGGCGGTCGAGCGCGGGCGGTATCGAGCGATCCTGCTCGACGAGTTCCAGGACACGTCCCCAGGGCAGCTGCGCCTGTTCTCGACGCTGTTCGGCGCCGGCCACCACGTGATGGCCGTGGGCGACCCGCATCAGGCGATCTACGGCTTCCGCGGTGCCTCCGAGAGCGCGCTGCCCATGTTCGTGGAGGCGTTCTCGCACGGGCGCGAGGTGAGTCAGGCCAGCCTGTCGGTGTCATGGCGCAACGAGGGCGCGGTGCTCGCCGTCGCCAACGCGGCGTCGGCGCCCCTGCGCGAGGCATCCCGCGTGGAGGTCCGGCCCCTGCGCTCCCGCGCCGAGCACCTCGGTGACGCCGAGCCTTCGCGGAGCGCCCCCGCGGTCGAGTCCATGGTGACTCAGGATCACCTCGCGGAGGCCGACGCGGCGGTGGACTACGTGCGGGCACGCCTCGCCGAGCTTGACTCGACGCCCGCCGCGCCCACGGCCGCGATCCTGTGCCGCCGTCGCGCGCAGTTCGCACCGGTGGTCGAAGCGTTGATCCGCGCAGGCGTTGACTACGAGGTGGTGGGGCTCGGAGGCCTGGTCGACACCCCGGAGGTCTCGGACCTGGTCGCCCTTCTCGAGATCGCGCACGATCCGTCGCGGGGAGACTCGGCGATGCGGATTCTCACCTCGGAGCGCCTCGCGCTCGGGGTGCGGGATCTCGCGGCGCTTTACGACTGGGCGCGGGAACTCGCGGGCCCTCGGGCCACGCGCGAGGCCGAGGCGAGCATCGTCGACGCGATCGCGACGCCCCCTCCGGCCTCGTGGCGGTCGCACGACGGGCGCGCGCTCGGCGCCGCGGCGCGGCTGCGCGTGGGCGCCCTGCAATCCGCGGTGGATGCCGTGCGCACGCGGACCTACCTGTCCCTCCCCGAGCTGGTGCTCGCCGCCGAGCGCGCATGGGGGCTCGACATCGAGGCCGCGGTCGCGCGGCCCGACGGCCGTGGCGCGCGCAATGTCGACGCGTTCATCGACGCCGCCCGCCAGTTCGCCGCCAGTGCGGAGCGTGCGACCCTCGGCGCGTTCCTGGCCTGGCTCGAGGCCGCGCGCAGCGAGGAGAGCGGGCTCGAGCTGCCGGTCAAGGAGCCCGAGCCCGGCGCGGTCCAGGTTCTCACGGTGCACGCCGCGAAGGGCCTGGAATGGGACGTGGTGGCCGTCCCGGGCCTGGTCGATGGGCACTTCCCCTCGGTCGGTGAGCCGTCGAGTCGTCGCGCGTACTACTCCGACGCCGGGTGGCGGGGACGCGACGTCGAGCTTCCGTATGAGCTGCGCCTCGACCGCGACGACCTTCCCGGCTGGGACTGGCGTGGCGCCGCGGACCACGCTTCCCTCGCGGTGAGTCTCGAGGAGTTCGAGCGGCGATGCGGCGAGCACCGGATCGCCGAGGAGCGGCGCCTCTTCTACGTGGCGGTGACCCGGGCCCGTTCACATGTGCTGCTGTCATCCTCGTGGCGGACGGGGGGCCGGACCGTGCGTACGCCCTCGCTGTTCCTGCGTGAGCTCGTCGATGGGGGTCTGCTGTCCGACGCGGCGTGGGCGCCGCGGCCCGACGATGCCGATGCTCCCGAGACGGAGCCCGTGCGGGCGCCCTGGCCACCCGCGCCCACCGACGCTCAGGCGGCGCGCAGGGCACTGGCGGGCGAGGTGCTCGCCGCGCTGGAGGTACCGGGGAACGCCACGGATCGCGAGGGCCGCGGAGGGCGCGAGGACGGCTGGGACGCGCTCCCGCTCGGGGCGGAGATCGTGGCGATGCTCGCGGAGCGCAACGAGCGCGACACCGGCGTGGGAGACGTAGCCATGCCCGCGCACCTGTCGACCTCCGCGCTGGTGGCGCTGCGTCGCGACCGCGACGCCTTCACCGCGCAGCTGCGGCGGCCGCTTCCGGCCCAGCCCACCTCGGCCGCACGCCGCGGCAGCCTCCTCCACGCGTGGATCGAGTCGCAGTACGGGCACACGCCGCTGATCGACCTCGACGACCTGGGCCCCGGCGAGGATGAGCACGATCTCGATGGGCTCAAGGACGCCTTCGCCCGCTCCGCATGGGCGTCCCGCGCGCCCAGCCACGTCGAGGTCGACGTCGAAGTCCCCGTGGCGGGCGTGACGGTGCGGTCGCGCATCGACGCGGTGTTCCCCGCCGGCGCGGGCCTGGATCGCGTGACGGTGGTCGACTGGAAGTCCGGGAGCGCCCCCCGCGACGCCGAGGAGCGTGCTGCCCGCGAGGTGCAGTTGGCGGTCTACCGGCTCGCGTGGGCGGAGTGGACCGGGGTCCCCCTCGAGGAGGTGGACGCGGCGTTCCATTACGTCCGCGACGGCGTGACGGTGCGTCCCGAGCGTCTGCTCACGCGCCCCGAGATCGAGGCGCTGCTCACGTCGGACGCCGCCCCGCCCGGCTAGTCCTCGAAGAGCATGGCCTCGAGGTCGGCGAGCATGCCCTCGCCGTCCGCGACCACATCGGCGTTGTCCGTGCGAACCCCGTACATCAGCCACCTCACGAGCGCCATCTCCGAGGCGAGTCGGGCGCGGTCGAGCAGGTGCGGATCCCGCATCTCGCGCCTCCCGACGGTGTACGCCTCGACCACCGAGTCGAGCACGTCCTCGGATGCGGCCGCGACCAGCCAGGCGAGGTCATCCGCCGGGTCCGCGACGCGCGCGTCCATCCAGTCGACGATCCCGGACACCGAGCCGTCTGCGACGAACAGCTGGTGCTCGCCCATGTCGCCGTGAACCACGGTCGGGTCGAAGCGCCACCAGGACACGTTCTCGAGCTGGTGCTCCCACCGGTCTGCGAGGCGCGGCGGCACCTTCCCGGTCTGAATCCCGGCGTCGAGCTCGGCGAGCCGGCGCTCGCGGTACTGCTCGGCCGTGTACGAGGGCAATCCCTGGTCCTCGACCACGGCGATCGGCAGCTCGTGGATCTCCGCCAGGGACCGGCCCACCGAGGCGGCCAGCCCCGGTCCCGGCTGCAGCGCCGCGAGCATCAGCTGGGCCCCGCGTACCTCGGTGTAGACCACGGCTCGGCCCTCGTCCCGTCCGAGCTCGACGGCGCCCACCGGGTGCGGCACCGCGAACGACACGAGTCCCGCCTCCTGCGCGCGGCCGAGAGCACCGAGCAGGCCCTTCTCGGCCTCCAGCGCCGCACCTGCGGCGGCGCGGAGCGGCGCGCGCACGATCCACCGCCTGCCGGTCGAGTCCTTGACCACCACCACCTCGAAGTCCGCGTCCGCATGCGGGCTGCGGAGCACGTCGTACACATCGAGACCTGGCACGGCGACGGACGCCAGTGCGGCGAGCGCGAGCGGTGAACGGGGCACGCCCTCACGGTAGAGCCAACGGGGCGGCCGCGCCACGCTCCACGCCGCACGTGTGCAGGGACGCTGCGCACCGCGGACCGCCCCCCACCCCCCCGCCCACCCCCTCCCGCCGCCCGCCCCCCGAACTCCGAGACTCAGCGCCACGATTCGGGTCGATCCCGGCACCTGGCCTCGGAGTTCGGAGTTCGGGGCTCGGGTACGGTGGAAACGTGAGAAATCCCTGGCCGCTGGACGAGCCGATGCTGGTCGATCGGGCGGCCGAGCGCCGCGACGCGGTGGACCTGGCGGCCTGCGACGCGATCGTGGTTCGCGACGGGCGGGTGCTCGCCGCCGGAGGCCGGCTTGTCGAGCTCGCGCCGGGTGTCCAGCCGGCGGCGGACCTGCGCGTCTACCTCGGCCGCGAGGGCCAGCGCGACATCGTCGCGCTCGTGCCTGCGGATCCGTCCTACGGGTCGGAGCACGACGGCATCGGCGGCGAGCGGATGGTGGGGCTACGCGATCTGCTCGCCGGGTTCTGGGACGGCGGCGCCGACGGCGCGCGTGACCACGAGCTCGCCACCACGGCGATCGCCATCGCGAACTGGCACTCCAACCATCCACGGTGCTCGCTCTGCGGGGATCCCACGGTCGCCGCGCAGGGCGGATGGGTGCGTCGCTGCCCGCGCGACGCACGCGAGCACTACCCCCGCACGGATCCGGCGGTCATCGTGGCCATCACGGATCCGGAGGACAGGCTGCTGCTCGCGCACGCCACGCATTGGTCGCCCCGCCGGTTCTCCCACCTCGCCGGCTACGTCGAGCCCGGCGAGACCTTCGAGCAGGCCGTGCACCGGGAGGTGGGCGAAGAGGCGGGGATCACCCTCACGGGCCTCGCGTACCTCGGCTCGCAACCGTGGCCGTTTCCCGCATCGGTGATGGTGGCGTTCCGCGCCAGCACCGAGCACACGGCCGCCGATGTCGACGGCGACGAGATCTCCGAGGCGCGCTTCGTGAGCCGCGAGGAGCTCGATGCGCTGGTCCGCGACGGGCAGATGGTGCTGGCGCCCAAGGGTTCCGTGGCGCGGCGGATGCTCGAGGACTGGTACGGAGGTCTGCTCCCCGAGGCGGTGCCGGAGGCTCACGTCGACGTCTGAGGCGCCACGCTGTCCGATGCGCCTGACACAATGACGGCGATGTCAGCAGACCAGATCCTCGAGGCCCTCGACCCGGAACAGCGCGAGGTGGCTACCGCGCTCCACGGTCCGGTCTGCGTGCTCGCGGGCGCCGGGACCGGGAAGACGCGCGCCATCACCCACCGCATCGCGTATGGCGTGCGGGTCAACGCCTACAACCCCACGTCGGTGCTCGCGGTGACCTTCACCGCGCGGGCCGCGGGGGAGATGCGGCAGCGATTGCGGGGGCTCGGAGTCGACGGTGTCCAGGCGCGCACGTTCCACGCGGCGGCGTTGCGCCAGCTCAGCTACTTCTGGCCCGAGGTGGTGGGCGGGCAGGTCCCTCAGATTCTCGAGCAGAAGGCCGCGATTGTGGGCCGCGCGGCTCGCGACGCCGGCCTGCAGCCGGACCGGCTGACCGTGCGGGACCTTGCCTCGGAGATCGAGTGGGCGAAGGTGTCGCTGGTCGACCCGGCGGACTATCCGGCTCGCATTGCGCGCGAGGGCAGGCCCACGCCCGCGGGACTGAACCCTGCACATGTCCAGGACGTGATGCGGGCGTACGAGGAGGCGAAGACGGACGCGGTGGCGATCGACTTCGAGGACATCCTGCTGTTGCTCGCGGACATGATCGGCCGTCACGCCGAGGTGGGCGATCAGATCCGCCGCCAGTATCGACACTTCGTGGTCGACGAGTACCAGGACGTCTCCCCGCTGCAGCAGTTCCTGCTCGAGCAGTGGCTCGGCGGCCGGCGCGAGCTGTGCGTGGTGGGCGACCCCGCGCAGACCATCTACTCGTTCGCGGGCGCCACGCCGCGCCATCTGCTCGAGTTCGCGCGTACCTACACCGACGCGACGCAGGTGCGCCTGGTCCGGGACTACCGCTCGACGCCGCAGGTGGTACGTCTCGCCAACGAGCTGATGCGCAGGCGCGGGTCCGCGGGCGCGGGCGTCGAATTGGTGGCGCAGCGGCCGTCGGGACCGGCGCCCGACTATCGCGCCTATGACGATGACGAGGCGGAGGCCAACGGGGTCGCGGGCCGCGTCGAGGCGCTCATCGCCTCCGGCGTGCCCGCGGGAGAGATCGCGGTGCTCTACCGCGCCAACAGCCAGTCCGAGGCGCTCGAGGAGGCCCTCGCCGAGCGCGGCATCGGCTACCTGGTGCGCGGCGGCCAGAGGTTCTTCTCCCGCGACGAGGTGCGCCGCGCGATCGTGCTGCTGCGCGGCGCGGCGGTGGCTCCCGACGATCGCCCGCTGGGGGAACGCGTGCGGGACACGCTGGGGGAGCTCGGCTGGGCCGAGCAGCCCCCCGCGGCGAGGGGTGCGGTGCGGGAGCGGTGGGATGCGCTGCAGGCGCTCGTCAATCTCGCCGACGACATCGCGTCTGACGCCGGAGGGGAGGCGACCGTGCGGGAGTTCGTCGATCACCTTGCCGAACGCGCGCAGGCGCAGCATGCACCCGCGGTCGACGGCGTCACCCTGACCACGATGCACGCGGCGAAGGGGCTGGAGTGGGACGCGGTGTTCATCGTCGGCTGCTCCGAGGGCCTGCTGCCCATCAGCCTTGCGGAGACGGACGAGGCGCTCGAGGAGGAGCGCCGCCTTCTGTACGTCGCGATCACCCGGGCGCGCGAGCATCTCGCGTTGAGCTTCGCGCGCTCCCGCAAGGCGGGGGGCAAGGCGACGCGCAGGCGTACGCGCTTCCTCGAGGCCCAGTGGCCGGACGCGCGGCCGGCGCGCGTTGCCCGACAGTCGACGTCCGCGAAGCTCGCGGAGCTCGGCCCGGAAGAGGTGCGGCTCTTCGAGTCTCTGAAGCGCTGGCGCCTCGAGACCGCGCAGGCGGACTCGAAGCCCGCGTTCACGGTGCTCGTCGACACGTCGCTGGTCGAGATTGCGCGCGACCGGCCCGGCACGCTAGGAGAGCTCGCGCGCGTCAGCGGCGTGGGCGCGTCGAAGCTCGACAAGTACGGGCTTGCGATCCTGGAGATCGTCGCGGAGCACTGACCGCCGTGGGCTCACGCGGCCGATCGGCGGGCCGCTTCGCACCCGCATGCCTCGTGCGCCGCGACGGCGGCCCGCGACGGCAGGCCGCCCTCCACCCGCCACGCGAGAGCGCGGCCGCCACCGAGCAGCACCGCCAGCGATGCTGCGGCGAGCGCGCCCGCCACCGCCGCGCAGAGCGGATCCGTGACGGGGGCGCGCGCCTCGCACTGGCGCGCGAGCACCGGCCAGGCGGGGTCCGCCTGAGTGAGCGCCACGTCGCGGCATCGGAGGCATGCGGACTCGCCCGGCACCACCGGGAGCACGAGCGCGCCCGACTCGTCGACGAGCACCGCAACGTGGGGCCGGTCCTCCACGGCGAGCAAGTGTGCGACGGGCGGCGCCACGCTTCCGAAGGCGACCACGATCTCGCCGTCGACGGCCCGCGTCGTGTCGAGATCCAGCGTCAGATCGGGGCGCAACTCCCCGACCAGCCGGGCGGTGCGCCGGGCCCGCGAGCCACGAGCAGCGGGCGGGAGCGCGTGGTCCTCGGCATCGCTCCAGGCGTCGTCGACCAGGCTCAGGCGCGTCGCGCCCGCCCGCGTCGCGGCCTCAGCGGCGCACACCCCGGTCGCCGTCAGGCCGCGCACGCGTATCGCGAGGCCGGTGAGCGCCGGGCCCGGTGCGGCCACCACGGACAGGGCCGCCTGGGACGTTCCGTCGCCGCGCCAGAGCGGAGATCGGGTGTCGGGGAGAGGCATGGGTCCACGGTGGCACGTCCCGGCGTCCGCACGGCGCCTGTCCACAGGCACGATGCACGGTCCCGGACGCGCGAAGGGCCGGCCCCTGGCGGAGCCGGCCCTTCGTGAAGCTCGTCTGGCTCTACGCCTTGCCGAGAATGCGGTTCAGCTTGGTGCCGCACACCGGGCAGATGGCCTTCGCCATGCGACGGCCGTTCTCCGAGACGACGACGTCGCCCTCGGTCTCGCGCTTCTCCTTGCACTTCACGCAGTAGAACTCGCCCGAGTACTTGTCAGCCATTCGGCTCTCCTTCTCTCGTTGGCGCGGCGGAAAGCGCCGCACGTCTGCGGGCCACGATGGGCCCTTGGTCACCCAGAGTAGACGCGCGAGGCGCGTTTTTGCGCCTACTGGTGCGGGTGTCGCCTCGCGGTCCCGGGATACCTTACGCGTCGTCCGACCCGAGCAGCCGCTCGAGTTCACGGTCCACGTCGTCCCCTTCGCCGCGCGCGACGTACGCCGCGACCCATGCCTCCCAGTTCCCGAGGTCCTCCGATGAGGGCAGGAGGTCGGGGTGCGACCACACCCCGTCGCGGCCCTCGTGACCGATTCGCGCATGCACAGCGGCCCACATCGCCGAGGCGTCGCGCATGCGTCGAGGCCGCAGTTCGAGGTCGAGGAGATTGGCGAACGTGTCCTCGGCGGGCCCGCCCGCCGCGCGTCGGCGACGCATCATCTCGCGGAGCGCGCCGATGTCCGGCAGGTGAGGTGCGCCGGCACGCATCGTCACGTCGTCCACCCAGCCCTCGATGAGGGCGAGCAGGGTCTCGATCGACTCGAGGGTGGCCGTCTGCTCCTCGGTGTGGTGCGACGCGAAGATCCCGCGGTTCAGCGCCTGCTGGAGCCGGGCGGGGTCGCCCAGCCCGGCGTCGCGCACGGCCTCCTCGAGTGCGTCCAGGTCGATCGTGATGCCGCGCGAGTAGCGCTCGATGAGGGTATGGAGCTGCCCGGGCAGCCACGGCGCCGCGCCGAACAGGCGCACGTGCGCCGCCTCGCGCAGCGCGAGGAACGTGCGCACCTCGTCCTCGTCGATGTCGAGTCCCTGAGCGAACTCGGCGATGGCGGAGGGGATCATCACCACGCGCGCCTCTGCGAGCAGCGGGATTCCCAGGTCCGTCGCGCCGAAGGCCTCGGTGGCCATCTCGCCCGCGGCCTGACCCATGTGCATGCCGCAGACGGTCGGGCTCACCGAACGGATGAGTCCGCTCGCGTCGATGCCGCCGGGCGTGTCCTCGAGATCGCTCGATCCCTCGAGCAGCCCGCCCAGCGCTCGCGAGACGCTGACGGCGACCGGGCCGGCCAGCGTGCGCCACGTGGGCAGGGTGGCCTCCACCCATTCGGCGCGGCTCCAGATGCGCGGCTCCAGGCGCGTCGGGTCGAAGTCGGTGACGGCATCGAGCCACAGCTCCGCACGGGACACGGCCGCTCGGTGCGCATTCGCCTGCGCCGCGGACACGGACGGATCTCCGCCCTGCGCCGCGACCCCACGGGCCACGTCGTGCGCGAGGGCCCAGTTGACGTCCTCCCCGGCGGACTGAGTCACGAGGGACCGGATCTGGCCCAGCACGTGCTCCATCATCGCGGGACTGGCCGAGAGACCGGAGGAGGCTGCCAGGGCCTCGGGGTCCATGCCCATGCGCCGGAGTTCCTCGAGGGCGAGTTCGGCGTCATCCCCGAACAGCTCCCGCAGCAGCCGCATCCACGGCGTCGACTCGTCGCTCACGCTCACTCCGATCGCGCACGCGGCGTGCGTGCTCCCACCACGGTAACGAAGGAGCGGCCTCGTGCGCATCGGCGTTCGCTACCAGCAATGCGGGGCGGGTACGCCCCGCACATGGGGGACAATGGACGGGTGACGACGACCGAGGCGACGCCCCCAGCGCCGGCGGACCGTGTCACGCCCAGCCGCCGCAGCACCGTGATGTCGATCACGGGGTTGGCCACGAGCGCCCTGATCGCCGTCCTCACGGTGCTGCCCTCGCCCTATGCGATCGGTGGCGCCGGGCCCACCTTCGACACGCTCGGCGAGGTCGACGGCGTGCCGCTCGTGTCCATCGCGGGCGCGCCCACCTATGCCTCGACCGGAGAGCTGAGGCTCACCACCGTCTCGGTCTCGCGAGCAGGCTCCCAGCCCTTCACCCTCGGCCGTGTGCTGGCCGGCTGGGCCTCCCCGCGGCAGTACGTGGTACCCGAGGAGGAGGTTTTCGGCACGCCCGACCAGGAGGACGTGGTCGAACAGCAGGCGGAGGCTGATTGGATCACCTCGCAGGAGAGCGCGACCGTCTCCGCGCTCGAGGCGCTCGGGGTCCCCGTGCCTGCCGAGCTCGTGGTGTACGACACGGTGGAGGGATCGAACGCCGTGGGCCTGCTCCTCAAGGGTGACGTCTTGACGGCCGTCGACGGCGAGCCCGTGCCCAGCTACGCATCGCTGAAGGAGGCGATCGCGACCCGGCAGCCGGGCGACCCCATCACCATGACCGTCGAACGCGACGGCGTCACGCTCAGCGAGACCTTCTTGACCGTGGACGATGGCGCGGGCGGCGCGGCGGTGGGCGTGTACATCGACCCCACGTTCGACCTGCCCATCGACGTCACCGTCGAGATCGACTCCGTGGGCGGGCCGTCCGCGGGAATGATGTTCTCGCTGGCGATCATGGACATGCTCACGGAGCTCGACGAGCTGAACGGCGCCAGCGTCGCCGGCACGGGAACCATCGACGCCGGCGGCGACGTGGGTCCCATCGGCGGCATCCGGATGAAGCTCTACGGTGCCGTCGACGACGGCGCCAGATGGTTCCTCGCGCCGGTCGAGAACTGCGCCGACGTCCGCGGAAACATCCCCGAGGGGCTGTCCGTTGTCGCAGTCGAGACCCTTGACGACGCGTACGAGGCCGTCACCCGCATCGGCGCGGGGGACACCTCAGCGCTCCCCGGATGCTGACCATGGCACGCTAGTAACCCCACGACACCGAAGGAAAGCCCTGTGACGTTCGACGACGACCGCTCCGCACGACCCGTGCGGCCCGCACCCGTGCCCCGACGGCGCTCGCCCATGGCGATCACCGCCGTGGTCCTGGGCGCCGTGGTGCTCGCCGCCATAGCGACGGCCAATATCTGGACCGAGGTGGTCTGGTACCAGCAGCTGGGCTTCACCGAGGTGTGGCGGACCCAGTGGCTCGCGCGACTCGTCCTGTTCGGCGGCGCCGCCACGCTGGCAGGCGTCGTGGTCTGGCTCAACCTCTGGGTCGCCAAGCGCGTGCGCCCCGCCCGCATCGGCGGCAGGAGCCAGCTCAATCAGATCCGAGACCAGATCGCCCCGCTGGAGCGGCTCGCGATGATCGTGCTGCCGCTCGTGGTGGGACTCGTCGTGGGGCTCGCCGTGTCGTCGCAGTGGGAGATCGTGGTCGCCTGGCTCAACCACGAGCCCTTCGGCGTCGCGGATCCGCAGTTCGGCCTCGACGCATCGTTCTATGTCTTCACCCTGCCCGTCCTGCGCCTGGCGGTCACCCTGATCCTTGCGCTCGCCGTGCTGTCGACGATCATGTCCGCGTTCGTCCACCTGCTCTATGGAGGAATCGCGGGAACCGGCCGATCCTTCGTGGCGTCGAGGGGTGCGCGCATTCAGCTCGCGGTGCTCGGCGCGATCGTGATGCTCGCGATCGCCGCGAATTACTGGCTCGACCGCTTCGGCCTCCTCACCAACGCGAAGGAGCGCTTCTACGGCGCTTCGTACACCGACATCAACGCCATCCTGCCCTCGCGATCCATCCTCGCGGGCATCGCCGTGGTGGTCGCGCTCGTGTTCCTCGTGGTCATCTGGCGCGGCGACTGGCGCATCCCGGCAGTCGGCATCGGGCTCATGGTGCTGTCCGCGATCGCGATCGGCAGCATCTACCCGTCCATCGTGCAGCGGTTCCAGGTGTCGCCCAACGAGCAGGAGTTCGAGGCGCCGTTCATCCAGCGCAACATCGACGCCACGCGCTTCGCGTACGGCCTCGACGGGATCGAGACCACGCCCTACCGGGCGACCACGGAGGCGGAGGCGGACGCCCTGCGTACGGACGCGGACACCACCGCACAGATCCGCCTGCTGGACCCGAACGTGGTCTCGCCTGCCTTCCAGCAGCTTCAGCAGAACAAGCAGTACTACAACTTCGCGCCAACCCTGAACGTCGATCGCTACGACATCGGCGGCGGCGAGCTGCAGGACACGGTGATCGCAGTCCGAGAACTCAACCTGGACGGCCTGAGCGATGACAACCGCAACTGGGTCAACGACCACACGGTGTTCACGCACGGCTTCGGTGTGGTCGCGGCGTATGGAAACCGCACCACGGCGGACGGCCAGCCCCGCTTCTTCGAGGGCGGCATCCCCTCGAGCGGCGCGCTCGGCGACTATGAGCCGCGCATCTACTTCGGCACCACGCTGCCTGCCTACTCGATCGTGGGCGCCCCGGAGGGAACCGCCCCGTGGGAGCTCGACTTCCCGGACGACAACTCGCCGACCGGGCAGGTCAACACCACCTACACGGGCGACGGTGGACCGAGCATCGGCGACCTGTTCGCGAAGCTCATGTACGCCATCCGCCTGGGTGAGGAGCAGCTCCTGTTCTCCGACCGCGTCACCCCGGAATCGCAGATCCTGTACTACCGCGACCCGATCGAGCGCGTGTCGCGCGTGGCGCCCTACCTGAACCTCGACGCCACCACGTACCCGGCGGTGGTCGACGGCCGCGTCGTGTGGGTGGTCGACGGCTACACCACGACGGACCAGTTCCCTTACTCTGCGCCCATCCAGTCGACGACCATCTTCGCCCAGAACGCGACCACCGCCGCGACCGGCGGCGCCGTCCTCAACTACGTCCGCAACTCCGTGAAGGCGACGGTCGACGCGTACGACGGCTCGGTCACGCTGTACGCCTGGGACGCCGAGGACCCGATCATCAAGACCTGGCAGAACGTGTTCCCCGCGTCCATCCAGCCGATGAGCGAGATCAGCTCGGACCTCATGTCGCACCTGCGCTACCCCGAGGACCTGTTCTCGATCCAGCGCTTCCAGGTGACCACCTATCACGTCACCGACGCGGCGTCGTTCTACTCGGGCCAAGACTTCTGGCGCAACCCGGCGGACCCGACGGCGGACACGCGCCTTCAGCCCCCGTACTACCTCACGCTGCAGATGCCGGGTCAGGAAGATCCCTCGTTCTCCCTCACCAGCACATTCATCCAGGGCGGTAACGATCCGCGGAACATCCTGACGGGCTTCCTGGCGGTGAACTCGGAGACGGGCTCAGCGGCGGGCCAGGTCGATGAGGATTACGGCACGCTGCGCCTGCTCGAGCTGCCGCGCGACACCACCATCCCCGGCCCCGGACAGGTGCAGAACAACTTCAACTCGAACTCCGACGCGCAGACCACGCTGAACCTGCTGCGCCAGGGAGAGACCGACGTCATCAACGGCAACCTGCTCACTCTCCCGGTGGGTGGCGGCCTGCTCTACGTCCAGCCGGTCTACGTCCAGTCGAAGGAGGGCACGCGGGTTCCCCTGTTGCGGAAGGTCTTCGTGGCCTTCGGCAACGAGGTGGGCTTCGCGGACACCCTGCCCCAGGCGCTGGACCAGGTGTTCGGCGAGGGCGCGAGCGAGGGCGCTACCGATGGTGGGACCACGGACGGCGGCACCACCGATGGCGGCACCACCGACGGCGGCACCACGGACCCGGCCGCCGAGGAGGCGCTGAACGATGCGCTGGCTCGCGCCAACCAGGCGCTCCAGGATGGCCAGGAGGCGCTCGCCGCCGGTGACTTCACCGCCTACGGCGAGGCGCAGGACCGCCTGGCGGCGGCCATTGCGGACGCGATCGCGGCGGAGGCGCAGATGAGCGGAGCCTCAGGTTCGACCGTCACGCCCACGCCCGAGCCCACGGCCGGTGCGGACGGCACGGTCGAGTCGTCGCCCGCGCCGTCCCCGACGGACGCGATCTCGGCCGCCTGACGCCTCCGGCTCCGGAACGCCGAGGGGCCCCTCACCCAGCCGGGTGAGGGGCCCCTCGGCGCGTTGGCCCGAACGCCGTTCGGGCCTTGGTCACACCTTCACGTGGCGTTCCGTGGCCCGGCGCACGAAGACGAACAGGAAGCCCCACGACACCGCGAGGGCCGCGGTGGACGCCCACATCAGCGTCGGGTACATGTCGAGGAACTCCGGTCGGCCGACTGCGCCGGCCTCGGGGTCGATGGAGAAGACGATGGCGAGGTTGGCCGCCCCCAGCAGCGCCTGCGAGACCAGCCAGGCGATCCACCAGCCGAACAGCACGCCCAGTGAGGCGGAGCGGCCGGTGATCTTGCGCGCGCCGAGCGGCACCAGCACCACTGAGGCGATCGGCACGAACCAGCCCCACCATTCGACCGAACGCAGGCCCGCCTTCCTGCCCGAAAGCGCCTCGCGGTTGCTCCGCATCTGGCTCATCCACATGCCGTACGCGAGGAAGGCCGTGACGAGTACCGGGATCGTGGCGAAGGAGACCAGGACCGACGCTTCGGTCCTGAGCGACGCGGTGTCGAGGTTCTCCCGAATGCGCTGGACGTCGCTCTGCGCGAAGAGCGCGAGCAGCACCGAAGCGAGCAGGTAGGCCGCCGTGATGCCGAGCAGCGCCTTGCCGAGCGCGGCGGGGCGCTTGAGGGGTAGCCCCGTGATGTCGCGTGGGTCGTCGTCTCCCCACCCCTGCGCCACGGGTTGCTGGGCGCCGGGGATCAGGCCCGATCCTGGCGACTGGGAGGGCTGGGCGCCGGACACCATGCCGGGCTGCGGGGGGGTCGTGTCGTCACTCATGCCCTCGACCCTAGCGAGCGGGCGGCGATTTGGTGAGCGGCCCGCGGTCCGGTAGCATTGTGGAGCCGACGCGGGGTGGAGCAGCTCGGTAGCTCGCCGGGCTCATAACCCGGAGGTCGCAGGTTCAAATCCTGTCCCCGCTACGTTTCACGAAGGCCCGGACCCATGGTCCGGGCCTTCGTCGTTCCCGGCAAGCGCCGCGGGCGGCGGCCGGTCAGAACGGCACGGGCGACGCGGGGGCGCCAGCCTCGAGGTCCTCGACGGTGACGGCGCGAAACTCCACCGAGCCCGTCGCCCCGAGGGCGAGCAGCGTCCAGTGAACGCCCACGAACCACTGGCACGCCTCGGCGGACAGCAACCGTGCGGAGCCCCGCGTGACCTCGACCGGGCCGTCCCCCGCGTCGGCGAGCAGCGCGTACGCGGTCTCCCGTCCCTCGATGCGTAGTGTGACGGGCCCCGCGCCGGGTACCGCGACGCTGGTCTCCATCACCATGTCGTCGACTGTCCGCGTGGCAGTCACGACGGTGGCTCCCGACGAGCCTCGAGACACGGTGAGGGCGTACGCGTGCGTGGGGTCGGCGTAGGCGGCGATGCCTGCCGCGATGCCGGGGCCGGGCACGTCGACGGTCGCGGAGAAGGCCTGATCGTCCTCCGTCTGCGGGCGCAGCAAGGCCCCCACATCGCCGCTCGCCCGGCCCGCCGCGCGCGGGTCGGCCCCGGCAGGCAGGACGATGCGCGCGTCGGGGTCCGTCGCGGACAGTCCCGCGGGCGCGGCGCCGACGGTCCGCCAGCGCCGTGTCCACAGGGTGTCGGGCACGTCGGGCCCGGCCCCCGGCGCGGGCGCCGGCGTGGGGTGGTCCACCTCGAGTCTGGTGGTGCCGTCGCCCGCGGCCCCGGCGACCGGCCAGCCGTCGATCCACTCGACGGGCAGCAGATAGACCTCGCGGCCCACGTTGTGGTGCTGCGCCATCCGCGGGTGTCGGGTCCCGAGCGCGACGGCCCACGAGGTGCCGTCGGCGGCATCGAGCAGCTCGGCGTGCCCGAGGCTCTGGATCCGGTTCGCCACCAGGTGACGGTGCGTGAGCAGCGGCGTGTGCGGCGAGGCCTCGAAGGGTCCCCAGGGCGAACGCGAGCGGGCGACGGTCTGCATGTGTCCGCGCCACGAGCCGCCCTCGGCCGAGCACAGGTAGTACCAGTCGCCGCGGCGGTACAGGTGCGGTCCCTCGATGTCGTTGCTCGCGAAGCCGTGTGGCGCGGTGATCTCTCGCACCTCGCCCAGCTCGCCCGTGGTGACGTCGATGGTGGCCTGGACGATGGGCCCCAGCCCGCCGTCGGGCCGGAACTCGAGGCGTCGCCGGGTGTAGTACCAGGTGCCATCGTCATCGCGGAAGAGGCTCGGGTCGAAGCCCTCCTGGTCGATCCAGATCGCGTCCGACCACTCGCCCGTGATGTCGCGGGTGGTGACAAGGAAGTTGCCCTGACCGGGGACCGCGTTGGTGCAGGCCACGTAGAACATGCCGTCGTGGTGCCGGATGGTCGGGGCGAACAGCACCATGGGCCCTGGCTCGCCGTCACGGCGGTACTGGCTGGGGCGGCTGACGGCGTGGCCCACCACCCGCCAGTCCACCAGGTCGCGCGAATGCCAGATGGTGACGCCGGGCAACATGTCGAACGTCGACGTCGCCAGGTAGTAGTCCTCGCCCACGCGGATCGCCGAGGGGTCGGGAGCCGTGCCCTTGATGACGGGATTCGAGTACATCAGCCCTCCTCGGGTGCGGCGCCCGCGGTGCGGGCG
>NZ_JAHEBP010000142.1 GCF_024642165.1 Demequina sp.
GAGTCGCCACGTCTCGCCGCCCGCGGAGCGCGCCTCGACCGACCACGAATCGTCGACGCAGTCCCACACCGCGTCCGTCATCTCGCGGGCGGCGGGCAGGCCCTCCGGCTCATCCTCGAGCGGCGGCGGCCGGTCCGCGTCGGGAAGGGTCGCCCAGTCGCAGCCGGTGGGGCTGGGCGAGGCGCTGGGCGTCGGGGTGGACGATGCGGTGAGCGTCGGGGCGGGGGCGCCCTGGTCCAGGCCGTCGAAGGACAGGTACGCCGCGTACGCCGCGCCTCCCCCGACGGCGAGGGCCGCGAGCACCGCGAGGACGTGCTTCCACGCGCTCATCCCCGCCTCCCCGCTTCACCTGTCGACTCGAGGCTACGGCCCCGCGCATCGTCCCGGCGGAGCCTCGCCGGGCGCTAGCGTTGCCGTCATGACCGCCCGGATCGCCATCGTCACCACCCGCGAACTTCCCGTCCCGGACGCCGACGAGGAGCTGCTGCTGCCCCACCTTCCGGAGGCGGCGCTGGTGTGCTGGGACGATCCCGCTGTGGACTGGGCCGCGTTCGAGGTCGCGATCCTGCGCAGCACCTGGAACTATCACGATCACCTCGACGCCTTCCTCGAGTGGTGCCACCGCACGTCGCAGGTGACGCGCCTGCTCAACCCCGCCGCCACCGTGGAGTGGAACACGGATAAGCGCTACCTCGCGGACCTGGCCGCGGCCGGGATCCCGGTGGTCCCGACCACGTTCGTGGCGCCTGGCCAGGAGGTCCCGCACGATGCGGTGGTCGCCCTCGACGGGCATCTGGTGGTGAAGCCGTCGGTCGGCGCGGGATCGAACGGGGCGCGGCTGTTCGACGGAGACGCCGCGGGCGCGCGCGATCACGTGGCGGCGCTGCACGCCTCGGGCAAGGTCGCGATGCTGCAGCCGTACCTGGCCGACGTCGACACCGCGGGCGAGACGGCCCTCATCTACCTGGGAGGACGCTTCTCCCACGCGGCGCGCAAGGCCGCGATCCTGTCGCGCGACATGTCCTGGGAGACCGGGCTGTACGCGGACGAGAAGGTGGCCGGCACCCAGCCCACGGCGGCCGAGCGGGAGCTGGCGGACCGCATCGTCGCGTCCCTCCCGGACCTGGGCCACCCAGACGCGCTGTACGTGCGCGTCGACCTGCTGCCCACGGCGGGGGGACCCGTGGTGCTCGAGCTCGAGCTCACGGAGCCCAGCCTGTTCCTGGCGCTGGGCGAGGGCGCTGCGGAGCGCGCGGCCGAGGCGTTCCGCGCGCTCCTCGCCTGACCCCGCTGACACTCCGCACGGAGTACGGCGCGACACGCTGAGCGGAGCCGTGGATCAGCCCGTTTCACGCGGCGTGTCGCAATCAGCTCCGTGCGCACTGTCAAAGGGGGCGGTGGGTCGCGTACAGTTCTCGCCGAGGGGAGTACTTCCCAAGTTCCGTCCCGGTCAATACGAGGCCTCCACAGGTCTCCCGGGCGGGCGCCGCAGCCGCGGTGAAGGAGACCTCAGAACACAGTTCTGAGGAGACCCATGTCCCCGCTCGCCGCCGAAGCCACGTCCACCGCCGCTTCCGAGCTCCACTCCATCGCCACGCCCGGCCTGTGGGCGATCACCATCGCGGCCGTGATCGGCCTGCTGGTGTTCGACTTCATCGTGACGCGCAAGCCGCACGAGGTCTCGTTCAAGGAGGCGCTCGGGTGGAGCGCCTTCTACATCGCGCTGCCGCTGCTGTTCGGCGTCTGGGTGTGGACCACCCACGGCGGCGACATCGGGGTGAAGTACTACACCGGCTACGTGGTGGAGAAGAGCCTGTCCGTCGACAACCTGTTCGTCTTCATCCTCATCCTCTCCGCCTTCGCGGTGCCGCGCGTGCTGCAGCAGCGAGTGCTGCTCATCGGTGTGGCCGGCGCGATCGTGCTGCGCGGCGTCTTCATCGCGCTGGGCGCGGGGCTCATCGCCACGTTCGACTGGACGTTCCTGCTGTTCGGCGCGATCCTCATCGCCACCGCGGTCAAGGTGCTGCGCGACGCCCGCAGCGAGGCGGAGGACCACGTCGACCCGGGATCGATGCGCACCGTACAGCTGATCCGCCGGTTCTTCCCCGTGACCGAGGAGTACCACGGGACCAGGGCCACCGTCATGCTGAACGGCCGGCGCGCGCTGACCCCGCTGGCGCTGGTGATGGCCGCCATCATCACCACGGACGTCGTGTTCGCCGTGGACTCCGTCCCCGCGGTCTATGGGATCACGGCGGATCCGTACCTGGTCTTCGCCACCAACGCGTTCGCGCTGCTAGGCCTGCGCGCCCTGTACTTCGTGCTGGAGGGCGCGCTGTCGAAGCTGGTCCACCTGGGCTACGGCCTCTCCGTGATCCTGGCGTTCATCGGCGTCAAGCTGCTGCTCCACTGGGCGCATGGAGTGTGGCCGGGCGTCCCGACCATCCCCACCACGTGGTCGCTCGTGGTCATCGTGGCGGTGCTCGCGGTCACCACGGTCACGAGTCTGCGGGCCTCGAAGCAGGCGGAGTTGGCGGCGCGTTAGGCCCGCGACCCCGCCGCAGGGGAGGATGTGGTGCAAGCAACAGCGCGGAACGCACCCGCGTTGACGATGCCGGAGGTAGCGCATGAGACGAGCAATCGGACGTTGGGCGATCTTCGCGATCGCGATCCCGCTGACCGCGGCGGCCCTGGGCCTCATCGCGGACCAGGTCGAGCAGCATCGGGGTGCCGACTCGAAGGTCGTGAAGGGCCTGCGGGTAGGGCGCAGCATCCTGCGCCCGGGGAGTTGACCCGCCGCAGCGCTTGACGCGCCACCCCCGCGCTACCAGGGTGGAGGAATCGGGTCGCCGGGACCCGCGAGCCTCCGGGGGCCCCCGTGGTCGAGATCTCGTTCGATGTTCCCGCCGAGCCGTGCGTGCTGGTCGAGACCACCCGGCTGGCCCACCCTCCGGCACAGGTCTGGACCGCCTACACGGAGCCCATCTTCCTCCGGCAGTGGTGGGCCCCCCACGGGTACACCAACAGCGAGGTCGAGCTGGACGTCCGGCCGGGAGGCCCGTGGAAGGTGACCCAGGCGGACCCGGAGGGCAACACCTTCTCCTTCTACGGCCACTTTGAGCGCGTCGAGCCCCGGTCCCTGCTGGCGTGCACGTTCATCTCGGAGCTGTTCCCCGAGGTGCTCACGTGGCTCCGCGTGGACATGGCCGGCACGCCCACGGGCACCGCCGTGGTCACCACCCACCGGTTCCCGGACGACTATCACCGGACGGGCTACATCAACCTCGGCGGGGTCGAGCGCATGCGGGAGTCGACGGAGCGTCTCGACGCGCTGCTGCGCACCATGTCCTGAGCACGCGCTCGGATACGCTCACCCCATGACCACCGACCCCTTCACCGTCCCGCTGGAGCGCCTGCGCGCGCGCACCTCCGCCAAGTGGCGCCACTATGGGCCCGACGTGCTGCCCCTGTGGATCGCGGAGATGGACGTGGACCTGGCCGATCCGATCCGCGAGGCGCTTGAGCGCGCCGTCCGGGACGGGGACATGGGCTACCCGGGGAGCACCCCCTTCGTCGAGTCCTTCGTCGACTTCGCGCGCCGGTCCTGGGCCTGGCCCGACCTCGACGCCGCACACGTCACCCCCGTGCAGAGCGTCATCATGGGCTACGTCGACGCGATCCTCGAACTCACGGGCGACGGCGGCGAGGTGGTGGTCAACCCTCCCGTGTACCCACCGTTCGTCTCCTACCTCCGGCAGGCCGGGCGCGTGATCCGCGAGGCGCCGCTGGGCGAGAACCTCCGGCTCGACCTTGAGGAGATCGACCGCGCGATGGCGGCCGCCACCTCGGGCGGGCGGGGCGCCGCATACCTGCTGTGCAACCCGCACAACCCGGGCGGCGCGGTCCACACGCGTGCCGAGCTCGAGAACGTGGCCCGGCTGGCGCGCCAGCACGGCGTGACCGTGGTGTCCGACGAGATCCACGCTCCCGTGATCCACGCGGGCGCCGAGTTCACTCCGTACCTCGCGGTCGACCCCACCGGTCTCGCTCTTCACGGCGCCTCGAAGGCATGGAACCTCGCCTCGGTCCCGGCCGCCCTGCTGGTGGGCGGTCCGGAGGCGGCGGCCCTCGAGAGCTACCGCGCGGGCAAGCACCACAGCCCCGGTCACCTCGGAGTCATCGCTCAGACGGCCGCCTACTCCCGCGGCGGCGAGTGGCTGACCGGCATGCTCGCCGGCCTCGAGCGCAACCGCTACCTGGTGCGAGACCTGGTCGCGGATCGCCTGCCCGGCGTCACGTACACGGTGCCGGAGGGGACGTACCTCACGTGGCTCGACTTCGGGACGATGCTGGGCGAGGATCCCGCTGCCATCCTCCTTGAGCAGGGCAGGGTGGCGCTCAGCAGCGGCCCGGCCTTCGGCACCGGCGGCGTGGGTCACGCCCGCCTGAACATCGCGACGTCCCCCGCGATCCTCGAGGAGGCGGTGGCCAGGATCGGCATCGCGCTCGAGCGCACTCAGTTCGCGGGCCGGTCCCAGGTGAGCGTGTAGCGCCACAGCAGCTGCCGCGTGTACTCGGAGCCGGGAAGGATCCGGGCCGCGGCCTCGCTGACGTCCGCGAAGGTGTGCGGCGCGGGCCACACGCAGTCGCACCCGTGGTCCCAGTAGCCGCGGAACAGCCGGTGGAACTTGTCGACGAAGGTCGCCCACACGTCGCGCGGCAGATCCTGCGGCCAGTTCGACTTCGCCATCCCCACGATGAGGAG
>NZ_JAHEBP010000143.1 GCF_024642165.1 Demequina sp.
CGCTTGGGCGGCCACGGCATCCAACGGGCGCCGTGGCGCTCGCGCTGGCTCTGCTTGACGGCCTCCAGGTCCTCCTTGTTGGCGGCGCTGCGTGGCGTGGTGTTCGAGCGCGCACCCCACGAACCAGCGAGCGAGACCTGGATCCCCTCGGTCCAGCTGTACCGCTCCTGGTAGCGCCCCTCCACCACGGAGAACACCAGGTTCTCGAGCTCCTCGGCACAGAACTCGATCGCTTCGTCACACGCGTCGCAGCCGCACGGCGGTGAGCTCTCGAGGCCCACTGCACCCATCGCGACCACCACGCTGGGGAACGTGGTCTCGGCTATCACCAGCGGCGCGGACATCTCGTGCCGAGGCACAAAGGTGGTGGCGCGAGCGATGCGCACCTGACCGTGCTCGTAGCGGCGCAGGGCATCGGGAGCCCCGTCGGGGAGGCCCTCGGTGGTGTGCACGTCGACGTCGTAGGTGCTCGCGAGGTGCTCGATGAGCGCGTTCGCCACGTCGACCAACGGGGCGAATCGCTCCGGATGCCGGGTCAGCGAGTAGGTGCGCTCCGGCGGACCCGCGTCTCCCCAGCGGGAGCCGTAGTGGATCGCCTTGCCGTCGGAGTCGGTGAAGGCCAGTTCGGGGAGGGGGGGTCTGACGTACACGCATGCCAGGGTACCCGGCCCCGGCCCGCAGGGCAGGCGGTCAGGCGCCTCGCGGCGCCGGCGGTTCGGTCACGTCGGCCACCTGCGCGCCCAGCACCGCGACCAGCTGTGCAGGATCAACGGTCGCTGCGACGCCGTGCGCGCCACCCCCGATCGACACGGGCCCCTCGCGGGACACGATGAGCTCGTCGGCGATCACCGGCCACGGCTTGCCCGTGGCAGGGTCCGGCGCGGCGCCGAACGGCGTGATGGTGCCTCGCTCGTATCCGGTCACGTCCCTGGCTACGTCCTTGTCGGGCATCGAGACGCGGTTGACGCCCAGCAGCGCCCGCAGCTTAGGCCAGCTGATCTCGCGGTCGCCCGGGACCAGCACCAGCAGGTAGTCGCCCTCGGCGCGGCGCACCACCAAGGTCTTCAGGATCTGCCGTGGCTCCAGTCCGCGAGCCCGGGCCGCCTCCTCCAGCGAGCGCACCGGCCCGTGCGAGGTGATCTCGAAGTCCAGGCCGGACGCCTCGAGAGCGCCGATAGCCGGGGTGGACGATGCGGGCTTCACACCGCCTGCAACGCTTCCGTTCGCGCGGGGCTTCCCGCGAGCGCCGCCGAGCCACGTCGGAATCCTCAGGATCGGTCTGGCGCGCACAGGTCCGGGTGAGCCGCGTCAAGATCGCGATAGCGATCCTGGTGGACGTGCCAGTCATAGCCGTCGAGGCCGTCGTAACGGGCCACTGCCAGCCCGGACTCGATCATCAACTCGCCCACGTCTCGGCCGGCAATCACCACATAGCGCAAGATCCGCCCGTACGAATCCTTGTCGGCCACCGATGCGGGATTGACGAGAGCGACGGACTCTCCCTCCACCGCATCACGCAGGACCGCCGTCGCTTCGGCATACCCGCATTGGTCGCGCTCGGGGGTGTCGTAGCCGATCAGCCTGACGTGCACGTCGCCGTCGACCACCACGGTGTCGCCGTCTACCACGTAGATCACCGTGGCAGCGGCGGTCGTGAGTCGAGTGTCGTGGACCGCCGACCTCGGCCCTTCGCCACTTCCGCTGGCCCCTCCCGCGCCGAGCAGGGTGCAACCGGAAACGAGCAGCGCCGCCAGCGGCGCAGCCGAACCCTGCAGAATCGATCTCACGGCGTCTCTCCCACGGGCCGAAGGTGCGGGCGCGGGCGCTTCGCTTCCGTTCTAACCCTCGAGATAGATGGTGCCCGTGGCGTCGGGGCCGTGCGAGGAGACGAAGGCGAGCCTGGCGATGCCCCGCACGGCCGCGATGAACCACTCGGCGATCATCTCGTCCGCCTCGCCCTCGACTCCCGAGAACGCGGCGACCATTCCGTGGCGCACCACCCCACCCGGGAAGACGATGTCTCCCGCCGCGTAGAGATGCGGCTGATCCATCCGCAGCCGCGACGTGTCGACGCCGGTGCGATGCGCCACCTTCGCCTTCGCGACGGCGAACCCGTACGTCGCGTCCTCGGTGTCGCCGATGCTCCCGGTCCACAGGATCACCGCCTCACTGCGCGCCGGGTCGAGGACCACGAGATCCCCCACCGCGCCTCGGATGATCCCGTGCTCGGCGGCGCGCTCGATGGACGGCTTGATGAGCTCCCAGGCCTGTGCGCACAACTCGGGCGTGAGTCCGGTGAACATGACGGTCCTTCCCGCGACGGATTCCTCCACGCTAGCGTGCGCGGCGTCGCGACGGAGCGATGCGGCGTGCGACCATGGAGGCAGTCCATCGTCGGCACACTGGTGATTGGCCCGCCGTGACCCCCTCTCCCGGAAATCCGGATCGTTCGCGCGCCCGCGCGCCGGGTCCCGTCGACCCCGCGCTCGACGTCCTGGCGCCCGCGATCCTGACGGCGGTGGTCGCCTATCCGGTCGCGGGCCAGGCCGCGATCCTCCCTCCCGTGCCCGACTCCGCCGACGCGCATCGTCCCTCGGCCCTCCCCGTGCCCCACCGCCGCGCGCTCGCGGCGCTCACGGTGCTCGCGTTCTCCGCGTTCGCGTTCGTCACGGCCGAGGTGCTGCCGCTGGGCCTCATGCCGCCCATCGCCGCCAGCCTGGGCGTGGCCGAGTCGACCGTCGGGCTTCTCATCACTATCCAGGCGTTGGTGGTGGTGGTGGGCTCCGTGCCCCTCGCCGCGGCGACCACGAGGCTGCGTCCCCGGACGGCGCTCATCATCGCGCTCGCAGTGTTCATGGCCGGGCTCGCGATCGCGGCGACCGCGGGCAGCTTCACCCAACTCGCGGTCGGGCGGGGCCTCTCAGCCGTCGCGCACGCGCTGTTCTGGGCGGTGGCGACGCCGGCTGCGGCCGGGATGTTTCCGCCCGAGCTCCGCGGGCGGATGGTCGCGCGGCTTCTGTTGGGCGCGTCGGGAGCTGGCGTGATCGGGCTGCCCGTGCTCACGTGGCTGGGCCAGTCACGGTCGTGGACCACGGCGTATGGGGTGCTCACCGTCGCTGCAGGGGTGCTCCTGGTCGCGCTCCTGCTGCTGATGCCCAGCTTCCGCGCCGAGGAGGGCACGGCGGCCCGAGGTCAGCTCCCATCAAAGCGGATGTTCGTCCGTGTGCTGGTGGCAATCGCGCTCGCGGTGGGTGCGATGGCGGTGACGTGGACATACATCGCCCCGTTCCTCGTGCGCGTGACGGGCTTCGCCGAGACAACGGTGCCGCTGCTGCTGGCCCTGGGCGGGGTGATGGGCACGGTCACCACGGCCTTCGTCGGCCGCTACCTTGACCGATGGCCGGTGCGCTCAGCGGTGGTCGGGCTGGGGTTGCTCGTGCTGATGTTCATCGGGCTGGCGATCGGCGGCTCCTCCGTGCCGGTGACGGTCGCGATGCTGGTACTACAAGGCGCCTGCTGGGCGATCGTGGTCGCATCACACCTCAATTGGGCGATGCGCCACGCCCCGGGGCGCACCGATGTGCTGATGGCGCTTTACCAGTCGATGTACAACGTGGGCAACATGCTGGGCCCGATCGCGGGTGGCGCCATCCTGAGCGCCTACGGCGCGGGGTGGCTGCCGGCGGCGAGCGTGGGGCTCTCGGGGGCGGCGTTCCTGGTGGTGCTGTCCGTGCGGCCCTGGGGGCTGCTC
The DNA here is from genome assembly GCF_024642165.1 of Demequina sp. GTDB lineage: Bacteria > Actinomycetota > Actinomycetes > Actinomycetales > Demequinaceae > Demequina. The sequence goes on from NZ_JAHEBP010000143.1 coordinate 3,752, forward strand.
GCGCGAATGCGAACCGCCCGCATGCGACCGGTCTCGCGGCAGATTACGAGGCCGGCGCCGCCTCGACGACAGAACCGATCTCCGCAACAGTGAGGTAGCCGGGGCCGGGGTGCTGCAGGGCGTCGGGCACCATGGGGCGGTCCGCGAAGAATCCGTTGCGGAAGTCCTGGCCGGGCACCACCGCTGCCGTGCCGAGCGCGAACCTAGGGGCGATGTCTCCCACGTACCAGCCGCTGAAGTTGTCCACGGCGCGCTGGAAATACCCGCCCGTCACTACGGCCCACCCCGCCGCGACGATGATCGCGATGCCAGCGATCTGGATGGCGATGTCCATCCACGCGACCCTGCGAAGGGCTCGGCGCGCCAAGGAAGAGTCGGGGGACGAGACGGCCCGCGGGCGCGACCCGGCTCCGAGAGGCCTGCTACCTCGCAGGCCCCACGTAGGAGCCGAAATGTACGGGACTGTCACGGTTTACCCCCCTCTCATCACACTTCACATGTCCGATTTGTGCAACCCGAGCGCGGCAATCGCTATTCCAAGCGGCGGCAAAGATTGAATAACTCCAAGCCGTCCTGCGGGCCGGAGCTCCCGTGGCGGCGCAAGCCGAGGTGCCGGGCGAGGCGGGGCGGAGTCGGCCCCGAGGACCCTGCGTGTCGAGCCCGCGCGGGCACCCACCGCGGCCACCGACGGGACGTCGCGAATACGGCAAATTCAGGTGATTGTCACGTCTGCCCTTTTCGAGTCGTTTTGCGACCTGTATTGTCTGCCTCAGCGCACCAGTTCACCTGAGGGCTGGCCGCGCATTGGTGTTGTGCACAGCTGGGGGGCTGAGATGGATCGCAATCGAGCAATGGGTGGCTCTGCCGTAGTGGAGTCCAGGGCGCTTGCCGCGGTACGGCGCGCCCGCGTCACCGCGTCCGCGCTGGTCACGGCACT
>NZ_JAHEBP010000042.1 GCF_024642165.1 Demequina sp.
CTCGATCCTCGACCGAGAATGGCCCGCGGCGCGCGGCAGGCTCGCCGCCCGGCTCGCGCCTCGGTGACCTCCCGGGGCCGCTCCAGGGATGACGCGACCGCCGCATCGTCCCTCATGAGGACGATGCGGCGGTCGGGACCATCGGTCGGCTCTCGCCGAGCGCGGTGTGGGTCAGGCCTCGTCGGCCAGCAGCCGGTAGAGGTCACGGCGGGCGGTGGCCAGGATCTCCGCGACCTTCGCCGCGAGCTCTGGGCGGTCCTGCTGACGTGCGACGTGGATCGCCGCCTCGCGCAGTTCGCCCATCTCGCGACGGATGGCGATCGCGGACTCCTGACGGCCATCGGTCTCGAACATGGCGTCGAGTCCGTGCGGGTGCTCCTCGACCCAGGCGACGCCGGCAGCGGTCAGGGACGCGGTCTTGCGGCCGTCGACCAGGTCGATGGACACCAGTCCCTCGTCCTCGAGCGCCTGCAGGGTCGGGTAGACGGAGCCCGGGCTCGGAACCCAGGCGCCGGAGCTGCGATCCTCGATCTCGCGAATGAGGTCGTAGCCGTGACGGGGCTGCTCGGCGAGTAGCAGGAGGATCGCGGCACGTACGTCGCCACGGGGTCGCCCACCGCGCCGGCCCGGACCGCCGCCGTGACGGCCGGGGCCGCCACCGGGGCCACCGGGGCCGCCGCGGCGCGCGCGTCCGCTTCTGCCGGGGCCGTCATGGCCACCGAAGTCGTCGTGGTGGCCCCACTCGCGGCCGTCGTTGTCGCCGCGGAATCCGCGCGGCCCGGGGTGCTGATGCGAGTGCTTCATGGCTCGCTCCTTCTCTCGTGCTGTTCTTGCTTGCACAGTCACGATATATCGTTACTGCATCGCGAGTCAAGCGCGACCCATCCCTACCTCCTGACAGTGCGCACGGATCCAGGCGCGACACGCGGTTCGAAAGGCCCTCAGGCGTGCTCGGACACGGCGCGTCTCCGCGAACTCCGTGCGCAGTGTCAGGTGGGGATGGAGCGGTGAGGGCGGGTCAGCCGCCGATGCCACCCGCGAGTATCGAGGTGATCACCACCGAGGTGATGGTGACCGTCGAGAAGCCCGCGACGATCATCTTGGGCAGGATCTGCCCCTCGATCGCGGCCGTCTCCTCGGGCGTCTCCCCCGCTCCGCGCGCGGCCTCCTGCGACAGGATCATGGTGCCGGGGAAGCCGTACAGCGACGTCAGCCCGATGGCGAGCGACATGGACGTCGAGTATCCGACGAGCCGGCCCACGATCAGCGCGAACAGCGCCATGCCCGCGAGCCCCACCACGAACGCGATGGCGAGTGGTCCGGCAAGCGCGGCCACGTCCGCGGGCTCGACGGTGGCGAGCGGACCGAACACCAGGATCATGATGGCCAGCATCATCAGCCCGAAGGAGTCGATTCCGGACAGCACCGACGGCTTGAAGACGCGGGTCGACCGCAGGACGATGCCGAAGATCAGCGCCATGACGAAGGTGTTCAGCACTCCGTCCGTGAGGTTGTTGATGCCGATGCTGAGCAGCACCACCACTCCGACGATGAAGAGCGTGCCGGGGGTGTTGCGGAGGAACGCGGGCAGACGGCCCTCCTGGACCTGGGACGCCTCGGGCGGCGCGACGTCCTCGAGCTCGCCGGCTCGATAGGCACCGCTCAGCCGAGCGGCCTCGCGCCGCAGGATCAGCGACGTGAGCGGGAAGCCGATGAGTCCCTGCAGCGCTGCGATGAGGACGGGGAACACGGCGACCGCCGTCAGGCCCACCCCGAGCGCGGCCTCCTGGATGATCAGCACGGAGATGGTGCCGCCGGACAGTGCGCCCGTGCCCGCCAGGGCGAAGTCCCGCGCGGTGGCGACCAGGCCGTCGTACTCGGAGTCGGTCACGTCGCCGCCAACGAGGTACGCCGCCGCGAGCAGCAGCACCCCCATGCCGACCACGGCCGCAATGCCCACCATGAGGGTGCGCCACTGCTTCTTGAAGTCGTCCAGGCTGATCATGGTGCCCAGGTGCACGATGACGAACCCGACCACGACGCCGGCGAGCGCGAGCAGCGACGATGCCTGCAGCAGGTCCTCAGGGAAGATTCCGGTGAGGAAGCCCACCAAGAAGATGATCGACGCCACGAACAGACTGGACAGCAAGGATTTGGTCTTGCGGGCGACGAATTCCGACACCGTCCACACCAGCATGACCACCACGAATGCGAGCACGGCGTTCACGACCGACCCTCCACCTTCACTTGTGTTGAAAACCCATGAATCCACCGCGGTCATGCGACCGCAGGGTCGACCTAGAAGTGCCAGACCACCGGCACCCACAGCACCGCTACCGAAAGGAACAGGATGACGAGCGGCAGCCCGAACTTCCAGTAGTCGCCGAACTTGTACCCTCCGGGCTCCATGACCATGGTGTTGGCCGCCGTCGCCACGGGAGTGAGGAACGCGGCCGCCCCCACGACGGCGAGCGCCATCATGAACGGGAGCACCGACACCCCGAGGTCCGCGGCGATCACCGTGGCGATCGGCACCATGATGAGGACCGTCGCCGTGTTCGATATCAGCTGCCCCAGCAGCAGGGTGATGAGGCACATCGCGAACAGCGCCAGCCGGGGAGAGGAGTCGCCCACGACATCGAGCAGGGTCTGTGCGATCAGATCCGCCGTTCCGGTCGAGGCGAACGCCGTGGACAAGGGGATCATCCCGGCGACGATCAGCACCGTGGTCCACGAGATCGCCCGGTAGGCGCGCGGAGCGGAGAGCACGCCGGTGAGGATCATCGCGCCCGCGGCCAGCAGGCCGGCGACTGCCGGGGGCACCGCGCCGGTGGCGAGCAGGATCACCATCGCGAGCAGGATCACCATCGCGCGCTTGGCGCCGCGTCCCAGCGGCACGGCGCGGCGCAGCTCCTCGGGGCGCGCGACCACGAGCACCTCGTCCCCGGCGGTGTGGCGCTCGAGGTGCTCCCAGGTTCCTCGCAGGAGCAGCGTGTCCCCGGCCATCAGGACGGTGTCCGCGCCGGCGATCTCGCTGTCTCCGCGGCGCAGGCCCAGGACCACCAGGTCTCCGCTGGGGGTGGCCTGGCCGGCGAACAGATGAGTGCCGATCAGGGGCGACCGCGTCGACACCATCGCCTCCGTCACCCCGGCGCGGGTGCCGATGAGCTCGATGCCGTCGGGGATCGAGTAGTCGGAGCGCAGCGCCCGGGCGTACTCGGCCACGTCCGCTGGCACCGTCTCCGGCTCGACGTGCGGGAGCAGGCGACGCCCGAGGAGCAACATGAGCACGATGGTCCCCACCACCAGCGGCACGCCTACCAGCGAGAACTCGAAGAAGCCGAACGGTCCCTCCCCCGCGTCCGCGGCGCCCTCGCTGACGATGATGTTGACGGGTGTTCCCGTCAGCGCCAGCATCGAGCCCGCATGCGCGGAGAAGGCGAGCGGCATCAGCATCTGCGACGGCGACATCCCCACGCGCACGGCGACCACCACCACCACGGGGATCAGCGCGGCGACGGCGCCGTTGACGCTGATGAGCGCCGTCAGCAGCGCCACCAACAGGCAGATCATGACCAGCAGCGGCCTCCGGCCCGCCCCGCCGCGAGTGATCACCTGTTGCCCGGCCCAGGCCGTCACACCCGTCGAGTCGAGCGCCTCGGAGATGATGAAGAGGGTGGCGATGAACACGACGGTGGGGTCCCCGAAGCCCGCCAGGGCATCATTCAGCGGGAGGATCCCCGTCGCCCAGAGCGCAACCGCGACGCCCACCGCGACCACCCCGACGGGCAAGCGATTGGTGACGAAGGCGATCACCGCGGCCAGCAGGATCAGGCCGGTGACGAGGATCGGGTCCACGAGCCTCACCATAGCCGTGTTGTCCCTGGTGAGACACGTGGTTTCCGACCTCGACCGAGGGTTCGCGCCGAGGTCGCGGCGGGGATATCGTCGGACCTACCACCACGGTCCTGAATCGGAGCCTCCATGTCTCAGCAGTCACGCCGGGTGCTCCCGGCCGGGTTCTCGCCCATCGCCTCCCTGGACGCCCTCGCCGAGGTGACGGCGGGAGCCGTCGAGCACGGCCCGCGCGGGTGGATCGTGGGCACCGCAGGGGACCTGCCTGAGGAGGTCGGCATCGATCGCGCCGCCCTCGCCCAGGCCGGCTTCGAGGGCAAGGCCGGAACCAGCATCGTCATCCCGACATCGGCGGGCCCGCAGGTGCTGTCCGGCGCGGGCGACCTCGACGAACTCACCGTCGACGTGGTGCGTGACGCCGCGGCCACGGCCGCCCGGGCTCTGGCATCCACCGCCGACGTGCTCACGCTGACCCTCCCGGCATCAGAACTCGCCGTGGAGGCGGCGGTGGCGGCGGCCACCGAGGGCGCCTTGCTGGCGCGGTATCGCTACCGCTCGCTGCAGGCCGAGCCCAAGGACAAGCCTCTGAGCCGCCTGGGCGTGGAGGTGGCGGGCGCCGACGCCGCACAGGTCGAGAGTGGAATCGCCGCCGGGCTGGTCGGCGTGCGCGCCGCCGTGGTCGCCCGGGACCTGGGCAACTCCCCCGCCGGATTCTTGACCGCGACGGACATGGCGGACGTCGCCGCCCAGCTGGGCGCGCGCTTCGGGTTCGAGGCCGAGTCCTTCGACCGGGAGCAGCTGGTGGCGCTGGGGTGCGGCGGCCTGCTGGGCGTGAACGCCGGCAGCACCGAGGAGCCGCGGATGGTGGTGCTGCGGTACACCCCCGATGGCGCGCCCACCGGGCACCTGGGACTCGTGGGCAAGGGCATCATGTACGACTCGGGCGGCATCAGCCTCAAGCCCTCCGACCCGATGCACCTGCTGATGAAGATCGACATGGGCGGCGCTGCGGCGGTGATGGGCGCCTTCACGGCGCTACGCGAGCTGGGCACCACCGCTCGGGTCACCGCCTGGCTGATGTGCACGGACAACATGCCGTCCGGTAGCGCCACCAAGCTGGGCGATGTGCTGGTGGCGCGCAACGGCACCACGGTCGAGGTGAAGAACACCGATGCCGAGGGGCGTCTGGTGATGATGGACGGCCTCTCGCTTGCGGTCGAGGAGGGCGTCGACGCACTTGTCGACATCGCCACCCTGACGGGCGCGGCGATGATGGCGCTGGGAAAGTCACGCGCGGCACTGTTCGCGACGGACGATGCGCTGGCCGCGCGCGTCGAAGCGGCGGCCGCCGACGTGGACGAGCCAGTGTGGCGGTTGCCGCTCGAGCGCAAGTACCGCAAGCAGCTCGACTCCGACATCGCCGATATCGCCAATCTGGGCGGCCCACACGCGGGGGCGACCACCGCCGCGCTCTTCCTCGCCGAGTTCGTGGGAGAGACGCCCTGGGCGCACGTCGACATCGCCGGGACGATGCAGGCGGAGGCCGACGACTCGTGGCGGTCGACCGGCGCGACCGGATTCGGCGCGCGGCTTCTCGCCCGGGTGGCGCAGGGCTTCTCGGCGTAGGGGACGACGCAGCGCGCCGGACCTAACTCTTGCGCAGCTCTCGCGACAGCACCGAGACGGGATCCTCCGCCTCGGCCTCGTCGTCCGGCGGGCTGCCCGTACGCACCAGCGCGGGATCGACGATGGTGAGCGCGAACACCTGCGGAGCGGAGCACGCGAGCACCACCAGCAGGAACCATCCCCACTCGACGAGCATGCGCGACTCGGTCAGCGACTGCAGCGCCAGCGCCGCAGTGAGCAGCGCCCACCCGAGCGGGATGTACGTGTCCCCCGCGCTCGCGCGCTCGACCAGGCGCCACGCGCTGCCGAACACCAGGACCACGATCACCAGCAGCAGCACCAGCCCGATGAGGCCCAGCTGTAGCCAGGCGTCGAGGAAGGCGTTGTGGGCGTGCGAGGCGACCACGCCGGCGTCCTCGACGATGGTCTTGTACGGGTCCTCCCAGATGGGCCAGTACCCGACGTAGCCCCACCCCTCCGGCCGCTGCATCGCGTAGTGGGCGACCTGATCCCAGATGCGGATCCGGTTGGTGGCGTCCGAGTCGCGGTCGAAGATGCCGAAGATCTCCGCGCGGAACTTGATGGTCACCACCGCCACGATGGCGCTGCAGGCGAGCACCGTGAAGGACAGCACCCGCTTGCGCGGCTCGGGGGCACGCCGGATCAGCAGCGCCGCCGCGGCCAGCACGGAGACATAGAGGGCCGCGATGGTGATGGTCGCGGAGAGCGTGAAGAGGTGGACGAACGCCGCGCCCGCAAGGGTGAGCAGGCCGTCGACGCGCTTGATGCGCTTCTCGAGCATCAGCACCACGGCCACGATCGCGGCGAAGAGAGCGATCGCGGCGAACGGGTTCCGGTTGCCCACGAAGCCCTGCAGCGGCCCGCCCGCGAACAGGTTGTTGCGGGACCACAGCGGCAGCTCCGCGGGGTCGACGCCCGCGCGTTCACCCAGGTCGTTCGCGAAGGGCGGCAGGTCCGCCCGCACCACCACCGCGACGAACAGCTCGAAGAGGATGCCGCCGAACAGGCTCACTTGCAGGCCGCGATACAGGAACGCCATGAACTGGCCGCGACTGGTGCCGCGCGCTATCGCCACACCCAGGAACGTGGTCGCGGCCAGCACCACCACCGCGAGCACGGAGACCGCGCGCGTGGCGGACCACAGCACGCTGAGCGCGGCGAGGCCCACGAACATGCTGAGCACCAGCGGCACGCGGAAGGGCCGGAGGAACCTGCGGAACACCACGGCGACGGCCGCGATGGTCATCACGGTCACCACCGTGTAGGCCGGGATGCCCAGCAGGTACCGGAAGCCCTGGCCGGAGACCAGCAACACGATGGCCCAGACGGTGACCCACGCCCGCGCGCGCTGAGACGCGGTCCGTGAGTACAGCGTGGCGACGTCGCTTGCCGTCATCCGTCGATCCTCCTCCACATCAGGGACGCTACTCGGGTGCGGCCGGTGCGGCGGGGATGCGGTCGCGCGCCCGCTGCAACCACAGCGGAGTGGACCGGCGCTTCATGGTAGACGGCCGTGCAGGACCGGAACTGCGGCGGCTGGCGACCGGTACGCAATCGTGACCGTCGCATCGTCCCGTCGCACCGGGCGATACTGGCGTCATGGCCACCACCGAGCGACGCGTCAGCCGCCTGCGCAAGCGGGCGGGCGACGTGATCTTCCTCAAGGTGGCGGGGCCGAACGGATATGAGACCCACGAACGGGTCCACCACACGCCCGGGCCGCGCTGGTTCGAGCCGCTGAGCCCGATCCGGCGGGTCCATGGTGACTCGTCCATGTACGTGGGGGGCATCCGCGCGCTGCTGCTGCAGTCGCTGCACCCCTTGGCGATGGCGGGCGTGGCGGGCCACTCGGGTTACCGGGGCGACCCGTGGGGCCGCCTCAACCGTACGGCGACCTTCCTGGCCTACACGACCTTCGGGATGGAGGACGATGCGCAGGCCACCGTCGACCGGATCCGCGCCATTCACGAAAGGGTGCGTGGGAAGGCGGCCGATGGGCGCCCCTACCGCGCCAGCGACCCGCACCTGCTGACGTGGGTCCACATCGCCGAGGCGGACTCGTTCCTCGCCGCGCACCGGCGCTACGGCGCTCCCCGGCTCACGGACGCGGAGGCGGACGAGTACGTGGCGCAGACGGCCCGCGTCGCACGCGCGCTCGGCGCCGAGCGCGTGCCGGAGACCGTTGCCGAGCTCGACGCCGCGATCGCGCGCTACCGGCCGGAGCTGGAGGCGAGCCCCGAGGCCCTCGATGCCGCACAGTTCCTGCTGCGGGAGCCCCCGCTGTCCCGCGGAGCGCGGCTCGGGTACGCGCCGCTCGCCTGGGCGGCGGTGGCGCTGCTGCCGGACTGGGCGCGCGCGGATCTGGGTCTCGACAGGTGGTCGACACGAACCTTCGGCCCGCTGGGCGGCGCGGTCGCGACGCGCGCCATCCGCTGGGGCATGCGAGGCCTGCGGCCCAAGGGCGTGTAGCGACTGGCTACCCGACCCCGCCCACCTCGGACCCGGGCTCGTACTCGCCGTTCGCGATCTTCGTCCAGAACTTGTCCACCCACTCCGGGTCCAGCAGAACCGTCGAGCCCACGCCGTCGACTCGATAGCCCATGTCCTTGATGGGCGGGGTGCCGGTCACCGCGTCGTCCGCGAGGCCGGATCGGAAGGTCAGCGCGAAGCGCGCCAAGTCGAAGGGTCCGGTCCCCTCGCTCACCCGGAAGGCGTCCAGCCCGGCGCCCACCATGGGAACCAGGGCGAACGGGTTGAGCACCGTCGCGGGGCTGAGCGCCTCCTTGGCGACGGCACCCACGAGCTGTCGCTGTCGCTGCGTGCGGCCGATGTCCCCCAGCGGGTCGCTGTACCGCATGCGGGAGAAGGCGAGCGCGGTGTCGCCGTCAGCCACATGGCAGCCCGCCTCCCACTCGAGGCGGCTCTTCTGGTCGCTCACGTCGGAGTCGTAGCAGAGCTCCACTCCGCCCAGCGCGTCGACGATCTCCGAGACCCCGGTGAAGCCGATCTCGAGATAGTGGTCCACGGTGAGCCCCGTGAGGTTCTCGACCGTCTCGACCAGCAGCTGCGGGCCGCCGAAGGCGAACGCCGCGTTGATCTTGTTCGCGTCGTGGCCGGGGATCTCGACGTAGGAGTCCCGCGGGATGCTGATGAGCGCCGTGGGTCCGGAGTCCGGCTTGTGGAGCACCATGATCGTGTCGGTGCGCGCGCCCTCGGTGCCGTCCTCGCCCCAGCCGTCGCGGGAGTCCGATCCGACGATCAGGTAGGTCTGCCCGGGAGTGCCGGCCGCACCGCTGAGCGCGTCCACGGTGTTGAGGTTCGACTGCACCCAGAACCAGAACCACAGGACGGCGCCGATCAGCACCACCGCGAGAACGATGAAGAACGTGCGCACGCGGTGGCGCTTGCGCCCGGGACCCGCCGGCGGCGTCGCGGCGGTGCGCGGCGGCTGATTCGTGGGCGGCGCCTGACGCGGCGGCGCCTGGCGAGACGGTGCGCGCGGGGGCGTCGCCGTGGGAGGCACCGGGGGCATCACGCTGGTGCGATCGACGGGCTCGGGCCGGGTCGAGGGACGGGCGGGCGGCTGCTGGGGCCTCGTCGCGCCGTTGCGCGGCTGGATCGAGGGCGGCATCGGGCGCCGCACCGCAGGCCTGGCGGGTGGGTCGTCGCGGCGCGGGTCGCCTTCGTTCGATGTCACCCGGCGAGGGTAACCCGTTCACGGGTCCGGCACGAAGACCCGTCCGGCGAACGATGTCGCGTCGGCGTGGAACCGAGGGGCTCGCTCGCGCGTCGAAACAGTGGAGGGGGCATCGGAAGCCCGCGCCGCGACGGAGAGGACCGCATGCCCGACCACGAAAGCGCGAGGGCCCTTGCCGTGCTCGCGGGCGGCACGCCCTCGGTGAACCCCAAGCAGATGCGCGAGGTCCGCCAGGAGATCCAGCGGTTCCTGCTGCAGTACGAGTTCGGGCTCCGGGAGATCGAGACCAAGCTGTCGATTCTCAGCGACGAGTTCGTCGCGCTGCACGATTACAACCCCATCGAGCACGTCTCCGCCCGCGTGAAGTCACCGGAGAGCCTGCTCGAGAAGCTCACGCGCAAGCAGTTGCCGCGCGACCTGAGCGCGGTCCGCGAGCACATCACGGACATCGCCGGGGTGCGGGTGACATGCAGCTTCGTCACCGATGTCTACCGCCTGTTCGACCTGCTCACGCACCAGGACGACGTCACCGTCCGCGTGGTCAAGGACTACATCGCGGTGCCCAAGGCCAACGGCTACCAGAGCCTCCACGCAGTGATCGAGGTCCCGGTCTTCCTGTCCTCGGAGACGGTCGCGGTGCCTGTCGAGGTGCAATTCCGCACCATCGCCATGGACTTCTGGGCCAGCCTCGAACACAAGATCTACTACAAGTACTCCGCGGAGGTGCCGCGCCGCCTCACCGACGAGCTACGGGAGGCGGCGACCACCGCGGCAGAACTCGATGCGCGCATGGAACGGCTGCACCGCGAGTTGCACGGCGGCCGCGCCTAGGCCTGAGGGGCGGCGCCGCGGCGGCGGTGCAGCACGCCGGCGAGGGCGAAGGCGCCCAGGCCGATCGCGAGCCACACGAGCAGCACGGTCAGCGGCATGGCGATAGCAGCGCCGTCGAAGAACGCCACGTTGCGCAGCATGGTGCCCGTGGCGCCCGGCGGAAGCAGCTGACCGATCGCGCCCCACGGCTGCGGAAGCATCTCCGGGGCGCTCATCAGCCCGGACAACGGGTTGCCGATGAGCACGATCAGCAACGCGCTGAGCCCGATTCCGGCCCGGCCCAGGAGCCGCTCAAGCCCGAGCACCGTCATGCCTGTGGCGAGGATGCCCAAGATGGCGACCAGGGACGTCACCCAGTAGTCGCCGGTGAACGTGCCGAACCAGAACTCGAGCACCGCGGTCATGGCGAAGCCCGCGGCCACGGCGAACGTCGCGAGCCCGATGAGGCGGTTGCTCGGTCGCTTCGCGAGCTGGGTGAGCGCCACACCGGCGGCGAGCCCGCCGAGCGCGATGGGCAACGCGCCCGCGGACAGGCCGATGGCGCGGGGATCGTCGGCCGAGGTGGGCACCACGTCCTCGACGGTCGCCTCGACGCCGGTCTGGGCGGCGAGCGCCTGCCCCACCCCGGTGATGATCTGGGCCACGGCGGGGCTCGCCGCGGACGCGATCTCGACGGTCAGCGCGTCCTGCCCCACCACCAGGGCGCCGTACACGTCACGGTTCTCGATGAGGGCCCGCGCCGCGTCGGGATCGGTCGCGATGGTGACGTCGAACGCACCCGGCTGCGCCTGGTCGAGGCCCGCCTCGAGCTGCTGGGCCACGCCGTCGGGGGCCACGATCGCGAGCGGCACGTCCCGCGGGGCGCTCTTCAGGGCCGGCAGCGCGAACGCCACCAGCATCACGGTGAGGAACGTGGCGATGCCGAGCGCGGCCGCGATCGCCCGGCGCCGTTCGGTCGAGGCCGGCGCGGACATCGGAGTGGTGGAGGACATGGTGGACGATCCCTTCGCGGATCAATAAGATACGATACGTACCGTATCTTACAGAACGGCTCATCTGTCAAGCCGAGCCGGGCACCGCAGGGAGGCCAACCCGATGAACCACGCCACGGCCACGCGCCGCAATGCGGAGGCGGTGTTGGACGCCATCCGGGAGGCCACCCGCGACGAGCTGAACGACAAGGGATATTCCGGAGTGACCTTCGAGGGCGTCGCACGACGCGCCGGCACGTCGAAGCCCGTCCTCTACCGCCGGTTCCCCAACCGCGCCGCGATGGTGATCGACGCCGTGGTCACACGAGGCATCTCCCTGCCGCCGCCGCCCCTGACCGGACCTCTGCAAGCGGACCTGGTGGCGCTGCTCGGCGAGGTCATCACCCGCATCGGGCCCGACGGCTCCCAGACCTTCCGCGGCGTGATCGCAGAGGTGGACAACGCGACCGTCGATCGCGTCAAGGACCTCATCGTGAGATCGTTCGAGGCATGGCTGGAACCGATCTTCGCCGCGGCCCGCGAGCGCGGCGAGTTGGGCCCCTCCCCCGTCCCGCTGCGGGTTCACGCAGCCATCGTCGCGCTCGCGCGGCACGAGGTCATCTTCGGCGCCGGGCTGCCCACCGAGCAGGACCTGTCGAGCCTGGTCGATGAGGTCATCGTGCCGCTGCTCGAGGTGTCGACTCGCGCGGACCAGCCCTCGTGAGCCGAGCGGCTCAATACCAGAACGGATCTTGCGTCTCGTAGGGAGCCTCGAGCGCGGCCACCTCGTCGGCGGTGAGCTCGAGATCCAGGGCGGCCGCGGCATCGGCGAGGTGATGGGGCTTGGTGGCGCCCACCACGGCGGAGGCGACCACCGGCTTGGACAGCACCCACGCCAACGCGACGTGCGCCATCGGCACGCCCCGCTCCGCCGCCACCCGCTCGACGGCGTCGATGACGGGACCGTCGACGTCGCGATCGAAGGCCTTGGCCACCGCATCGGTCTCCGAGCGTGCGGTCTGCTCGCCACGCGGACGGGTGAGCCGCCCCTTGCCCTGCGGCGAGTACGGCACCGCCGAGACACCCATGTCCGCGCACATGGGCAGCATCTCGCGCTCCTCCTCGCGCTTGATCAGGTTGTACTGATCCTGCATGGCGACGAACCGCGTCCAGCCGTGGAGCTCGGCCGCGTGCTGCAGCTTCGCGAACTGCCACGCCCACATCGAGGACGCTCCCAGGTACAGGGCCTTGCCTGCCTTGACCACGTCATGGAGCGCCTCCATGGTCTCCTCGACCGGCACGTCGGGGTCGAACCGATGGATGTAAAGCACGTCGATGCGGTCCGTGCCGAGTCGCTCGAGCGAGGCGTCGACCTGCTCAAGGATCGCCTTGCGGGACAGCCCGGACCCGCCGGGGCCGTCGTGCATGCGCCCGAACACCTTGGTGGCGAGCACGATCTCCTCGCGGGAGGAGAAGCGGCGCATCGCGCGCCCCACGAACTCCTCGGACGTCCCGCTCTGGTACCCGTTCGCCGTGTCCCAGAACGTGATCCCCAACTCGACGGCCTGTCGGAAGAACGGCGCCGCATCGTCCTCGTCGAGCGTCCACGAGTGCAGCCCTGCGCCCGGCCGGCCGTAGCTCATGCAGCCGAGCGCCAGGCGCGGGACGCGCAGTCCGGAGGATCCAAGCCTCGTGTTGTTCATGGTCTCCCTTTCGAAATCGGGTTCAGCGAGCGCCGCCGTCGACGTCGGCGAGCAGCCCCGCCGCCTCCTGATCGTCGGCCCAGTGCTCGAGAAGTTGGAGGGCGTCCGCGGTGGCCGAGCCCGGCGCCACCGCGTAGACCACCAGGGTCAGGTCGGGATCGGACGGCAGCGACATGCCCTCGAACTCGAGGTCGATCGCTCCCACCGCGGGGTGGTTCAGCCGCTTCGCGCCGGACCGATGAAACTTGACATCGTGCCGCGCCCACAACGTGCGGAACTCCTCGGAGCGCGTCGACAGCTCGCCGATCAGTTGGGTCAGCGCGGGATCGTGCGGGCGCTTCCCGGCCTCCATGCGCAGCAGCGCCGTGACGTCGCTGGCGGCCTGCCTCCAGTCGTCGAAGAACGCGCGCGACCCGGGGTCGAGGAAGACGTAGCGCGCGGTGTTGACGGGGCGCTCGCCGCTCGCGAGCAGGGGCGCGTACAGCGCACGCGACGCGCGGTTGTGCGCCAGGTGGTCGAGACGGCCATTGCGGACCCAGGCGGGCGCGGTGATGGAGTCGAGGATGCGCTGCACGGTGGGCGGGACCGACGCCGGCGCGCGGCGCCCGGCCGCACGGGACGCGGTACGCGACGATGCGGGGCCCGCAGCCCGCGCGAGGTCGTACAGGTGGGAGCGCTCGGCATCGTCCAGCTGGAGTGCGTCCGCGAGCGCGTCCAGCACCGAGTCCGAGGCGCCGGCGAGGTTGCCGCGCTCGAGCCGGACGTAATAGTCGACCGACACGCCCGCGAGCATCGCCACCTCCTCGCGGCGCAGGCCAGGGACGCGGCGGTTGCCGCCGTAGGCGGGCAGCCCGGCCTGCTGCGGCGTGATCCGCGCACGGCGGGTGCGCAGGAACTCGGTGATGGCGGGGCGGTCGGTCATGCGTCCACCGTACGGCGCGCGGTGGGCCCAAGGGAGGGACTGCCAGTACCGGTCACGGCCGTCACTCCCACGCGCGCACGGATCGGTGATGGAATCGACGCATCAAGCCACCGACGTAAGGACCTTCCCATGCAGCACGTCACCCTCAGCAACGGCGTCGAGATGCCGATCCTCGGATTCGGCGTCTTCCAGATCCCCGAGGCGGACACCCAGGCGGCGGTGGAGGCAGCCCTCGAGGCCGGCTACCGGGGCCTCGACACCGCCGCCGCCTATCAGAACGAGGCCGCGGTGGGCCGCGCGATCGCCGCCTCCGGCATCGCACGCGACGAGCTGTTCATCACCACCAAGCTGTGGATCTCCGGCCAGGGTGAGGCCGCGGCACGGGAAGCCTTCCAGCACTCGCTCGATACGCTCGCGCTCGACCACCTCGACCTGTACCTGATCCACCAGCCGTTCGGCGACTACTACGGCTCCTGGCGAGCGATGCAGGCGCTGCTCGGCGAGCGCCTCACGCGGGCGATCGGCGTCTCCAACTTCTACCCCGACCGCCTGGTGGACCTGATCCTCCACTCCGACATCGCGCCCCACGTCAACCAGGTCGAGACCCACCCCTTCTTCCAGCGCGCCGCCGACCAGGCGGTCATGCGCGAGCACGGCGTCCAGATCGAGTCCTGGGGTCCCTTCGCCGAGGGTCGCAACGGGCTGTTCACGGATCCGGAGCTGCTCAAGATCGGCGCCGCTCACGGCAAGTCCGTCGCCCAGGTGGTGCTGCGCTGGCTGATCCAGCGCGGCGTGGTGGCCATCCCCAAGTCCGTCCGGCCTGACCGCATGGCCGAGAACCTCGACGTGTTCGACTTCTCCCTGTCCGACCAGGAGATGGCGACCATCGCGGCGATGGATACGGGCGAGAGCCTCTTCTTCGACCACCGGACCGCCGAGGCTGCGATGTACCTCGCCGGCCGCCACCGCCGCTGAACTCAGCCGCATCGTCCCTCCGCAAGCATCGTCCGTCCACCCGCATCGTCCGTCGAAGGAGACCACCATGGAGTACACCCGACTCGGATCCTCAGGCCTGAGGATCTCCCGCCTTGCCCTGGGCACCATGACCTACGGCGACCCCGACAGGGCCTTCCCCGCCTGGGCGATGGATGAGGAGGCGGCGCAGCCGTTCTTCCGGCAGGCCGTCGAGCTGGGCATCACCTTCTGGGACACCGCGAACGTGTACTCCGCGGGATCGTCCGAGGAGATCGTGGGGCGCGCGATCCGCGAGTTCAGCCGCCGCGAGGACATCGTGCTGGCGACCAAGCTCCACTTCCGCATGCACGACGGCCCGGGCGGCTCGGGGCTGTCGCGCAAGGCGGTCATGGAGCAGATCGACGCTTCCCTCACGCGCCTGGGCACCGACTACGTGGACCTCTATCAGATTCATCGCTTCGACCCGGAGACGCCCATCGAGGAGACCATGGAGGCGCTCCACGACGTGGTGAAGTCCGGCAAGGCGCGGTACATCGGCGCCTCGGCCATGTGGGCCTGGCAGTTCGCGTCGATGCAGCATGCGGCGGACCTGAACGGCTGGACGCGGTTCGTCTCCATGCAGGACCAGTACTCGCTGCTGTATCGCGAGGAGGAGCGCGAGATGCTCGGGCTGCTCGCCCATCAGGGCGTCGGGTCGATCCCGTACTCGCCGCTCGCCAAGGGCCGCGTCACGCACCCGTGGGGCACTGTCACCCACCGCAACGCGAGCGATCCCGTCCAGGCCGCCACGTTCGTGGACGAGGACAAGGAGATCGTCGATGCGGTCGAGCGTGTCGCCGAGGCCCGCGGCGTGCCGATGGCGCAGGTCGCGCTTGCGTGGGTGCTCCGCAACCCGGTGGTGAGCGCGCCGATCGTGGGCGCCACCAAGCCGCACCACCTGGACGATGCGGTGGCCGCCCTGGACATCGATCTCACCGAGGACGAGGTCGCCGCGCTCGAGGAGCACTACGCGCCGCGCGCACCCAAGGGCTTCTAGGCGGGACGCTCGGGACGCTCGGGGCAGACGGAGCCGGCGCGGGCCGCCGGACCGGGCCCCGGCGCGTCTCTATGAGTACGTTGGGACCATGACCGATCAGAGCCAGTTGTTCCCTGGCAAGAAGTTCATCTCGACGGTGCTCGACGCGTTGGAAACCAAGACCGCGATGAGCGGCGGTCTCGCACGCGTGTACCTGATGCGAGCGGCGATGGCCGGTGCGCTCATCGGCCTGATGTACGTCACGTACTACACCGTGATCGCCACGTTCGCGAGCATCGGCGACGGCGACCTGGTCGCCATCGGCCGCATCGTGGGAGCCCTGGTGTTCGGCTTCGCGCTGGTGTTCATCTACTACAGCAAGTCCGAGCTGCTCACGTCGAACATGATGATCGTCTCGATCGGCGCGTACTACCGCCGGACCACTCCGCTCAAGGCGCTGCGCATCCTGCTGCTCTGCTACGGAGGCAACTTCGTGGGCGGCCTCGCGATCGCGCTGCTGGTGTTCGGGTCGACCCTGGGCGACGGCGCCGTCGGCGAGCAGATGAGCGAATCCGTCGAGCACAAGCTCGCGTTCGTGTCCGGTGGGCTGGCCGGCTGGACCGATCTCTTCATCCGCGCCGTGCTGTGCAACTTCATGATCAACCTGGCGATGCTGCTGGTCTACAACGGCCTCATCACGGGCGACTTCACCAAGTCGCTCGTGATGATCATGAGCGTCTTCATCTTCGCGTTCGTGGGTTTCGAGCACTCCGTGGCGAACACGGTCCTGTTCACCATCGTGGGCCTGCACGAGGGCATCGACGTCGGCCTGGCGCTCGGCAACATCGGCATCGTGCTGGTGGGCAACTTCGTGGGCGGCGGGCTGCTCATCGGCTGGTACTACGCCTACGCGAACGACGACCGGAAGTTCATGCGCAGGCGCGGGGCCACGCCGGCCCAGTAGCCGCCGGAGCACCCTGCGCCCCAGCGGGACATGAGCGCGGGATATCGCACGAGTCCTGCCGCCATGTCCCGCCAGCGCGTCTAGGTACCTAGAGCGGCCAGCCGGTGTAGCCCTCCGCGAGGTACGTCTGCCCCGCCTCTGACTCGACCACGGAGCGCAGCTCACCCACCTCTCGCAGACGGTCGAACTCCGAATCCTCCGGAGCCACGTGGAGCATGGTGGTCATCCACCAGGAGAAGTGCTGCGCCTTCCAGATGCGCCGCAGCGCGCGCTCGGCGAACGTGTCGAGAAGGGACGCGTCGCCGCGAAGCAGCAGACCGTCGAGCGCCTCGGCGAGCAGCACCACGTCCGCCACCGCGAGGTTCATCCCCTTCGCGCCGGTGGGCGGGACCGTGTGCGCGGCGTCGCCCACGATGACCACGCGCCCGCGCCGCAGATCGTTGGCCACGAAGCTGCGGAAGCGCAGCACGTCCCGCTGGATGATCGGGCCCTCGCGGAGCACGGTGCCCGGCACCCGACGCTGCAGCGCGTCCCAGATCTGCGCCTCGCTGAGCGACGCGGGGTCGAGTTCCGGGTCGCACTGGAAGTACATCCGCTGGACGGTCTCGCTGCGCTGGCTGATGAGTGCGAAGCCCGCGTCGGATCGTGAGTAGATGAGCTCGTCGGAACTGGGCGGCGCCTCGCACAGGATGCCGAACCACGCGAACGGATACTCGCGGAACCGGCCACCGGAGCGGCTGCCCACCACCGCGGGGCGGACCACGCTGCGGGAGCCGTCCGCGCCCACCACCACGTCCGCCTCGATGCGCAGGGTCCGGCCCTCAGCATCGGTCGCGACGACCGCGGGCGACGTGGTGTCCGCACCCTCGACGGCCTCGACCGTCACCCCGAAGCGGAGGTCCTGGCCGCCCGCCAGACGCGCCGCCACCAGGTCCTTGAGGACCTCATGCTGCGGGTAGAGCCAGACACTGCGGCCGGTGAGGCTCGGGAAGTCGATGCGGTGGCCCGAGCCCTCGAAGCCGAGCACGATGCCGTCGTGCCGGTGGCCCACGGTGTGGACACGCGAGCCCTCGATGGCCGCGAGCAGATCCACGGTGCCCTGCTCGAGGATGCCCGCCCGGATGGTGGTCTCGATCTGCTCACGCGTGCGGCTGTCGACCACCACGGACTCGATGCCGGCCGTGGCGAGCAGGTGGGACAGGAGCAGGCCGGCGGGGCCGGCACCCACGATGGCGACCCGGGTGCGGACGGTGGCGGTCATGACGTCTCCTTTGACGGTTGGGCCTCATCTTCGCCTCCACCTGTCGCCGCGAGTGCGTCAATCCCATTCAACGGGAA
>NZ_JAHEBP010000144.1 GCF_024642165.1 Demequina sp.
GACGTATGCTTCCCGACATACGAGGCCCTTCACGGTAAGGAACGCCCATGACGCGGCGACCGGACGAACAGTGCGAGGTGGTCGTCGTCGGGTCGGGCTTCGGCGGCTCGGTGGCGGCCTTCCGGATGGCCGAGGCCGGCCGCTCGACGATAGTCCTCGAGCGCGGCAAGGCGTACCCGCCCGGGAGCTTCGCCCGCAACCCGTACGAGATGAGCCGTGCATTCTGGGAGCCGAAGGATCACCTGTTCGGGTTGTTCGACGTGCGCTCGTTCCGCAAGATCGAGGCGATCGTCTCCGCCGGCCTGGGCGGCGGTTCCCTGATCTACGCCAACGTCCTCCTTCGCAAGGACGAGCATTGGTTCGTGCACGATTCGCCGCTTCCCGGCGGGGGCTACGAGCACTGGCCGGTGACACGGGCGGACCTCGATCCTCACTACGACGCGGTCGAGCGGATGCTGAGCCCCACCCCGTCGCCCTACCCCGACCTCCCGAAGAGCAGGGCGTTGCGTGAGGCCGCCCAGGCGATAGGCCTCGAGAGCTTCCCGCCGCCGCTCGCGGTCACGTTCGCTCCTCCCGGCGGGGCGCCCGCGCCCAAGCAGATCATCCCCGAGCCCTCCTACGGAAACATCCATGGCACAACGCGGCTCACGTGCCGGTTGTGCGGGGAGTGCGACATCGGGTGCAATGAAGGGTCCAAGAACACGATGGACCACACGTATCTCTCGGCAGCCCGGCACCACGGCGCGGACATCCGTCCTCTCTGCGAGGTCACGAGCGTCGCCCCCGTGGACGGGGGAGGCTTCGAGGTGAGTTACGTGCAGTACGGCGACGAGGCCGACGAGCTGGGGCGCCGCTCGCAGACCGTCCGTCGCATCCTGTGCGCGCAGGTCTTCCTCGGTGCAGGGTCTCTTGGGACCACCGCGCTGCTGTTGCGCAACCGCGTGAACCTCCCCGGGCTGGGCCGCGCACTCGGCACGCGCTTCTCGGGCAACGGCGACCTGATGACGTTCGCCATGGGCGCGCGCGCCGAGCAACCCTCCGGCTCGATGCGGCTCATCGACGGCTCCTACGGGCCGGTGATCACCACCGCCATCCGTGTCCCCGACGCACTGGACGAAAGCGGCGGCGGCCGCGGCTACTACATCGAGGAGGCGGGATTCCCGGAGTTCGCCAACTGGCTCATCGAGACGTCTCAGGTGACCTCGTCGCTCACGCGCTCCGTCGCCGTGGCGCGTGAGGTGCTCCGGCACCGGTTCGGCAAGGACTTCGAGTCGACCATCTCGGGCGAGATCGCGCGGTTGATCGGGGAGGGCCGCATGGGCAGCAGCGCGTTGCCGCTGCTGGGCATGGGACGCGACGTCGCGGACGGTCGGATCGTGCTCCGCGACGGGCAGCTCGACGTCGATTGGACGTCGGAGACCTCGACGGCCTACTTCTCGGCGATGCGTGCCACCATGCAGCGGCTGACGGAGGCGCTTCACGCGCGCTACGTCGACAATCCGCTATGGCGGCTCAAACGCGTCATCACCGTCCACCCGGTGGGTGGTGTCCCGATGGGCCGCCACATTCAGGAGGGCGTGGTCGACGAATTCGGCGAAGTGTTCGCATACCCGGGCCTCTTCGTGGTCGACGGGGCCGCGATGCCGGGTCCCGTGGGCACGAATCCCGCGCTGACCATCGCCGCGTTCGCGGACAGGGCTGCCCAACGGGTGCTGGAGCGACCCGCACCCGCCGTCGCGAAGCACGCGGCCGCCGCGGCCGCTCCCGACCCGGCCACGGCACCGTCCGCAGAGGGCCCGGGCGTGCAGTTCACGGAGCAGATGAAGGGCTACCTCGCGCTGGGGGAGACGGACCCGATCGAGGGATGGCGGCGCGCGCGCCAGCTGGGCCACCGGTTCATGTTCGAGCTGACCATCGAGGCACCGGACGTCGACCGCCGGCTCGAGGCGGCAGGCCGTCCGGGAACCGCTCGTGGCTTCGTGAGATGCGAGCAACTGGGAGGCACGCTGCCCGTGGAGCGCGGCTGGTTCGAGCTCTTCGCTCCCGGCGAGGACGCGGGCGAACTCGAGATGCGCTACCGCCTGTGGCTGCGTGACATCGTGGGGGCGCCCGTGACGCTCGCCGGGGTCAAGCACGTCAAGGACGATCCCGGTCTCGACGTCTGGCGTGACACCTCGACCCTCTACATCACGCTGTTCGCCGGCCACCTGGCGCCCGGCGTGGACGGAGACGTCCGCGGAGCAGGCGTGCTGCGCATCCTGCCCTTGGACTTCGCTCGACAGATGACCACCTTCCGCACCGCGGGCGGCGGGACGCTCGGCTCCCTCGGGTCGTTCGGGCGCTTCTTCATGACCTCGCTGCGCCGTGTGTATCTGGCCCCGGCCACGCCACCCGAGGCGAAGGCGGCTGGCCGTGACTAGCACCGCCGCCGGAGCCCCCGTCGCCACGCCCGGGCTGCGAAACGGCATCCGGCGGTGGCACCGCAACGACGTCCACTTCTTCGACGCGGACGATGGGGTCGGCCTGACGTTGCTGCGCGTGCGGGGCGAGCAGGAGCCCACCAAGGGTCCGGTGGTGCTGGTGCACGGGTCAGGCGTGCGCGCGGAGATCTTCCGGCCGCCCGTCCGCACCACGATCGTCGACACGCTGGTCGCGGACGGCTTCGACGTGTGGCTTCTGAATTGGCGTGGATCCATCGACATCGGCCCCTTGCCGTGGACCCTCGACGACGCGGCGGCCTACGACCACCCCGCCGCGATCCGGTACATCCTGCGGCAGACGGGCGCCCCGACCGTCAAGGCCGTCGTGCATTGCCAGGGCTCGACGTCCTTCTGCATGAGCGCGGTCGCGGGCCTGCTCCCCGACGTCGACGTGATCGTCACGAACGCCGTCTCGCTGCACCCGGTGCTACCCGCGTTCTCGCGGGTCAAGATCAGGACCTTCCGGCCCGCGATGCAGCGCGTGACGCCTTATCTCAACCCCGCGTGGGGGGACGGCCCCGATACGTTGTTCTCCTGGATGGCCCGTGGCGTGGTGATGGCGACTCACTGGGAGTGCTCCAACCCCGTGTGCCGCATGGTCAGCTTCACCTACGGCTCCGGGCGTCCGGCGCTGTGGCGGCACGAGAACCTCAACAGAGACACGCACGAGTGGGTGCGGGGCGAGTTCGGCGAGGTGCCGATGAGCTTCTTCGCGCAGATGGATGCGAGTGTGGCGGCCGGTCAGCTGGTCTCGGTATCAAGCCGGCCTGGACTGCTCGAACGCTACGCGGACGAGGCGCCGCACACGGACGCTCGCTTCGCCCTGCTCGTGCCCGAACTCAACCGCTGCTTCCTGCCGGAGAGCCAGGAGCGGACCTTCGAACACCTGCGGCGGCACCGTCCCGGCAAGGACAGCATCCACCGCATCCCCGGTTACGGCCACCTCGACCCCTTCATCAGCAAGCACGCGGTGCGCGACGTGTTCCCGACCGTGCTCGACGAACTCAACAAGTAGCGCGGAGCGGCACGGCCGGACGTCCACGGGCCGGCGGGGATGAGCGCGACCACCGGCGCTACTGGCACTGTCGACGTCGGATTGCGAGCGCCGCTACTGGTGGCCCGTGCACGCCGCGCGGGACGCGCCAGCGTGCCCCGAGTGGGATTCGAACCCACACTGGCACGGGTTTGAGCCGTGTGCCTCTGCCGGTTGGGCTATCGGGGCGGGGCCACTAGGCTATCGCTTGTGACTGACGCGAACGACACTCCCGTCGAGGAGAACCTGACCAAGGCGGCCCCGAAGCGCGCGAGGCGTGCTGTCGTCGCCGAGGACGAGGCGCTGATCCGGATGGACATCGTGGAGACGCTTCGGGAGGGTGGCTACGACGTCGTGGGCGAGGCTGCGAACGGCGAGGAGGCCATCGCGGTCGCCCGCGAGACGCGCCCCGACGTGGTGGTCATGGATGTCAAGATGCCGGTCATGGACGGCATCACCGCCGCCGAGACCATCGCCAAGGAGCGGATCGCGCCGGTGGTGCTCCTGACCGCGTTCTCGCAGACCGAGCTGGTCGAGCGCGCCCGCGACGCAGGCGCCATGGCGTACGTGGTCAAGCCGTTCACGCCCGGCGACCTGCTGCCCGCCGTCGAGATCGCGGCCTCCCGCTACGTGGAGATCCGGGCGCTCGAGTCGGAGATTGCGGACATCAACGAGCGCATGGAGACCCGCAAGAAGGTCGAGCGCGCCAAGGGCCTCCTGATGGAGAAGATGAAACTCAACGAGCCCGAGTCCTTCCGCTGGATCCAGAAGACCTCCATGGACCGCCGCCTGACGATGCGTGAGGTCGCCGAGGCCGTCATCGATCAGATGGGCGGAAAGTAGATTTATTCCCGCGCGCGCACGTGATTCGGTCACGAAATTGTGATGGACACGACGCAAACGCGAAACGTTTCCCCGCTAGCGTGACGGTACCGCTCCGAGGATTCACCTCCGAGCGCACTAACCAAGGCGAGATCGTCTCGCCAAGTGGGAGGAAACAAATGGCACGATGGAATTCCATCGCCCGTGGCGCGGCATTCGCCGCCGTCGCGACCCTGTCCCTAGCCGCATGTTCGAGCGG
>NZ_JAHEBP010000145.1 GCF_024642165.1 Demequina sp.
CCCACACCGCCCACGCGACGGTCGCCGGGGTGCCGCCCGCCGCAGCGTCGGCGCCGGCGCGTAGGGCCGCGGAGGCCCGCTGCGCGAGACGCGCCTCGGGCGTGCCGACGCCCACCCACCGCGCGGGCTCCTCGATCGCATCCTCGAGCAGCTCGGCCGAGGTGCGCGTGCCGCCGCCCTGACGCTCTTCCCGTACGAGTGCGCGGCGGAGCCGCCGCAACGCCACCGGGTCGATGCCGACGATCCGCGATCCGAGCAGCTCCGCGACCTGGTCCTGGTCCCACGGGCGTTGTTCGCCGCGCGCGCTCTCGGCCGCCCGCCTCATGAGCATCAGGAGCGGCGCCACCGCGGGCTCGGAATGCAAGGCGGTGCCATCGCCGAGCGTCTCGCACGGGATGTCCGCCGCCGACAGGTCCGCGCGCAGCTCACGAAGCCGTGCCGCCGACCTGGCGATCACGGCCATCCGCCCCCACGCGGTCTCGGGGCCGTCGAACCCATGACGGGCGCCACGCAGCGCCGCCGCGATCGCGCGCGACTGCGCGTGACGGTGGGCCGCGGTCAGAATCTCCACCTCACCCGCCGCGGGCACGGCAGGGATCGCGGCGCGCGCGGACCCGACGCCCGCCGTTCCGATCCGCGCCACGGCCGCCGCAGTCACGCCGGCGAGCGGACCCGACTGACGGTGACCCGCGCCCAGCCTCACCAGCGCGGCGCCGAACCCGCCGGCATCCCGCGGCGCCGTCGCCTCCGCCAGCGCGCCGGGCACGGCGCCCCGGTAGCCCTGCACCGCCTCGTCGGCGTTCCCGAGCAGCACCAGGCGCGCCCCGGCCGCCGCGGTCGCACGCACCAGGTCGACGCCTGCGGCGGTCAGGTCCTGCGCATCGTCCACCACCACGAGGTCCCAGCCGGGCGGGTCCCCCTCCGCAAGCTCCTCCCACGCGCCCAGGACGTGGGCCGCGTGCGCGACCACCGCCGCCGGGTCGTAGCGCGGCCCTTGATCCTGCGTGACGGACCGCCAGCCGAGGATCGCGTCGTACTCGTCCATCACCCGGGCCGCCGCCACCCATTCGGGCCGTCCGGTGCGCACGCCCAGGTGCCCGAGGTCCGCCGGCGTCAGCGCGCCCTCGCTCGCGCGCATCAGCACGTCCCGCAGCTCGGCGCGAAAGCCCGCGAGCCGGGTCGCCTCGGGAGGCACCACGCCCGCCCAGTCCGGTGCGGCGCCGAGACCTCGGGAGTGCCCCTCGAGCAGTTCGCGCAGGATCTGGTCCTGCTCCGCACCGGTCACCAGCACGGGTGCGGGCTCACCCAGCGCCGTCGCCTGCGCGGTGAGGATCGCGTGCGCCGTCGACGCCGCCGTGCGCACCACGGGAGCGCCCACCGGGCGGTCGAGCGCGAGCGAGACGCGATCTCGCAGGCGGGCGGCACCGGCACGCGTGGCCGCGATCACCAGCACACGGTCGACGGGGACGCCACGACGAACGGCCTCGACCGCGAGAGCCGCGGCCACGGTGGTCTTGCCCGCACCCGCCGCACCCACCACCACGAGGTGGCCGGGATCCTCCGGCACACGCGCCGCGAGCGCGGCGTCGACCGCGACCCGCTGCTCGGTGTCGAGCTCCGGCAGCGGCGCGCCGGGAGCGGGCGGCAGCAGCCTCAGGGTGGTCATGCGCCTATCCCATCAGAGGGCACCGACACCGCCACCGACCCGGACACCGGCCGATCAGCCCGCGTCCACCAGCGGGAACGGCCACGGGTTCCAGCGGCACTCCGCCGGCATCGCCGTCTGATCCACCATGACCGAGGCCAGCCCGGTCTCGCACACGGCCACCTCCTCGCCGAGCACGAGCCCGACCCCGTGATTGAGCTGATAGATGCGCGAACCCTTGCGATTGGTGCCGAATGCGTCGAGGCCGGCCGTCCAGTCGTAGATCGAGATGGGCACGATGCCCTGCACGGGGCACGGCACCGCCGCGGGCGAGGGTGACGCGCCCGGCGTGGGGGTGGGTGACGGCGTCACCGCTGAGTCGGTGCACACCGTCGCGGCCGTCGCGGGGCTCGCGAGGACGATGCGCACGTCCGCCGCGCCGTCCGTCAGCACGAACTGCTGGCGTCCGGCCGAGCCCCACCCGCGCGCGTCGTTGAGGTTGGTCATCACGAAGTCGACCAGTGCGTCCTCGTCCATCGTCAGGCCGTCCTCGACGTCGACGCGCACGAACCGCACGGGCCCGCCTTCCTCCGTGGTGGGCGTGCTGCCCGGCGCGGCAGTGAAGGTGCCCTCGCCCATCTCGGGGATCGTCACGGTGACGACGCCGGCCGCGGCGTCCTCCTCGTCCAGCTCACGCGTGATCGGGCCCATCGACGGCAGCGACACCTCGGGGGAGGGCGATGCGCTGGGTGACGGCGACGCCGTGGCGTCGGGCCCCGCGCGCCAGCTGCGGTAGATGTCCGGGGCGAGGCCCGTGAGCCACCCGGCGCCGATGCCGAGGGCGAACGCTACGGCGATCGCGAGAAGGGTGATGCCGACGCCGGGGAGGGCGATTCCCCTGCCCGCGAACAGGCCCTCTGACCGCCGACTCATCGCTCTAGGATAAGGGCGGTATCCCGCAAGCAGAGCCAAGGAGGCGACCGTGGAGATTCGGATCGGCGTTCAGAATATTTCCCGCGAGCTCGCCATCGACACCGAGATGACCGCGGACGCCGTCGCGGCGGCGGTCGCCGCCGCCGTCGCCGGAGGCACGCTCGACCTCACCGACGCCAAGGGCCGGCGAGTCGTGGTGCCGTCCGCCGCGATCGGCTACGTCGACATCGGCGAGGAGACCAAGCGACGGGTGGGCTTCGGGGCCTGAGCCCCGCCGCATCGTCCCCGCGCGGCGTCCTACCGCCGCGACCCTCCCACCCGGTACACTTGGTCCCGACCCGGGGCTGACCGGTCGTCATGTGTGAAAGCTGAACCGCCGTGATCGGCGGATGCGCGCGGCCACCGGCCGCTGCTGGATGATTCACGATCGGCTGCCCGCCTTACTGGCGCACCGCGCCCACGAATCACCGGAGCACCATGACCGAGACGCACGCCAGCGTCCAACTGGCCGACCAGACCTTCGCCGACTACGCCGTCGACTCTCGCATCGTCGAGGCCCTCGCGGAGTCCGGCATCACGCACCCCTTCCCCATCCAGGCCATGACCCTGCCGGTCGCCCTGTCGGGCCACGACATCATCGGGCAGGCCAAGACCGGCACGGGCAAGACGCTCGGGTTCGGCATCCCGCTGCTGCAGCGCACGGCCGCGCCGGGCGAGGCCGCCTACGACGAGCTGGGCGAGGCCCACGGCAAGCCGCAGGCGCTCGTGGTGGCGCCCACCCGTGAGCTCGCCGTGCAGGTGGCCGGCGACCTCCAGACCGCGTCGCGCAAGCGCGCCGTGCGGATCGTCCAGATCTACGGCGGCCGCGCGTACGAGCCCCAGATCGAGGCGCTGCAGAAGGGCGTCGACGTGGTGGTCGGCACTCCCGGACGCATGATCGACCTCCTCAACCAGGGCCACCTGGACCTGCGCTTCGCGCGCACCGTGGTGCTGGACGAGGCCGACGAGATGCTCGACCTGGGGTTCCTGCCCGACGTCGAGCGGCTGCTCGCCGCCACGCCCGCGTCGCGGCAAACGATGCTGTTCTCCGCGACGATGCCCGGCGCCGTGGTGGCCCTGGCGCGCCGCTACATGACGCAGCCCACGCACATCCGCGCCGCCGACCCGGACGACGACGGTGCCACGGTCAAGGCCATCAAGCAGGTGGTCTACCGCGCCCACGCGCTCGACAAGGTCGAGGTGCTCGCGCGCCTGCTCCAGTCCAACGGCCGCGGCCTGACCATCGTGTTCGCGCGCACCAAGCGCACGGCCGCGAAGGTCTCGGACGAGCTGCGGGAGCGCGGCTTCGCCGCGGGCGCCATCCATGGCGACCTGGGCCAGGGAGCGCGCGAGCAGGCGCTGCGCGCCTTCCGCACCGGCAAGATCGACATCCTGGTCGCCACCGACGTGGCGGCCCGCGGCATCGACGTCGATGACGTCACGCACGTGGTCAACTACCAGTGCCCCGAGGACGAGAAGACGTACCTGCACCGGATCGGCCGCACCGGCCGCGCGGGCAAGACCGGCACCGCCGTGACGTTCGTCGACTGGGACGACCTCCCTCGCTGGGGACTCATCGACAAGTCGCTCGACCTGGGCTACCCCGAGCCGCAGGAGACGTACTCCTCCTCGCCGCACCTGTTCGACGACCTGGACATCCCCGCGGGCACCAAGGGCCGCCTCCCCCGTGACCAGCGCACGCGAGCCGGGCTCGAGGCCGAGAAGCTCGAGGACCTGGGCGAGACCGGCAAGCACACGGGTGGCGACTCGGGTCGCGGCCAGGGCGACCGTGGAGGACGTGGCGGCCGCGGCGAGGGCTCCGGCTCGCGCGATGGCGGCGGGCGCTCCGGCGGCCGCGGCCGTGGACGCGGTGGCGCGGGTTCGGACTCACGCTCTGGCACCGGCGACCGCGCCCCGCAGGGGGAGGCCCGCGAGCAGCGCGAGCCACGCCCG
>NZ_JAHEBP010000146.1 GCF_024642165.1 Demequina sp.
TGCTCGCGACGTTGGGCGTGGTCACGTGGATCTTCGGCGAGGGGCATCTCGAGGGCGTCCTGAACTTCACCTCGACCGGAGGAATCGAGACCTACGTGGCGGTCATCATCGTGGCGTTCGGGTTCGGCCTCGCGATGGACTACGAGGTGTTCCTGCTGTCCCGGGTCAAGGAGTACGTCGACGCCGGCGAGCCCAACGACGCGGCCGTGCGCAAGGGCCTGCAGCGCTCCGGGCGCATCATCACCTCGGCGGCCGCGGTGATCGTGCTGGTCTTCATGGGCTTCGCCCTGGGCGACCTGCTGATGATCAAGGAGGTGGGTGTGGGCCTGGCCTTCGCCGTGTTCCTCGACGCCACCGTGGTGCGCCTGCTGCTGGTGCCCGCCACCATGACACTGCTCGGCGAATGGAACTGGTGGGCGCCTGCGCCGCTGCGCAGGCTCCACCGGCGCATCGGCATGCATCACTGACCCTCGCACCCGCCACGCGCGGGCGCTACTTCTGGGCGTCCTCCGGCGTGGCATCCACGCCGGCCTCCTTGCGCTGCTCCGGGGTGATGCGCGCGGGCGCCTGCGTCAGGGGGTCGTAGCCGCCGCCGGACTTGGGGAACGCGATGACGTCGCGGATGGAGTCCGCGCGGGCCAGCAGCGCCGTCACGCGGTCCCAGCCGAGCGCGATTCCACCGTGCGGCGGGGCGCCGAAGGCGAAGGCGTCGAGCAGGAATCCGAACTTCTCCTGCGCCTCCTCCTCGCCGATGCCCATGACCTGGAACACGCGCTCCTGAACGTCCTGGCGGTGGATACGGATGGAGCCGCCGCCGATCTCGTTGCCGTTGCAGACGATGTCGTAGGCGTAGGCGAGCGCCTCGCCGGGCGCGCGCTCGAAGGTGTCGAGGAACTCGGGCTTGGGGCTGGTGAAGGCGTGATGGACGGCCGTCCAGCCGCTGGACCCGAGCGCCACGTCGTCATCGTCCGAATCCACGGCCTTGAACAGCGGCGCGTCCACCACCCACACGAACTCGAAGCGGTCCTCATCGATGAGCCCGACCCGGCGCGCGATCTCGCCGCGTGCCGCGCCCAGCAGGGCCCGCGACGGTGCCGCCTTGCCGGCCGCGAAGAAGATGCAGTCGCCCGGGTTCGCGCCCACGGCCTCCGCCAGGCCCGCGAGCTCGGTCTCGGACAGGTTCTTGGCGACCGGCCCGCCCAGCGTGCCGTCCTCCTGGACCAGCACATAGGCGAGGCCCTTGGCCCCACGCTGCTTGGCCCAGTCCTGCCACGCATCGAGCGTCTTGCGGGGCTGGGACGCGCCGCCGGGCATGACCACGGCGCCCACGTAGTCCGCCTGGAACACGCGGAACGGCGTCTCGCCGAAGTACTCCGTGAGCTCGGTGAGCTCGAGGCCGAACCGCAGGTCCGGCTTGTCGGTGCCGAACCGCGCCATCGCGTCGGCGTAGGTGAGGCGCGGGATCGGCAGCGGCACCTCGTAGCCGATGAGCGCCCACAGCTCCTTGACCAGCTCCTCGCCCACCGCGATCACGTCGTCCTGCTCGACGAAGCTCATCTCGATGTCGAGCTGCGTGAACTCGGGCTGACGGTCCGCCCGGAAGTCCTCGTCGCGGTAGCAGCGCGCGATCTGGTAGTACCGCTCCATGCCCGCCACCATGAGCAGCTGCTTGAACAACTGCGGCGACTGCGGCAGCGCGTACCAGGAGCCGGGCGCCAACCGCGCGGGGACCAGGAAGTCGCGCGCCCCCTCGGGCGTCGAGCGCGTCAGGGTGGGGGTCTCGATCTCGAGGAAGTCATGGCGCTCGAGCACGCGCCGTGCCGCCTGGTTGACCTTCGACCGCAGCACCAGGTTGGCGCGCGGCTGGGGGCGGCGCAGGTCCAGGTAGCGGTGCTTGAGTCGCGCCTCCTCGCCCACGTTGACGTGGTCGTCGATGGGGAACGGCGTGG
This sequence comes from Demequina sp., assembly GCF_024642165.1. Classification (GTDB taxonomy): domain Bacteria; phylum Actinomycetota; class Actinomycetes; order Actinomycetales; family Demequinaceae; genus Demequina. The sequence continues at coordinate 1,950 of NZ_JAHEBP010000146.1, forward strand.
GAGCGGACTCGTTGAGGATGGTCACGCCGTGGACGTCGACCTCGATCTCGCCCGACGGCAGGTTCGGGTTGGCGGAGCCCGCGGGACGCAGCCGCACCTCCCCCGTCACCTGGATCACGTACTCGGTCCGCAGCGCGTGCGCGATCTCCTCACGGATGACCAGCTGGGCGAAGCCCGAGGCGTCCCGCAGGTCGATGAACGCGACTCCGCCGTGATCGCGGCGCCGCCCCACCCAGCCGGCGAGGGTGACGGTGGCGCCCGCGTCGGCGGCGCGCAGGTTTCCAGCGAGATGCGTGCGGAGCAAGACAAGGCCTTTCGTACGCGCGGGTCGCGCGCGGGTTCGGTGAGGAGCGGATTTCAGTCTAGCCGCGGACGATGCGCGGTTTCAGGTCCTCCGCCGGGGGCGCCCAGGAGTCCGCATCGGCGGGCACCTGGTCGCCCGAACGGATGTCCTTCACCTCGCCATCCGCGAGCTCGGCGCTCTCGGTGGCGGGGAACCACACGAACGGGATGCCGCGACGGTCCGCGTACTGGATCTGCTTGCCGAACTTCGCGGCGTTGGGCGACACCTCGCACGCGATCCCGCGGGCGCGGAGCCGGTCCGCGATCGCCGTCGACACGCCACGGTGGCGCTCGTCCGTCACCGCGACCAGCACGGCCGAGGGCACCGCCCGCGAGGCGCTGACGAGGCCGGCGCCCAGCATGCGGCTGATGAGGCGGCTCACGCCGATCGAGAGCCCCACGCCCGGGAATCCTCCCCCCGCGACCAGCGAGTCGTACCTGCCGCCCGAGCAGATCGAGCCCAGGTCCTCGTGGCCGTCGAGCACCGTCTCGTACACGGCGCCCGTGTAGTAGTCGAGGCCGCGCGCGATCCGGAGGTCCGCGACGGCGGTCTCGGGCACCGCGGCGTTCACCGCGTCCACCAGCGCCGCGAGGGAACGGGCGCCGCGGTCGAACTCGGCCCGCGCATCGTCCGCCCCCTCGACCACCGGCGAGTGGTCCCACAGGGCCTCCACCAGGTCGAGGAAGGAGCCGTCCGGGGTCTGGATCGCGGCGAGCTCGAGAATCGCGTCCGCGGCGCCGGCCGAAACACCTTTGGCGTGAAGCTCGTCCCGCACGCCGCCCGCCCCGATCTTGTCGAGCTTGTCGACCGAGCGCAGTGCGCCCGCCACATCCTCGATCCCCACGCCGCGATAGAAGCCCTCGACCAGCGCGCGGTTGTTGAGGTGCATGCGCGCGGGCGGCAGCGGCAGCGCGGCCAGCGCCCTCGCCATCACGATCGCGACCTCCGCCTCGAGGTGCTCGGGAAGCTGATCGCGTCCGACCACGTCGATGTCCGCCTGGTAGAACTCGCGGAACCGACCCTCCTGCGGGCGCTCCCCCCGCCACACCTTCTGGATCTGATAGCGACGGAACGGGAACTGGAGGCGGCCCTGGTTCTCCTCGACGTAGCGCGCGAACGGCACGGTGAGGTCGAAGTGCAGACCTAGCTTGGCCTCCTTGCGCTCCTCCTCGGCGAGGCGCCCCAGGGTGTAGATCTCCTTCGACGCCTCGGAGTCCCCCGCCAGGCGCTCCACCGGCTCCACGGAGCGGGTCTCGATCTCACCGAATCCGTGGAGAGCGAAGACCTCCCGGAGCGTGTCGAGCACGTGCACCTCCACGAGGCGCTCCTGCGGTGACCATTCGGGGAAGCCGGAGAGGGGTTGCACACGAGCCATGCGGCCATTGTTCCGCATCGCCCGCCCGTACACTGACGTGGCACATTTCACGCACGGAGAAGGATCGATGAGCACCAAGAAGCAGGCGAAGTCGCAGGCGAGCAAGCGCCAGCACGCATACGAGGCCAAGATCGCCACCAAGCAGCAGCGGCGCGATCGGATCATCCGGATCACCGCGATCGTGGTCGCCGCCGGGCTGCTCCTAGGTGGCGGCCTCGCGGTGCTGCTCATCGCCCTGAACGAGAATCGCTCGTCCGCTGCCACGGAACCGACCTTGCCCGGGGCGGACGTGGCGCTCGAGCCCGGCTGGGCGTCCTCCGCCGCGCCGCCGGACCCGTCGTATGCCGAGAACCGCGCGTGGACCGCCACCATCTCCACCACTCAGGGCGACCTGGTGGCGGAGCTCGACGGCGCCGCGGCACCGCAGGCCGTCGCCAGCTTCGTGGCGCTGGCCGAGGACGGCTACTTCGACAACACCGACTGCCACCGGATCACCACCGCCGGCATCTACGTGCTGCAGTGCGGGGACCCCACGGGCACCGGCACGGGCGGACCCGGCTATCGGTTCGGCCCCGTCGAGAACGCGCCCGCGGACGGCGTCTACCCGGCCGGCACCATCGCGATGGCGCGCGTAGGCGGCGACGGCGAGTCGATGGGCAGCCAGTTCTTCATCGTCTACCAGGAGTCCACCATCCCGGCCGATGCGGCGGGCGGCTACACCGTGCTCGGTCGCCTCGTTGACGGGACCGATATGGTGGGGCGTGTTGCCGAAGCAGGCACCATCACCGGGGACACCGACGGTCGCCCGGCGCTGTCCGTCATCGTGAACGAGGTATCCGTCTCATGACCGAGTCGCCCGACGCCCCCCAGGCGCCG
>NZ_JAHEBP010000147.1 GCF_024642165.1 Demequina sp.
CCGTGAGCTTCCACACCAGCCAGGAGTCGGGGGTGCCGAACGCAAGGTGCCCGGCCTCCGCATCCTCGCGCGCGCCGGGGACGTGGTCGAGGATCCACTCGAGCTTGGTGGCGCTGAAGTAGGTCGCCAGCGGCAGCCCGGTGGCGTCGCGGAACCGGTCCACGCCGCCCTCGTCGGCGAGCGCATCAACCGTGTCCTGGGTGCGCGTGTCGTGCCACACGATCGCGTTGTAGACGGGCTCGCCGGTGCGTCGGTCCCACACGATGGTGGTCTCGCGCTGGTTGGTGATGCCCACCGCCGCGAGGTCCAGCCGGGTGATGTCCGCCTTCGACAACGCCTGGCCGATCACCAGCCGGGTGTTGACCCAGATCTCCTGCGGATCGTGCTCGACCCAGCCGGCGCGCGGCAGGATCTGCCGATGCTCCATCTGCCCCACGGACACGATCGATCCCGCGCGGTCGAACACGATGGCACGCGTGGACGTGGTGCCCTGGTCTATCGCCATCACGAAGCGCGTCATGCAGACCCCTTTGCCTGGTGCTTCGCACGCTACCCGCTTCCTCGCAGGTCCGCCCGGGAGGACCTGCGAGGACCCGCGAGGGCCCGCGAGGGCCCCAACCCGCCGTCGCCGCGCCACAGGTTCTGCGGGGCACCGCGCGCCTCCTCCGCGGATCTCTCCGCCGCTCGTGCTTCCATGAAGGCGGGGAGGGAGACCCATGGAGCTCACGGAGAATCGACAGGTGGCACTGCTCGAGGTGGCCGCGGGACGCATCGCGCGTCTCACGGGCAGGCCGGGCGCCATGGCGTGGAACCAGACCAGCGGGCGGAATCGGCGCACCGACGGGCGGGCGCTCGGCTGGCTCGAGCGCGAGGGCCTCATCGCCGTGGGCGACGTCCATCCGGACGCGGACCGGTGGCTGGTGGTCGAGCTGACCGGCGCCGGTTGGGACGCGCTCCGGGACTCGGTCGACGTCTAGGGCCGGGCCGAACGCGGCCCGACTGCGTCGCCCCGCCTACCGCCGCCCCAGCGCGGGCAGCCACTCGCGTCGCCGGCCCAGCTCCACGCCGTGCGCGTCGAGCAACTCGGACCGCACCGCCTCGACCTCCTCGCGCCGGTGCGCGCGCGACCAGCCGCGCGCCTCACCCACCACCTCCGCGAGGTCCTCGAGCATCGGCTCGGTGACCCGGCCCTCGAACGCGAGGGTGGTGCGTCGCAGCACCACGTCCGCGAGCCGCTCCACCAGCTCGTTGCGCGCGATCCACGCGATCTCGCCGCGCGAGTAATCAGCCGCGTCCCGCAACCCCGAGCCGGGCGCCGCGCCCAGCATCCGCTCCCACGGCGACCCCTTCTCACGCTCGGCGGCAGCGACACCCACGGCGCGCGTCCCGTACCGGTCCAGGAGCACGCCAGCCCGCTCGCGCGATGTTCCAGGCAGCCGAGACGCGGCCCAGTCGTCCCGCGCATCGTCCACCGGGAATCCCGCGCCCCCGCCGATCGCGACGCCGCGCGTCGACACCACCCGGACGCGACCCAGCCGGCTCAGCACCGCATCGGCCACCTGCTCGCCGAGCGCCCGGAACGTGGTCCACTTTCCGCCCACGATGCTCACGAGCGGGACCTGGGTGCCCGGCAGCACGCCGCTCTCGAGCCGGTAGTCGCGGGGGATGGCGCCCGGGTCCTCGCCGCTGCTGCGCGGGAGGGGGCGGATCCCCGCGTAGCGGTAGACGATCTGCTCGGGTGTGACGGGGATCTCCGGGAACACGTGCGCGGCCAGCTCGATGAAGTAGTCGACCTCCTGGTCCGTGCAGCGCGCGGGCTCGCGGGGGTCCGCGGGGACGTCTGTGGTGCCCAAGATCACGCGGCCGTGCTGCGGGTAGACCAGGACGATGCGGCCGTCGTCGTTCTCGAAGAAGATCTCGCGGCCGCGGGTGGCGGCCAGCAGGGCGGGGTTGTCGACCACGATGTGGCTGCCCTTGGTGCCGCCCATGAACTCCGTGGCGTCCCCCAGGGCGGCGTTGGTGAGGTCCGTCCACGGGCCCGAGGCGTTGACCACCAGTTGGGGCGTGAGGACGATGCGCTCGCCGGTGAGCACGTCGCTCACCTCCACGCCGCCGCCGTCGACGCCCACCGCCTCGACGTAGGTCGCCACGCGGGCGCGCGGGTGTGCCGCGACGGCGTCGAGCGCCAGCTCCAGGCCGAGCCGCTCGGGGGCGCGCACGCCGGCGTCGAAGTACGTGGCGGTGGACGTGGTGTCGGGGTGGAGGTCGGGAAGCTCGTCGAAGGTCTGGGCGCGTCCGGCGTACCGGTGGCGGGGCACGCCCGTGCCGTCCGCCGCACGGCCGGCACGCGAGTACGAGTCGTAGAGCCGCAGGCCCATCTCGACCAGCACGGCGCCGCGGGCACGCCGGTGCGCGGGTCCGTGCCCCGTGAGGAAGCGCAGGGGCGCCCCGGCCACGCCGGTCCAGGTGGTGCGCAGCGGGATCGTGGTGGCGAGCGGGCGCACATAGTGGGGCGCGGTGGCGAGCAGGTCGTTGCGCTCGGCGACCGCCTCGCGGACCAGCCGGAACTCGCCGTGCTCGAGATAGCGCAGCCCGCCGTGCACCATGCGGGACGATGCCGCGGACGTCTCGGCGGCGAGGTCGCCGCGGTCGATCAGCACCACGTCCACGCCGTGCAGCGCGAGGTCGCGGAACGTGGCCAGCCCGTTGATGCCGCCGCCGATGATGAGCACCTCGCAGGCCGGCCGCGCGCGCAACGCGTCGACGGCGGGGCGGGCCCGAGCCGTCGCGAACCGGGTGCGTTTGGAGCTCACCTGCCCATGGTGAGCCGCAGTGGCACTCGGGCGCAACTGTGCTCGGCTCAGCGGGAGCCCGCGAGGGCGTCGTCACGGCGCTCGTGCCTGCGAGGGCGCACGGCGCGATGCACGATCCGGTAGAGCGCGTAGCAGTACAGCGGGAAGATGACGCCGAGCGCCATCAGCAGCACGTAGCGCCCGCCGCCGAACAGCGGGACGTCCTGCAGGATCCATGCGGCCCAGGTGGCGAAGGCGATCGCGAAGGCCGTGACGGCGGTGAGGCCGGCGACGGCTCGGGTGGTGGCGGACAAGGCTCTCTCCGTGGTGTGCGAGATGACTGCTGCCAGCCTCGCGGCGGCGCTGGTCGCGGACAAGCCCCCACTTGTGGGGGTCCGTTGCGTTTGTCCCGAGGCGGGGACGGCGGGACGATGGAGTCGGGTCCCCGTCATCGACCCGAAGGAGCGGATCATGACCGCCATTCACGAGGCCGCGGAGGAGTTCCTCTCGCACCGCAGGATCGCCGTCACCGGGGTGTCCCGCGATCCCGCCGGTCACGGCTCCAACACCGTCTACCAGCGCCTTCGCGAGCGCGGATACGAGGTGGCGGCAATCAACCCGCAGGCCTCGACGGTCGAGGGCGACCCCTGCTACCCGGACCTCGCCTCGGTGCCCGGCGGTGTCGAGGCCGTGGTCATCGGCACCCGGGCGGACCACGCGATGGGAACCGTCAAGGAGGCCGCGTCGCTCGGCATCAGCGATGTCTGGATGCACCGTGCGTTCGGTCCCGGCAGCGTGGACGATGCCGCGGCCGCGTGGGGCCGCGACAACGGCCTGCGGGTGATTGCGGGCGGGTGCCCGCTGATGTTCGGCGCGACGTCTGACGGCGCGCATCGTGTCATGTGCAGGTTGCTGCAGGTGACGGGCAAGGTGCCGCGGAAGGTGTGATCACGGTGCCGGGGGGCGAGCGTTGGCGGACCGTCGAGACGGGCGAGTCCGCCTTCGATGTGCACGAGCACGGCTGGGGCCCCGCGGTGATCCTGGTGGGCACCGGGCTGGTTGCGGACCGGCTGTTGCCGTTGGCGCGCGAGCCCGTGCTGGCGCAGGGGCGCCGGGTGATCGCGTACCGGCGCCGGGGCTACGGCGGCAGCGGCCCGGTCGGGTCGCCGGGCTCCCTGGAGCGTGACGCGGGCGACTGCCTGGCGCTCATGGATGCGCTGGGCATCGAGCATGCGGCGCTCGTGGGCTTCGCGCACAGCGCCGCCGTGGCGCTCGAGACCGCAGCCGAGTCCCCGGGGCGCGTCGATCACCTGTGCCTCATCGACCCGCCGCCGCTGCAGGCCTCGTGCAGCGGCGAATACCGCACCGCCAACGCGGAGCTGCTCGCCGAGTACCAGGCGATCGGCGCGTGGCCGGCGGCGGATCGCTACCTGTGGCGGCTCATGGATCGCGGTTGGCGGCTTGACCTCGAGCGGCTGATCCCGGGCAGCGTCGCGGATGTGGAGCGGGACGCGGCGACGTTCTTCACCGCGGACCTGCCCGCGCTGATGTCGTGGAACTTCGCGCGGGCCGATGCGGAGCGGATTGCGGCGCCCGTGCTGCTGGTGAGCGGCACGCTGAGCAACCGATGGTTCGCGGAGGAGCTCTGCGAGCTGCGCGAATGGCTCCCCCACTCGCAGGACGCGGTGATCCCGGACGCGGACCACTCGCTGGTGCTCACCCA
>NZ_JAHEBP010000148.1 GCF_024642165.1 Demequina sp.
GCGATGAGCCGCTTGGTGTACGGGTGCTGGGGGCTCTGGAGGATGTCCAGGCTGGCGCCGGCCTCCACGATCTTGCCCTTGTTCATGACGATGAGCTTGGTCGCCCGCTCCGCCGCGAGACCCAGGTCGTGGGTGATGAGCAGCAGCGCCGTGTTCTTCTCGCGCGTGAGCGACTCGAGGTGATCGAGGATGACCTTCTGGACGGTGACGTCGAGCGCCGAGGTGGGCTCGTCGGCGATCAGCAGCTTGGGGTTCGCACCCAGTCCGATGCCGATGAGCACGCGCTGGCGCATTCCTCCCGAGAACTGGTGCGGATACTGCTGCATCCGACGCTCGGCATCGCCCAGGCCCGCCTGCTTGAGGACCTCGACGGCCTTAGCGTTGACGGCCTTCTTGCCCGATGCGACGCCGTTGGCCCGGATCGCCTCGCGTACCTGGAAGCCCACGGTCCAGACGGGGTTGAGGTTCGACATCGGGTCCTGCGGGACGTAGCCGATGATGCCGCCGCGCACGGCGGCCATCTGACGCTCGCTGTATCGGGTGATGTCCTTGCCCTCAACCGTCACCGAGCCGCCGGCGATGCGACCGTTGCCCGCAAGCAGCTTGATGAGCGCGGTGGCGGTGGTGGACTTGCCCGAGCCGGACTCGCCCACGATGGCGACGGTCTCGCCCGCGTGGATGTCGAAGGACACGCCGCGCACGGCCTGCACCTCGCCGGTGCCCGTCTTGAACGCGACCTCCAGGTCCTTGACCTGGACCAGCGGCGTGCCGGCGGCCGCCCGCGGGGCGTCGACGGGACTGGTGATCACGGTGTTCTCCTCGGTCATCGCCGGGCCCTCGCCTTCGGATCGAGGGCGTCGCGGATCAGCTCGCCCAGGATGATGAACGCCAGCACCGTGACGGTCAGCGCCAGCGAGGGCCAGAACAGCGCCATCGGAGCCACCCGGATCGACGTCTGCGCCTGAGCGATGTCGTTACCCCAGGACATCGTCGACGGGGGCAGCCCGATACCCAGGAAGGACAGCGTGGCCTCCGCGGTGATCGCGGCGCCCAGCGCGATGGTCAGGTAGACGATCACGGGAGTGAGCGAATTGGGCAGGACGTGGCGCAGAAGTGTGCTGAACTTCGATCGCCCCACCGCCTCGGACGCCATGACGTACTCGAGGTTCTTCACCTGGAGCACCTCGGCCCTCAAGATGCGCGCGAGCGAGGCCCACGCGAATCCACCGATCGCGATCGAGATCACCAGCACGTTGCGGTGAGCCGAGAGGACCGACATGACCACCACCGCCGCGAGGAAGTAGGGGATCGAGAAGAAGATGTCGCCGATGCGCGACAGCACCGAGTCGAGCCAGCCGCCGTAGTAGCCCGCGATCGCGCCCATGGGGATGCCGATCACGGCGGTGATGGCGACCACGAGCAGGCCCACCGACAGCGAGGTCGACGCACCGTAGATGATGCGCGCGTACACGTCGCAGCCCTGCCGCGTGAAGCCCAGCGGGTGCCCTGGCTCCGGTCCGCCGTTCGAGTTCTCGAGCAGGCAGTCGTTGTTGGGCAGCGTGTCCGTGAACAGCGACGGGAAGAGCGCGGCGACCGTCACGAGCAGGACGATGGCGACCGCGATGTAGAACAGCGGCCGGCGGCGCAGGTCGCGCCACGCGTCGATCCAGAGGTTCGACTTGCGATCGCCCAGCCGTACCTTGTCGATCTCGCCCACTTCGTTGGGATCGACGGGAGCGACGTAGTGCTCGTGCGCGCGGTCAGACATAGCGGATCCTTGGGTCGAGAACGGCGTAGAGCAGGTCCACCAGGATGTTCACGACGACGTACAGCACCGTGAGGATCGTCACGAACGACACCACCGTCGCGGTCTCCCCGCGGATGATCGCGTCATAGAGCACCTTGCCGACGCCGGGAATGTTGAAGATGCCCTCGGTGACCGTGGTGCCCGCGATGAGCGCGCCGAAGCTCGCTGCGGTGTTGGTCACCACGGGGATGAGCGAGTTGCGCGCGACGTGGACCGGGATGATGCGCCGAGCCGTGAGGCCCTTCGCCGCGGCGGTGCGCACATAGTCCGCCGACTGCGCCTCGATCACCGAGCCGCGCATCAGGCGCATGCCGGTGACGTACACGGTGAGCGCGATCACCATGGCGGGCAGGAGCATCGCGCCCCACGTAGCGTTCGCTCCCACCGTCACCGGCGCCCATCCGAGCTTGATACCGATGAAGTACTGCGCCACGAACAGCGCGACGAACGGCGGCACCGAGCTCAGCACCAGCGCGACCACCAGGTTGATGTTGTCGGCGATCCCGCCCTTGCGGAGGCCCGAGATGAGGCCGATCACGACGGACAGGATGAACTCGATGACGACAGCCATGAGGACCAGCTTCAGCGTCACGGGGAAGGCGCGAGCGAGGACGTCGGTGACCTCTTGGCCGGAGAAGGTGCCGCCCAGGTTTCCGGTGAGGAGGTTCTTCATGTACAGCAGGTACTGCACGAAGAACGGCTGGTCCAGGTGGTACTGGGCGCGGATCGCCTCGAGCACCGCGGGATTCGGGGTCTTGTCACCGAACAGCGCGAGGATCGGGTCTCCCGGCATCGAGAAGACCATGAAGTAGATGAGGAAGGTGGTGCCGAGGAACACCGGGATCGCCTGGAGCAGGCGACGGACCACGTACATCAGCATGGGCGCGCCCCCATGGGTTGCGTTGGCGTGTGCATATGAGAGCCGATCCTACTTGTCCGAGGCCTGGCACCTGCGCATGAGGCGAGGATACCCATGCGTGCCTGACGAGTGCGGACTCGTCGCCTCCACGGTCGCGGACGTGCAACGGCCCGTCCCGCCGCAGGGCGGGACGGGCCGTTGGTCCGACTAGTTCTTGGTGATCTCGTAGAAGAGCGGCACCGAGTGCCAGTCGAACACCACGTTCTCGACGGTCTCGGCGTAGCCGCCGGTCACGTTCGAGTACCACAGCGGGATGGCCGGCAGGTCCTGGAACAGGATCTCCTGCGCCTCCTGGAACTTGACGTTCGCAGCCGCGGTGTCGGTCGACGCCGAGCCCTCCCTGAGGAGGGTGTCGAACGCCTCGGACGAGTAGTCACCGTCGTTCGAGCCCGCACCCGTGCCGTAGATCGGGCCCAGGAAGTTGAACAGCGACGGGTAGTCCGCCTGCCAACCGGTGCGGAACGCGGTGCCGATGGTGCGGTCGGTGACCGAGGTACGGAACTCGCCGAACGTCGGGAAGGGGTTGCCTTCCGCCTCGATGCCCAGCGTGTTCTTGATCGAGTTGGCAACCGCGTCGACCCAGCCCTGGTGGCCGCCGTCGGCGTTGTAGCCGATCTTGAACGTGCCAGACCACGGCGCGATCGCGTCGGCCTCGGCCCACTTGGCTGCAGCGCCCTCGGGGTCGTACGCGAGAACCTCGGCGCCCGGGATCGAGTCCGACCAGCCGTCGATGACCGGCGACGTGAAGTCGCTAGCCGGCGTGCGGGTGCCCTGGAAGATCACCGAGGTGATCTCGTCACGGTTGATCGCCATCGACAGCGCCTGGCGGCGCAGGTTGCCCTCTTCGCCCGAGAAGTGCTCGAGCGAGGCGGGGATGGTGAACGACTGGAAGATCGCGGCGGGCTGGTTGACCGCGCGGTCGCCCAGGTCGGCGTCGAACGTCTGCAGCGCGGAGTCCGGGATGCCGTCGATGACGTCGACGTTGCCGGCGAGGAGGTCGGCGTAGGCCGCGTCCTGCGTGGCGTAGAAGACGATCTTGAGGCCGTCGTTCTGAGCGACGCGCTCACCGGCGTAGTCCGGGTTCACGCCCAGCTCGATCTGGACGTCGTGCTGCCAGTCGGCCGGGTCCGCGAGCATGTAGGTGCCGTTGCCCACGGGGGCCGCGCCGAATGCGGCCGGGTCCGCGAAGAACGAATCCGGCAGCGGGTAGAACGCCGAGTAGCCGAGGCTCAGGGGGAAGTCACCCTGAGGCTGGTTGAGGGTGACGGTGAAGGTCATGTCGTCGACGACCTTGAGGCCCGACATCTCCGGAACCGACTCGTCCCAGCTGAAGCCCTCGATCGGCTCGAAGAAGTAGCTGTTCAGCGAGGTCTCGGCGTTGGCGAGGTCGGCGGCCCAGTTCCACGCGTCCACGAAGTTGTGGGCCTGCACGGGGGTGCCGTCGGTGAACGTCCAGCCATCCTTCAGCGTGACAGTGAAGGTCTGCGCATCGTCCGTGGTGATGGAGTCGGCAACCTCGTTGTGCGGCGCGCCGGTGCCGTCGTAGTACACCAGGCCCGCGAACATGGCGTCGATGATCTTGCCGCCACCGGTCTCGTTGGTCGCGCTCGGGATGAGCGGGTTCTGGGGCTCGGAGCCGTTGGTGATGATGATGGCGTCGCCGGTCGAACCGCCGCCGTCGGCCGAAGCCGAGGGGTCGGTGTCAGAGCCGCTGGACGAGCAGCCCGCGAGGACGA
>NZ_JAHEBP010000043.1 GCF_024642165.1 Demequina sp.
ACGGTGAGGATCGCGGTCCACAGCAGGCGCCCGCGCAGCGCGGCCATCTCCGTGCGGAAACCCGTGCCCGCCGTGCCCGCGATGGAGGGCGCGAACGCCCACATCAGCACGAATCCCGCCGCGCCCACCACGGTCACCACGACGTAGGACAGCCGCCACCCGGCCTGCTCGGAGAGCCACTGCATGCCCGGCACCCCGATCACGGTGGCCGCGGTGAGGCCGTACATGATGGTGGCGATCACCTGGCCGCGCCGCTCCCGCCCCAGGGCGAGCACGCCCACATACGCGGCCGTGCCCAGCAGCGCGCCGTGGGGCAGCCCGGCGAAGAACCGGATCACCAGCAGCGATTCGACCGTAGGTGCGACCACCGTGAGCACGGAGGTGACCACGAAGACACCCGACATGACCAGCAGCAGCCGACGCCGGTTCCACGCCGCCAGGCCCACCATGATGACGGGCGCCCCGATGACCACGCCGAGCGCATAGGTGACGATCGTGTAGCCGATCATGTCGACGCTGGTGCCGAACGAGCGCACCTGGTCCTGGATGACGCCGGCGGCACCCTGCTGGGACAGCCCGATGGCGAAGCCCGCCACCACGAACCCGGCGAGCACCAGCCCGGGGTGCGGGGCGTGCGCCGTGCGCGGCAGGAGCCAGCGCGGAGTGCCGGCCTCGGAGGCCGGTGGCAGAGCGGTCATCAGTGGCCTTGCGTGACGAGCCACACCGCTGACGCGGTGGTGGGCGGGACGACGATGGAGGCCGCCTCGTCGGTCTCCACTCGGATCCCGCCGGCACTCTCGGGGCCGTGCACACGGATCGAGGCGTCCACGGTCAATCCTAGGGCCGCGAGATCCCGCAGCACGCCGGGGTCCGCGTCCGACAGCCGGGCGACGGCCCACTCCCCCGGCGCGGCATCGACCAGATTGGTGCCCTTGACCGCCTCGACCACGCCCGCCGCGCTGGGGATCGGGTCGCCGTGAGGATCGCGCGTGGGGTGACCGAGCAGCCGGTCGATCGCGTCGATCATGCGCGGCGAGCACGCGTGCTCGAGCACCTCGGCCTCGTCGTGCACCTCATCCCAGCCATACCCCAGCTGGGTGACCAGGAAGGTCTCGATGAGGCGGTGCCGGCGCACCATGTCGACGGCCGCGGCGCGCCCCCCCTCCGTCAGCGTGATCGCGCCGTACGGCTCGTGATGCAGCAGGCCGGCCGCCACCAGCTTGCGGACGTTCTCCGACACCGTGGGCGCGGACACGCCCAGACGCTCCGCGAGGTGCTTGGTGGTCACCGGCGCATCGGTCCATTCGGCCGCGTTCCAGACCACCTTGACGTAGTCCTGTGCGGTGGTGCTGAGAGCGTCGGGGTTCATGGTCGCCTAGTGCTGACCGGACGGCCCGTGAGATCGATCCCAGGGGCCGCGCCGCGCGGCGAGCGCGACCGCCGCCGCCGCGGCCACGAGGGCCCCTCCGCCCACGATCAAGCCCAGCGGGAACCCCCCGGCACCGTCCTCGCCCACGGCCCCTACGGGGCTCGGCGAGGGGGACGATGCGGTCGCCGAGGGCGTCGGAGAGGCGACGGGCGACGTGGTCGCGGAGGGAGCGGGGGTGGCGCTCACGGACGGCGTCGGGGGCGCCACCGGGGCGTACGTGAAGGTGACGATGCCCTCGATCGGGTGACCGTCCTCGGCGACCACCCGCCAGCGCAGCACGTTCTCACCGGGCTGCGCGGCGCCCCCGGGCACGGTCGCGGTGATCACCTCGGTCACGGGCTCCGCGACCTCCAGGGCGGTCGTGGTCCCGTCGGGCGCCTCGAGCACCAGCTCGTGCCCGAGCTCGAGCAGCTGCTCGGTGAACTCGAGCGAGACCTCCGGGAGCTCGGCCACGGTGTCACCCTCACCCGGGGTGGACGCCACCAGCTGCGTGTGCGCCGATGCGGGGGCCGCGAGGAGCACGCCCGCGAGCAGCGCGGCCGCCACCGCGGCGGCGGCTCGTCGGAGTCGGGTGGGGGCGAGGATCACGGCCCCAGTGTTCCACGAGGGCGCCTGGGCAGCCCCCCGCCCTACCGTGTCGGCGATGGGGGCGAGGCCTCGCGGCCCCGCCCCGCGCATCGTCCGGGTGCCGCGGCTAGACCAGCCAGCTGTCCTCGCCCACGAGGCGCCGCCACCACCGGCCCAGCCCGATCGACTGGTGCTCGAGTTCGACGAGTGCGATGGCGGGGATGGCGAGCGCCATGATGATGTGGTCGTCCAGGAACGGGTTCGTGGTGGGCCACAGGTGGGACGTGTACATCATGAGCAGCATGAGCGGCGCGGTCCACGCCGCCACCTTGGTGCCGATGCCGAGCATCAGCGCAAGGCCGATCCCGAGCAGCCCGATCATGAAGACCCAGTCCGTCCAGCGGTGCTCCGCGAGCCCCATGTAGAAGTCTGCGAATGGGCCCGTGGCGGAGCCCAGATAGCCCTCGGTCACGTGCCCGCCCGACAGCCACGCCCTTTCGCACATCACGGTCACGTCTCCGGTCTCCGCGTCCTTGCACGTGGAGAACCCCAGCCCGATGAGCTTGTCGAGGAACGGCCAGAAGAAGTAGAAGCCGAGCGCGATGCGGGTGATGCTCAGCAGCACCCAGCCGGCCCGGCTCCGGGTCGCGCCCGTCGCCATGGAATCCATCGTTGCCATCATTGCCTCCCCTGCAATGCGGACGACGGTGTCCCTGTGACGTCGACGCCCGTGCCCACGACGCTACTCCCGTCGGTACCGTCATCGCTGGAAATGCGCGCCTTCGCTGGAATGCGGAAACGGGGCCCCGCGGCGTGCGCGGGACCCCGTGAGAACGAGCGGCTAGACCAGCCAGCTGTTCTTCTTGACGATCGGAAGCGATCGCCACGACCGGCCGAGGCCGATGCTCTGCCGCTGCAGCTCCACGTAGACGATGCCCACCGACGCGAGTGCGTAGACGATGTGGTCGTCGATGATCGGGTTGTTGGTGTTGTCGAAGTGCGCGACGTACATCATGAGCAGCAGGCCCACCGCGGACCAGGCGCCCACCTTGGTGCCGATGCCGAGCATGAACGCGAAGCCCACGCCGGCGAGGGCGAGCATGAACACCCAGTCGAGCGGACGGAAGCTGCCGATGGCGAAGTCACCCCAGCCCTTGAACATCTCGCCGTAGACGCCGGCGGGCTCGCCGCCGAACTCGCCCGCGGCGGACTTGAGGTAGCCCTCGGTGACGTGGCCGCCCTGGAGCCATGCGCTGTCGCACATGAAGTCGACCGTCCCGGTCTCGGCGTCTCGGCACGTGGCGTATCCGAGACCCAGAAGCTTGTCGAAGAATGCCCAGAGGAACACGAAGCCGATGCTGATGCGCGTGAGGCTGAGGAACGCCCAGCCAAGGGAGCTGCCGGTCTTGACCGACCCCTCCGTGGTCATTGCCGTGTTTGCCATTGGTCTACTCCTTTGTAGCGGGCCTCTCGAGCCCTGGGCGCTGGGGATAGCGCCTACGTCGACGCTATTGCGACGCGTTCTCAAGAACTCGGGACCTCAGTCCCACCCGTGCCGTCCAACCCCCGCCCCGCCCCCGGCCCCGGCCATGGCCCTTCAGCTTTGACAGTGCGCACGGTTTCAGATCCGACACGCAGGTGATTCGGGCCGATGCGGGGGTTCAGACCGGCGTGCCGGTTCCAGGTCCGTGCGGAGTGTCGGATCATGCGGGTCCTGGGCGCTGGCATGGGCTCGGTCAGGCGAGCTGTGCCGCGACGTGCGCGTCGATCGCCGCCGCCATGTCGACCGCAGGGTCGAGCAGCCACTGCACCTGGAGGCCGTCCATCAGTGCGACGAGCTGCTGGGCCGCGAGCGCCGGGTCGATCTCGTCTCGCAGCCGCCCGGCCAGCGCGAGGTCGCGATATGCCCTCTCGACCGTCGCGCGCAGGCTCGCATACCGGCGCACGAAGAAGTCGTGGGCCGGGTGCGACGGTGTGGTCGCCTCCGCCGACAGGGTCGCGTACAGCTCGACGATGCCGCGCCGTGTCGCATTGATGCTTGCGGTGTCGACCAGGTGGCGCAGCAGCCGCTCACCACGCAGCCGGTGGAAATCGACCTCCACGCCGTCGCGGTCGTCGCGCCGCTCGAGCACCGCCATGAGCAGCGCGGCCTTGGTGGGGAAGTGATAGATCAGCGCGGGGTGGGTGAGCGTGCAACGCGCCGCGATATCGCGCAGTGACGCGGCCGCGTAGCCCGACTCGGCGAATGCGGCCATGGCGGTGGCGAGGATGAGCTCGCGTGTCTGCTCGCCGCGTCCGGACAGTTCCCGCTCGGCCATCGCCCATCCCTCCGTGTCGCTGTGTCGCTGAGTCGCTGTGTCGCCGTGATCGACTCCGACTCGCAACGTTTCGACTCTTGTCTTACCATGTGGTAGAAATCATCTCACACAACGCCCGCCGCAGCGCGAAAGGACCCCGCGTGACCTCGCCCGCCTACCTCGACCCGACCCTCCCCACCGCCTCCCGGGTGGCCGACCTCCTGGGCCGCATGACGCTGCCCGAGAAGGTGGGCCAGATGATGCAGATGCACACCTACGACGGTGTGCCGCACCTCATCGAGGAGCTCCAGGTGGGGTCGATCCTTCACGCGTCGCCGGAGCGGCTCGAACAGGCGCATGCGCTGGTCGAGCGGACCCGCCTGCGCATCCCCCTGCTCATCGGGGAGGACTGCATCCACGGCCACTCGTTCTTCAAGGGCGCCACCATCTTCCCCACCCAGCTGGGCATGGCGGCGACCTTCGACGCCGCGCTGGTGCGCCGCATCGGCCGCGCGACCGCGCTCGAGGTGTCCACCACCGGGATCCACTGGACCTTCTCCCCCGTGCTGTGCATCTCCCGCGACCTGCGGTGGGGCCGGGTCTCGGAGACGTTCGGCGAGGACCCATGGCTGATCGGCGAGCTCGCCTCCGCGATGATCGCCGGGTACCAGGGCGACGGGCTGGGCGATCGCACCTCGATCCTCGCCACCGCCAAGCACTTCGCCGCCTACTCCGAGACGCAGGGCGGCCGGGACGCCTCCGAGGCCGACGTGTCCCGACGCAAGCTCCGCTCGTGGTTCCTGCCCCCGTTCGAGCGGGTGGCCCGCGAGGGCTGCCGCACCTTCATGCTGGGGTACCAGGCGATCGACGGCGTGCCCATCACCGTCAACGAGTGGCTGCTCAACGACGTCCTGCGCGGCGAGTGGGGCTACACCGGCAAGCTCATCACCGACTGGGACAACGTGGGCAACCTGGTGCGCGAGCAGCGCCTGTTCCCCGACTACGCCCAGGCGGCGGCCGCCGCGGTCAACGCCGGCAACGACATGATCATGACCACGCCCGCCTTCTTTCGGGGCGCCCAGGACGCGGTCACCCAGGGACTCCTCGAGGAGTCGCGGATCGACGAGGCCGTGGCGCGCATCCTCACCCTCAAGGTCGAGATGGGGTTGTTCGAGGACCGCCGCGCGGCCGATGTCGACCGCCAGCACGAGGTGATCGCCTCGGCGCCGCACACTGCGCTCAACCTCGAGGCGGCCCGGCGCTCGCTGGTGCTGCTCGAGAACGACGGCACCCTCCCGCTCGGCCGCACCCGAGCACCGCGCCGGATCGCCGTGGTGGGCCCCAACGCGGACGATGCCGCGTGGACCCTGGGCGACTGGGCGGGCTCCTCCGGGCAGGCCGACTGGCTCATGGAGGGCCACCCGCGCGAGCAGATCACCACCGTCCTCGACGGCCTGCGCGCCGCTGCGCCCGCCGGCTGCGAGGTGGTGCACGCCCGCGGCGCGGAGATCATCACCACCGGCCCCGACCCCAAGGGCACGCACTTCTCCGACGGCCAGCCCCGCCCCCACATCGCGATGCCCGTGGAGCCGGACCCGGCGATGATCGCCGACGCCGTCGAGGCCGCGCGTGAGGCCGATGCGGTGGTCGCCGTGGTGGGCGACCGCATCGAGCTCGTGGGCGAGGGGAAGTCGACCGCCACCCTCGAACTGCTGGGCGGCCAGGTCGCGCTCATCGACGCGCTCGTCGCGACGGGCGTGCCCGTGGTGCTCGTGGTGCTGGCCTCGAAGCCGCACGTGCTGCCGCCGTCCGCGGATCGCGCGGCTGCCGTGATCTGGGCCGCGAATCCGGGCATGGAGGGCGGGATGGCCGTGGCGGAGCTCATCTTCGGTGCCATCGAGCCTGCCGGCCGTCTGCCGCTGTCCTGGCCCCGCCACGCGGGCCAGCAGCCGCTGTTCTACAACCAGATCGCGGCCCAGCACGGCTACCGCTACGCCGACCTCACTCAGCAGCCGCGCTGGGCGTTCGGGGAGGGCCTGTCGTACACCACGGTCGAGTACTCGAACCTCCGGCTGGCCGCAGACCAGCTCGGCCTCGAGGACTCCGTCGAGGCGACGGTGACGGTCACCAACACGGGCACCCGGCCCGCGCTCGAGACCGTCCAGGCGTACGTCCGCGACGTCCACACATCGGCCACCTGGGCGGACCGCGAGCTCAAGGCCGTCACTCAGGTGAACGTGAAGCCCGGAGCGTCCGTCGACGCCACCGTGCGCATCCCGGTCGCCGAGTGCAGCATCGTGACCGCCGCGGGCAGTCGGGTGGTCGAGCCGGGCGACTTCGAGGTGCTCGTGGGCCCGTCGTCGCGCCTCGACCAACTGCTGGTCGCGGAGCTGTCGATAGCGTGACCGCATGACGGACCGTCGCGTTCGCGCCCCGATCCCCAGCCACCTGCGGCGCGCTCGCGTGGGCGTATCGATGATCTTCTTCACCAACGGCATCGTGCTGGGCGGATTCGCGCCGCGCGTCCCGGAGATTCGCGACCAGCTGGGCGTCTCCTACGGCACCCTCGGCATCGGGATGGCGATGTGGTCCGTGGGTGCCCTCGCGCTCGGCCTGTTCGCGGCGGCCCTCATCCGTCGCTTCCGGTCGTCGCGCGTGGCGACCGTGACGATGGTCGCGTCGGCTGCCGCGATGCTCGCCGCGAGCCTGGCCCACAACGTGTGGGCGTTCGGCGCCGCACTGTTCGTGGTGGGCGTCACGGACTCGTGGGTCGATGTCGCCCAGAACGCGCACGGCCTGCGCGTGCAGCGCCTCTCCAAGCGCTCCATCCTCAACTCGTTCCACGCGCTGTGGTCGATCGGCGCCGTCACGGGCGGGCTCCTCGGCGGCCTCGCGGCAGGCCTCGGCGTCGCGGTGCCGTGGCAGTTCCTCCTCGGGCTGGTGCTGGTAGTGGCCGCCAACTCGATCGCGTACCCGATGCTGCTCGCGGGCCCCGAACCGCGGCACACCGGCGAGGAGGGCGCTGACGAGGCCGCCATGCCGCACCCGCAGCATCTGCCGCTGCGCCACGTGCCGTCGCGCACGTGGGCCGTGCTGGGCGCGCTGACGGCGATAGCGATCGCGGCCGGCTGGGCGGAGGACGCCGCGTCGACGTGGTCCGCGAGCTACATGCGCGACGAATTGCTCGCCGGCGCGACCCTCGCCGCCGGCGCGTTCGTCGCCATGCAGTGCTGCCAGTTCGTCGGGAGACTGCTCGGAGACGGGATGGTCGACCGCTGGGGGCAGCGCACCATCGCCCGGTGGGGCGGCGCCCTGGTCGCAGTCGGCATGGGGCTCGCGCTGGCCTTCCCGTCGCCGTGGGCCACGATCGCGGGATTCGGGGCGGCCGGTTTCGGAGTCGCGACCCTGATCCCGGGCGCGATGCACGCGGCGGACGAGCTGCCCGGGCTGCGGGCGGGCACGGGCCTCACCATCCTGTCGTGGCTGCTGCGCGTGGCGTTCCTCGCATCCCCGCCGGTGGTGGGCTGGATCGCCGACCAGACCAGCCTGCGCGTGGGGCTCCTCCTGGTGCCTGCGTTCGGCGTGCTCGTGATCCTCCTGGCGGGCGCGATGGCGACGCGGCGGACCCCCGACGTTCCCACCGCCCACCCGTAGGATCGACCGGTGACCGCTCCCACCCCGCGCGCTGCCGTCCCCGCGCGCCTGCGCCGCGCCCGCCTGGGCGTGACGCTGCTGTTCTTCACCAACGCCATCGCGTACGCGAATCTGGTCCCCCGCCTGCCGGAGATCCGGGTCGAGCTGGGGCTGAGCTACACGCAGTTCGGTCTGGCGATCGCGATGGCGCCCGTGGGCGCACTGGTGCTCGGCCTCATCGCCGGGCCGTTGATCCGTCGCTTCACCTCGGGCACCGTCGCGACCTGGGGCATGGTGGCGCTTGCGGGATCGGTGATGCTCGCCGGCATCGCGCCCAGCGGGCTGCTGTTCGCGGGCGCGCTGTTCCTCGCGGGCGCGCTCGACTCGATCGCGGACGTGGCCCAGAACTCGCACGGCCTGCGCGTGCAGCGGCACTACGGCAGGTCCATCCTCAACGCGATGCACGGCGTGTGGTCGATGGGCGCGGTGGTGGGCGGGCTGATGGGAGGCGCGGCCGCCGGCCTCGGCATCGACCTGCGCGCGCACCTCGCGGGAGTCGGGGTGATGGTCGCGGTGATCGTGCTCGCCGGCTATCGCCTGCTGCTGCCCGGGGCCGACTCGCGCGCCGATGTTGCCACCAGCGAGCAGAGTGCCCCGGCCGCCCCCGGCGACGCTCCCACGGGCGCAGCCACCCGTTCCCCCCGGCCGCGCTCCGTCTCGACGCGCACCTGGCTGGTGCTGCTCGCCCTCGGAGCCATCGGCACTGCCGGCACCTGGGTCGAGGACGCGGGCGCCACCTGGGCGGCGAGCTACCTCCGTGACGACCTGGGAACGGGAGCCACCATCGCGGCCCTCGGGTTTGTGGCGCTCCAGGGGATGCAGTTCATCGGCCGCATCACCGGCGACCGCATGGTCGACCGATTCGGACAGCGCGGGGTCGCACGGCTGGGCGCCGTCATCGGACTCGTGGGCATGGCGACGGCGCTGGCGCTCCCCACCGTCTGGGGCACCATCATCGGCTTCGGGTGCGCGGGCTTCGGCGTCGCGACGCTGATCCCCTCGGCGATGGCGGTCGCAGACGAGCTCCCGGGCTTCCGGCACGGCACCGCCCTCACCCTGATCGGCTGGCTCTACCGCGCGGGATTCCTGCTGTCGCCGCCCATCGTCGGCCTGATCGCGGACGCCTCGTCGATCCGCATCGGCCTGATGCTGATGCCCATCTCGGCCGTGATGGTGCTGCTCCTCGCGCGCGTGCTGGCCCCACGGGGCGCGGCGACGTCCGCCTCCCACTGAGCTCGGCCGCCTACAGCTCGACCGTCTCCCCCGCGTCGAGCTGCTCGAGCGCCACGTCGATCAGCCCCTCGGGGCTGAGGAACCTCCCGACGGAGCGCAGCCCTATCTCGGACAGCATCGCCTCGTGGATCTGAAGGAGCCGTGCCGGGGCGACGGCGCGCACCAGTTCCACGGCGTCGGCGACCTTGGTCCACGGACCGCTCACCGGCACCAGCAGCACCTCGACATCCGTCGGTGGCGGTGCATACGAGTCGCCCGGGTGGTAGACGCGGCCACCCACCAGGTAGCCCACGTTCGCGAACGTGGGCAGGTCGCGATGAATGACCGCGTGATCGCGCCCGAAGACGCGCACCTCAAGCGCCCCGGCCGTGAAGATATCGCCCTCCGCGACGGCGTGCACCTGCGCGTGGAAGTCCGGGCGCCAGGGCCCCACCACCGCCTCCGGGCCGATCACGCGCAGTCCGGGGCGCTCCTCGAGCGCCGCTCGCACCGCCTCCGCGTGCACGTGGTCGGGATGCTCGTGCGTGATGAGGATGGTCGCCGCGGCGTCGATCAGCTCGGCGGCGTTCGGCGTGAACACGCCCGGGTCGATCAACACCCGGTCGTCGCCGTCCGCGATCTCCACGCAGGAGTGGGCGTGCTTGGTGAGGCGCATGTGCGCTCCTTCCCTCCGTTTCCCAGCCAACCACGACGGCGGCCATGACGACGCGCGGAATAGATCGGCAGCGTTCGCGCTTTTAGATGCAAACGCATATAATTGGGCTAAGAGCAGCCGCACCGCGGCCCGTCGACGCCCACCGCCCGCCAGGAGGCACACCATGCAGTTCGGCATCATGTCCGTCTCGGACATCACCCGCGACCCGGTCAGCGGCGTCACGCCGTCCGAGGCGGAGCGCATCGACGCGATCGTCAAGATCGCGGTCCACGCCGAGGAGGTGGGCCTGGACGTGTTCGCGATCGGCGAGCACCACAACCCGCCGTTCGTCTCCTCCTCGCCCACCACCCTGCTCGCGCACATCGGCGCCCTCACCGAGCGCCTGGTCCTCACCACGTCGACCACGCTCGTCACCACCAACGATCCCGTGCGTCTCGCCGAGGAGTACGCGATGCTCCAGCACCTGGTGAAGGGCCGCATGGACCTCATGCTGGGCCGCGGCAACACCGCGCCGGTCTATCCGTGGTTCGGCCAGGACATCCGCCAGGGCCTGCCGCTCGCGCTCGAGAACTACAACCTGCTGCACCGGCTGTGGCGCGAGGACGTGGTCGACTGGGAGGGTCAGTTCCGGACCCCTCTGCAGGGCTTCACGTCCACCCCGCGCCCGCTGGACGACGTGCCGCCCTTCGTGTGGCACGGGTCGATCCGCACGCCGGAGATCGCGGAGCAGGCAGCGTATTACGGCAACGGGTACTTCGCGAACAACATCTTCTGGCCCAAGGAGCACTACCAGCGCCTCATCCGCTTCTACCGCCAGCGCTTCGAGCACTACGGCCATGGCACGCAGAAGCAGGCCATCGTGGGGCTCGGTGGCCAGGCCTTCCTCGCCAAGAACTCGCAGGACGCGCACGACCGCTTCCGCCCCTACTTCAACGAGGCGCCGGTGTACGGGCACGGCCCCACGATGGAGGACTTCGAGGAGATGACGCCGCTGAGCGTGGGCTCGCCGCAAGAGGTCATCGACAAGACCCTGACGTTCCGCGACGCGTTCGGGGACTACCAGCGCCAGCTGTTCCTTGTCGACCACGCGGGACTACCACTCAAGACCGTGCTCGAGCAGCTGGATCTGCTCGGCGAGCACGTGGTCCCGGTGCTGCGCGCTGAGCTCGCGGCCCGTCGCGACCCGGAGGCGGCCGAGGCCCCCACCCACGCCGCCCTGGTGACGGCGAAGTACGGCGACGCCGAGCCGCGTCAGCCGCGCCCCAACGCCAACCGCGGGGACAACGTGACCGGAGGCTCGCCGTACCAGGACTCGGAGACCGCCGTCGCCGCCTACCCGAGCCTGTGAGCGGCGCCATGACCACCGACACTTCTCCCGTCGCCTCGCCCGGCGCCTCGGTGGACGCGTCCTCTGGCGCGTCCTCTCGCGGCCGCACCCGCCTCGCGAACGACGCGTGGGAGGCGGCCCTGGGGGCGCACTCGGCGCTGATGCGCCGGTTCGCCGAGGAGGACGTGTGGCACGGCGTCTCGATGCGGGAGTACGACGTGCTCTACACGCTGTCGAAGTGCGACTCGCCCCAGCGCCTCTCCGAACTGGGCAGGCACGTGCTGCTGAGCCAGCCTGCGCTGTCCCGGCTGGTCGATCGCCTGGTCGAGCGCGGGCTGGTGGGACGATGCGTCGATCCGTCAGACGCGCGGGCCGCCCACCTCTCCCTCACCTCCGAGGGGCGCGACCTGCAGCGGCGCATCGGCCGGGCGCACGGCGCCGCGGTGGCCGCGGCCCTCACCACCGCCCTCTCCGACCAGGAGTTGGCGCTTCTCGAGACACTCTCCCGCAAGCTCGCGGACAAGGAGCCGACATGACCGACTTCCGCCTCGTGGTGGTGAGCGCCGGCGTCTCCGAGCCCTCCTCGACCCGCCTGCTCGCCGATCGAGCCACGCAACGGGTCAGTGCGCTCGCTCTCCAGCGCGGACACGCGGTCACCGTCACCACGGTCGACCTACGCGAGCTGCTGCCGGAGCTGCCGACCGCGATGTCCAACCAGCTGCTCGGCCCCAAGTTCACGAGGGCCGTCGACGCCCTGGTGGGCGCCGACGCACTCGTGGTCGCCACGCCCGTCTACAAGGCGGGCGCCTCCGGGCTCTTCACGTCCTTCTTCCAGGTGCTGGACAACGACCTGCTCATCGGCAAGCCGGTGATCCTTGCCGCGACCGCCGGCACCGCCCGGCACGCGCTCGTGGTCGATGAGGAGTTGCGGGCACTGTTCGCGTACCTGCGGACCCTGCCCGTGCCCACCAGTCTGTTCGCGGCGACCGAGGACTGGACGGACAAGGCGCTCGGGGCGCGCATCGACCGCGCCGCCAAGGAACTCGTGCTGCTCATGGAATCCGGCTTCGCCCGAGCCGTGAAGGACGAGTCCTGGGGCGCCTACCAGCACAGCTACGGATCAGCCGGCGGGACGGAGCTGGGGATCGAGCTCGACTCGGATCTGATGCGCCTCGCGACGGGCGGCTCGCTGCGCGACTCGGACGAGGACCCGTTCGACCCGCGGAGGCAGGTGTGACGGAATCGGTGACGCGGAACGACGCCGAGGGCCGCTACGAACTGCGCGTCGACGGCGAGCTGGCCGGGATCGCGGAGTTCACCATCGAGGACGATCTCGCCACCTTCACCCACACCGAGCTCGACGAGTCCTACCGGGGGCGCGGCCTCGCCGCGCTGCTCGCCGGCGACGCTCTGGCCGATGCCGTCGCCCAGAACCTGCGCATCGTCCCGCTATGCCCCTACATCGCGCGTTACCTCAGGTCCCACGACGTGCCCGGGGCCGTGGTGGAGCGGCCGCAGCGCGCATGACTTCGCACGGCGAGGCGCCGGGCCCCGTGGCGCTCAGGCTCGAGGCGCGCGACGTCCCCCTGGGCGGCCTGAGGGCCATGCAGGTGCGACGCGCGCTCCCCCATCGCGCGCTGCCCACCATCGGGGCCTGGTGCTTCCTCGACCGGTTCGGGCCTCAGCGCGCGACCATGCGCGTCGAGCCCCATCCCCACATCGGCCTCCAGACGGTCACGTGGCCCCTCGAGGGCGAGATCCGCCACCGCGACACCCTCGGATCCGACGTGGTGCTGCGGCCCGGGGAGCTGAACCTCATGACGGCGGGGGCCGGGATCGCGCACTCCGAATATTCGATGGGCGACTCACCCACGGAGCTCGACGCCCTCCAACTGTGGGTCGCGCTGCCCGACCACGCGCGCCACGTGGATCCCTCCTTCGAGACCCACCGGACGCTGCCCACCGTGGAGCTCGCGGGACGCGGCGGCGCGGGCACCGCCACGGTCATCCTCGGCACGCTCGCCGGCGTGACCTCTCCCGCGACCGCGCACACGCCGATCGTGGGCGCGCAGATCACGGTGCCCGCGGGTGCCACTCTGCCCCTGCCGCTCGAGCCCGCCTGGGAGCACGGGGTCCTCGTGGTCGACGGGACCGCGACCGTCGCCGACGCGTCGGGGGCGCTCGCCATGCCCGATGACGGCGGTGTGCTGTACCTGGGCACCGGTCGCGAATCCGTCGCGGTCGGGTCCCCGTCCGGCGCCACCGTGGTGGTGCTGGGAGGCGAACCTCTCGCCGAGCGGCTGGTGATGTGGTGGAACTTCGTGGCGCGGGATCACGATGAGATCGTGGCCGCGTGGCACGACTGGAACGGCCGCTCCGCGCGCTTCGGCGAGGTTCCTGGGCACGGCGGCGTGCGGATCCCCGCGCCGCCGATGCCCGACGTCAGGCTCACGCCCCGGAGCCGCCGGGTCTGACCTCACCCCACCACGACGCGCGCAGTGACCCGGATCGCCGTCGCGCTGAACGGTGTCTTGCCGGGCGCATCCCAGGCGGTCGAGCCATGGTCGCCCGCCCACGCATTCGGGTTCCCGCCGACCGTGCCGGTCAGGGTCCCGTTCACCCGCGTCTCGCCCGGCGACGCGGTGTCGATCGCGGCCAGGTCCCACGCGACCGGGAACCGCGCCGTGCCCCCGCCGTGCAGCACCGCCTCGGCCCGCTCGGGCAGCGCGGCAACCAGCTGCGCGAGCGTCGCTCCGGCGGACGCGCGGAACACCCCGAGATCGGCGTCTACCGCGGCCGCAGCATCGGCCCGGCGCAGCGCATCATGCTGGGAGCGCGTGAGCGGGACGACGCCGCCGTGCTTGGTGGCGGCCGGCAGCGAGAAGCGGGCGCTGTCGAGCGGTGCCCACGGCTCGGCCGCGTCGAGATCGGTCGCGACCAGGGGGCGATAACCCGCGTCCGGGATCACGTCCACGTACAGATACCAGCGGTCGACGCCATGCTCCTTGAACATCGTCGGGCCCTCGACGCCGTGGCCCGCCGCGTAGCCGTCGCCCAGGCGGTCCTGCACGGGCGTCCACGCCGCCTCGGGCCCCCACCAGCGCGTCGCGTCGGTGCGCTCCATGACGATGCCGCGGCGGCTCGCACCGTTGTCCTTGCTGACGCGGTAGGTGTACGGGGCGACCTGGATCATCGAGCAGTCGATGACGTGGTCCCCCGAGTCGATCAGGACGCCCCCGTAGACCCACGTCTCCTGTGTGAAGTCCGTGGTGGTCCCCCAGACGATGCGGTGGTGCCCGCCGCCGATTCCGGCGGAGAAGTAGACCACGAACCCACCCTCGCCGGCGCCGAAGAGGTCCCCGACGTAGATGGACTCGGGAGCCCACATCATGTCGAGGTCCGGGACGCCGGGCGCAGGGCCGCCGTCCGCGCCCAGGGCGACGTCGAACTGGCGCAGCGGGCTCCATGAGATCAGGTCCTGCGACCGCCACACGTTCATCCGCGTCGAGTAGCCGTCGGTCCACGCGGCCCAACCTGCCTCATCGCCTCCGAACACCCGGAGATCCGTCGCGAGCAGGAAGTACGTGCCCGTCCTCGGGTCGCGCGTCAGGTGGGGATCCCGCACGCCGGTGGTCGACAGGTGGGAGGCAAGCACCGGTTCGCCACCGTTGAGCCGGTCCCAGAGCTGGGGATCATCGCCCCGCGACAGAGTCAGATGCACCTTCTCGCGATAGCCCTCAGGGTCCTCGACGAAGTGCACCATGAGGTAGCCGTACGGCGTGTCGCCCGGGGATCCGGACGCCGGCGATCCCCCGCCCGCGCTCACGGCGCGGCCACCACCCGCACGGTCACCGAGACGTCCCGCAACTCGGGCAGCAGCTCCTCCTCGGTCTCCATGTCGAGCACCGGCATCCCGTCCACCGCGAAGTGCACCCGGCGCACGAACATGTCTCGACCCGTGAGCCCCTTGTGGTCCGTGCGCGCGTGGAAGACGTACAGCGGGCTGCCGTGCTCGTCCTCCGACCACATTCCGTGGCCGGTCCCCAGCTGCATCTCCCCGTTGTACGGCCCCGACTTCTGGATCGGGTGACCCAGCCGCGTCCAGGTCGCGGGATCCGTGAGATCCGCGGCCACGCCAGCGGGTGCCGTCGCCAGGCCGGTGGTGTACGTGTCGCCCACCGATGACCCCGAGTACAGCAGCAGCAGGCGCCCGTCGCGGCTCACCACGTTGGGCCCTTCCGCAATCACGTTGTCCCAGGCGTACAGCGGCGCGACGATGCGCACGGGCTCGCTCGTGAGCCGCGCGGGGTCCGCCGGGTCCATGGTGGCGATGAACACGGAACCCAGCATCTGCCAGGCGTAATAGTGAATCCCCGAGTCCTCGATATGGGTCATGTCGAGGGAGATGCCCTCGATGGGGTTGAGCGGCGAGCCGTCGGCTCGGAGCACGTGGCGCGGCGCGCTCCAGTGTCCGGGCACCGTGGGGTCCAGGTGGCGGCCGGCGGCGTCGCGGCGCAGCTGCATGATGCTGGCGCGGCCCGTCCACATGTCCGTGGGCTCGCCGTAGCTGGGCATCACGAGGATCGACAGCGTGCCGTCGATGAGGTGGATCTCCGGCGCCCAGAAGCATCCGGTCATCGGCCGCCCGTGGGCGTCGAGCGACCCATGGACCAGCAGGTCGACCTCCTCGACCCGCCCGGCCTCGAGCGCCTCGTCGGAGAGGTCCTCGATCCGCGCGGCCATGCGGATCGGCAGGCCCACGGGCTCTCCCGCGTTGCTCACGGGATCCATGTGCAGGTCCTTGGTGGCCACCATGAGGAATCGCGGCTCGCCGTCGAGCTCGAACGGGTACACGGACGGGTCCGCCCGCTCGTCCGCGAACGGTGTGGGGTAGACCGCCTGGATCACTCTTCCCGTGATGACGTGCTCGCCCGGTCGCGAGGTGTCGACCGTCGCGACGGCCGCCTCATCCCACGCGACCGGCAAGCCGCCGGTGGAACCGTCGCTGTAGGTCAGAACCAGGCGGCCCGGCAGATCTGCCGTGGACAGCGGCGCGCCCACCGTGACCTCCACGGGCGCCGGCGGGTTCGCGCCGGTGTTGACGATGGGGCCGAACCGCACTCGGAGCGCGCGCTCCACACCGGTCGGGATCGGTAGCACGCTACCCGCGGGATCGGTCCCGGCTTCGGCTGCGCCGACGCCCGCGACCAGGACGCCACCTGGCGTCACGGGCCCCACGGTCGAGGAGTCACCCAGGTCGGCGACCTCCGCATGCCGACGCTCGCCGCCGTCCGAGGTCCACGAGACCAGGTACGTGCCGCGATCGCCGTCGTACACCGCGGCGGGTGAGCGCACCCCGTCCGTCACGCCCAGGTCGAGCATGCCGAGCTCGCGGTAGCTGAGCAGGTCGCCCGACGCCACCACCAGGACGCTCGACATCTCGGTGCCGTCCGGCTCTCCCCCGCGGGCGACGCGCGTCGCCACCACCCCGAATCCGCCGTCGGCGAGGTGGAACAGGTGCGGGTCCACGAGCGACCTGAGGATCGCCTCGTCGGTGCCCCGGGGTCCCGGCTCCTCGGCGGCTCGCGCGAACAGGATGCCGTAGCCGTCGAAGAGCGGCTCGACGGCGCCGTCGCGCTCGAGGGACAGGTGCATGCTGAGCGCGACGTCCGCGTTGTTAGCCTCCTGCTCGGTGGTGGGCGCGCGATGGAACGCGCGCACGCGGCACCGCGAGT
>NZ_JAHEBP010000044.1:0-15149 GCF_024642165.1 Demequina sp.
GACGGTGAGCACGCGGCAGGCCCCGCCTCCCCCGCCGCCCCCTCCGGCAGGCCGCACCGATGCGCCGGCACCCGCCGCATCGTCCCCGGCACCCGCCGCATCGTCCGCTGAGGCGACCCCGGCGACCGCGCCGGTGCCCGCAGCCGCCCCGGCTCCTCCGGTCTCGGACGCGGACCTGGGTACCGCGACGCAGCCCATCGCCACGGCGCAGGCGCCCACGGCCGCGTACCTGCAGAGCCCCGACTACTCACCCCTCGAGGCCAAGGATGTCGAGCAGGGCGTCACGCGCCTGCGCGGCCCCGCGGCGCGGGTGGTCGAGAACATGGAGGCCAGCCTCGCGGTGCCGACCGCGACGTCCGTGCGCACCATCCCGTCCAAGCTCATCATGGACAATCGTGTGGTCATCAACAACCACCTCGCCCGCACGCGCGGCGGCAAGGTGAGCTTCACCCACCTCATCGGCTTCGCGATCGTCGAGGCCCTCGCCGAATTCCCCGCCATGAACGTGGCGTACACGCTGGAGGACGGCAAGCCGGCCATGCTCACGCCCGCGGGCGTCAACCTGGGGCTCGCGATCGACCTGGCCCGCCCCGACGGCAGCAGGCAGCTGCTGGTCCCGTCCATCAAGGGCGCCGACCACATGGACTTCATCGAGTTCTGGAACGCGTACGAGGACATGGTGCGACGCGCGCGCTCCGGGGCGCTGCAGGCGGCGGACTTCCAGGGCACCACCATCACGCTGACGAACCCGGGGACGCTGGGGACGGTGCACTCCGTGCCGCGACTCATGGGCGGCCAGGGCTCGATCATCGGCGTCGGCTCGATGGACTACCCCGCGGAGTTCCAGGGCGCCGCGGAGGAGACCGTCTCACGCATGGGCGTGTCGAAGGTCATGACGCTCACCTCGACGTACGACCACCGCGTCATCCAGGGGGCGCAGTCGGGCGAGTTCCTGGGCCTCGTGCACCGCAAGCTGCTGGGCCTCGACGGATTCTACGACCGCGTCTTCGTCTCGATGCGGGTGCCCTACGAGCCCGTGCGCTGGGTGCAGGACGCGGCCACCGACCCCGCGACGGAGGCCGCCAAGCCGGCGCGGATCGCGGAGCTCATCCACGCGTACCGCTCGCGCGGCCACCTCATGGCGGATGTGGACCCGCTGTCCTCGCGCCCCCGCAAGCACCCCGACCTCGACGTGCAGACCCACGGGCTCACCCTGTGGGACCTCGACCGCACGTACGAGACGGGCGGCTTCGCGAGCCGCAACAACTGGCGGATGCGCGAGGTGCTCAGCCGCCTGCGCGACGCCTACTGCCGCACCATCGGCCTCGAGTACATGCACATCGCGGATCGCGAACAGCGCTCGTTCTTCCAGGACCACCTCGAGCACGGCTACACCAAGCCCAGCCGCGAGGAGCACCTGCGCATCCTCAACCGCCTCAACGCAGCCGAGGCCTTCGAGGCCTTCCTGCAGACCAAGTACGTGGGCCAGAAGCGGTTCTCGCTCGAGGGCGGCGAATCCCTGATCCCGCTCCTCGACTCGGTGATGAGCGCGGCGGCGGAGTCGGGCGTGCACGAGGTCTGCATCGGCATGGCCCACCGCGGCCGTCTCAACGTGCTCGCGAACCTCGCCGGGAAGAGCTACGGCCAGATCTTCTCCGAGTTCGAGGGCACGGCGGTGCCGGGCTCCGTCCAGGGCTCGGGCGACGTCAAGTACCACCTGGGCACGGAGGGCACGTTCACCGCCGAGTCCGGCGCGACCACCCGCGTCTACCTGGCCGGTAACCCCTCGCACCTGGAGGCCGTCAACCCGGTCCTCGAGGGCATCGTGCGCGCGAAGCTGGACGCGCTCGGCGCGGACCCCGCCACGGACGGCTACCCGGTGCTGCCGATCCTGATCCACGGCGACGCCGCGTTCGCGGGGCAGGGCGTGGTGCAGGAGACGCTCAACATGTCGATGCTCAAGGGCTACCGCACCGGCGGCACCGTGCACGTCATCATCAACAACCAGGTGGGCTTCACCACCGGCCCGGAGAACTCGCGGTCGACGCGTTACTGCACGGACATCGCCAAGGGCTTCCAGATCCCCATCTTCCACGTCAACGGCGACGATCCGGAGGCGTGCGTGCGCGCGGCCCGGCTCGCCTTCGAGTACCGCGAGCGGTTCGGCCGCGACGTGATCGTCGACATGGTGTGCTACCGCCGCCGCGGGCACAACGAGGGTGACGACCCCTCGATGACGCAGCCCCGCATGTACGACCTCATCGAGGCCAAGAGGTCCGTGCGTCACCTGTACACCGAGTCCCTCATCCGCCGCGGCGACATCACCACCGAGGAGGCGGAGTCGGTCTCGAAGGACTACCTCGCCCAGCTCGAGCGGGTGTTCATCGAGACCCGCGACGGCTTCAAGCCACGGGCCGACGCGGAATCGATCTCGGGCCTCGAGCTGCCCTCGTCCCAGTCCTCGGACGCGGGGGTGATGGTGGGCTGGCGCACCTCGGTCGCGGCGAGCCAGATCGAGCGGATCGGCAAGGCCCACGTGCGACCGCCCGAGGGCTTCACCGTCCACCCCAAGCTCGCCAAGCTGCTCGAGAAGCGTGAGCAGATGAGCCACGAGGGCGGCATCGACTGGGGTTACGGCGAGATCCTCGCGTTCGGCACGCTGCTCCAGGAGGGCGTACCCGTCCGCATGTCCGGTCAGGACAGCCGCCGCGGCACGTTCGTCCAGCGCCACGCGGTGTATCACGACCGCAGCACGGGCGCCGAGTGGACTCCCCTGCTGTACCTCGCCTCCGACCAGGGTCGCCTGCACATCTACGACTCGTCGCTGTCCGAATACGCGGTGCTGGGATTCGAGTACGGCTACTCCGTGGAGCGTCCCGACGCGCTGGTCCTGTGGGAGGCGCAGTTCGGCGACTTCGTCAACGGCGCGCAGACCATCATCGACGAGTTCATCTCCTCCGCCGAGCAGAAGTGGGCCCAGTCCACGTCCGTGGTGCTGCTGCTGCCGCACGGCTTCGAGGGCCAGGGACCCGACCACTCGTCCGCGCGCGTCGAGCGCTTCCTCCAGCTGTGCGCGGAGGAGAACATGATCGCCGCGATGCCGTCGACGCCCGCCAGCTACTTCCACCTGCTGCGCCGGCAGGCGTACAACCGGCCGCGCAAGCCGATGGTGGTGTTCACGCCCAAGTCGATGCTGCGCCTGCGCGCGGCGCAGTCCGCGGTCGAGGACTTCACCACCGGCACCTTCCTCCCGGTCATCCCCGACGCGACCGTCGACCCCGCGGGCGTGGACCGCGTGCTGCTGTGCGCGGGCAAGGTGTATTACGACCTGGTGGCGGAGCGCGATCGCACCGGCGACACCGCCACCGCCATCGTGCGCCTGGAGCAGCTGTACCCGCTCGACCACGACGGCATCAAGGCGGCGCTCGCCGCCTTCGACGGCGCCGAGGTGATGTGGGTCCAGGAGGAGCCGCAGAACCAGGGCGCGTGGTCCAAGATGTCCCTCACCCTGCCGCAGATCATCGGCCACACCGTCGCGGTGGTGTCTCGCAATGCCGCGGCGTCGCCCGCATCCGGCCTCGCGTCCCGGCACGTGGCGGAGCAGAGCGACCTGGTGGAGCGGGCGTTCGCGCGATGAGGAACATGTTCCTCGTGGGCGACGAGCTGGTCGCGGGCCACGGGGACCCCAAGGCCTTGGGATGGGCGGGCCGCGTCGCCGCGCGTACGCTCCCGCTCGCGCCCGACCTCGCGTTCCACACCCTGGCGGTGCCGCGCGAGACCACGGGCGAGCTCACCAGCCGCTGGGACGAGGAGGCGCTGCGGCGGCTCCGGCACACGGAGCCCGACGCCAACTTCGTGCTGTTCGCGATCGGCCGCCACGACGTCCTGCGGAGCGTCTCGCCCACGATGACGCGCCTCAACATCGCCAACTTCCTCGACCGGGCGCACGCGCTGGGCTTCGAGACGCTCATCGCCGGGCCGCCGCCGGGCCGCGAGGAGGACAACCCGCGCATCGCGGAGTTGGCGGCGGTGTGCGAGGACGCGGCCTCCCGCCGCGGCGTCGGGTACGTCGACATGTACGGCCCGCTCGCCCGGCACGACCAATGGGCGGCGGACATGGCGACGGGCCACGATGCGCTGCCCCAGCAGGCGGGCTACGGCCTCATGGCGTGGCTCGTGCTCCACTCGCGCTGGCACTCGTGGCTCGGGATCGAGCCGCCGGCGGCCTGACCCGGCCGCCGCATCGTCCCGCGAACTACTCCACCACGCCGGCGCCGCGCAGCTCGACCATGAGGTCGTGCGGACGCGACGCGATCGCGACGGCGTCGTCGAGGGCGACCACGTTGTCGCGGACCAGCTCGAACAGGTGCTGGTCGAACGTCTGCATCTTGTAGTACTCGCCGTCCGCGATGAGGTCGAGGATGGGCGGCTGGCTCGCGGGGTCCACGATCGCCTCCGCCGTGCGGCCGGTGTTGACCATCACCTCGGCCACGAGCGTGCGGCCCGTGCCGTCGCCGCGGCGCACGAGGCGCTGGGAGACGATGCCGCGGAGGGTCTGCGCCAGCGTGGCCCTGACCTGGTTCTGCTCGTGCGGGGTGAAGAAGTCGACGATGCGGTTGATGGTGTCCTGCGCGTCCACCGTGTGCAGGGTTGCGAGCACCAGGTGGCCCGTCTCCGCCGCCGAGAGGGCGGCGCGCACCGTCTCGATGTCGCGCATCTCGCCCACCATGATGACGTCGGGGTCCTGGCGCATGGCGGCGCGGAGCGCATTGGTGAAGTCGAGCGTGTCCGAGCGCACCTCACGCTGGGAGATGATCGCCTTCTTGTCCGTGTGGAGCACCTCGATCGGGTCCTCGATGGTGACGATGTTCACCTCACGGTAGGAGTTGATGAGGTCGATCATCGAGGCCAGGGTGGTGGTCTTTCCCGAGCCGGTGGGGCCGGTGACCAGCACGAGCCCGCGGGGCTCGAGGGCCAGGTCCGCGATCACGGGCGGCAGGCCCAGCTCCTCGAAGTTCTGGGCGCCCACGGCCACGCGCCGGAACACCAGGCAGTCCGTGCCACGCGAGACGTACGCGTTCACACGGAACCGGCCCACGCCGGACAGCGAGAATGCGAAGTCCGCCTCGTGGGTGTCGCGGAACGTCGCGACCAGATCCTCGGGAAGCACCTGCGCCACCATGTGGCGGGTGTCCTCGCTGGTGAGGGGCGGCACCTGCAGCTTGCGCAGACGGCCGTCGACGCGCACTCGCGGCGCCGACCCGACCTTGCAGTGCAGGTCGGAGCCGCCCGTCGAAGCGAGGGCGTGCAGGAAGGGGATGACTGACTGGGGCTGATCGCTCACGAATCCTCCATCGGCAGGCGCCGCCTAGTGCTTGAGGCTGACACTAGCGCCGCGAGCCCCGGTGGGAGAAGCGGGGTGTGACGAAGTCGCAAGGTATGGGAGGATAGAGGGTCTTTCCAGAGCCCAGAAAGGGGAACGCAGTGAGCAAGCGAGGCCGCAAGCGCAAGTCGCGCGCGAAGTCCGGCGCCAACCACGGCAAGCGGCCCAACGCCTGAGTCGCGTCCGCCCGGATAGACGAAGCCGCATCGGCATGGCCGATGCGGCTTCAGTCGTCTTCGGGCAGGTGCGCCCCCGCGGGCACAGGGACGATGCGGCGGTCGCGACCGTCAGTCCGTGGCGCCCACGTCGCGGCTGGCGCGGATGGTGGCGAGAATCCGCATGCGGAGCTCGTCGGGCGCCTCGTCGTGGCCGGTGCGGTTCACCAGACGCTTGATCTTCTCGTTGATCTGGTGCTCCGCCTCGCACGGTGGGCACGTCTTGAGGTGGTCCCCGATGCGGTGGATCTCCTCATCGGGAAGCTCGTGGTCGATGTACTCGAAGAGGCGATCGAGGGCCTCCTCGCATTCAGGCTTGGGCACGGCATGCCTCCCCGTCCTTGTTCTTCTTCACCGGGGTCCGCTCATAGAGACCACGCTCGGCGGCGTAGTCCCGCAGCTTCTCCCGCAGCAGCTTGCGGCCGCGGTGGAGGCGCGACATCACGGTCCCGACGGGGGTATCCATGATCTGAGCGATCTCCTTGTATGCGAATCCCTCCACGTCGGAGAGGTAGACGGCCATCCGGAAGTCCTCGGAGAGCTCGGACAACGCCCGGCGGATCTCCTCGTCTCCCAGCCCGTCGAGTGCGGTGTCCTCGGCGGAGACGAGTCCGGTCGAGGTGTGCTCCGCCGCGGCGGCCAGCTGCCAGTCCTCGACGGACTCGGCATCCGAGCGCTTGGGTTCCCGCTGCTTCTTGCGGTACGTGTTGATGAAGGCGTTGGTCTGGATCCTGTACAGCCACGCCTTGAGGTTGGTGCCGGGCGTGAACTTGTCCTGGGCCGCGAAGGCCTTCGCGAAGGTCTCCTGCACCAGGTCCTCAGCGTCCGCGCCGTTGCGCGTCATGCGCAGGGCGGCGGCGTACAGCTGATCCATGTAGGACAGCGCCTCGGTCTCGAAATCGAACTCTGCTACGTCGCTCATCGCCTGCGAGCGTACCCCGGCGCGCGAAGGCGCGGCGGAACGCGCAGGCGAGCCGGTGTCCACGGAGGTCGTCACGCAAGGGGGAACGGCGGGTGTGTGCCGTTCATTCCCCGGCGCCCTGACGCGGGCCGCGCGGCTTGGTAGCGTAGGAGGCATGTTGCGCGCTCTCGCCCGTCCGCTGCTCGCCTCGTGGTTCGTCTACGAAGGCGTCCAGACCTACCTCGAGCCGGAGGAGCCTGCCGCCCGCATCGCTCCCACCGTCGAACCGGCTCTCAAGGAGATCGGCCTCGAGGAGG
Organism: Demequina sp.; assembly: GCF_024642165.1. Lineage (GTDB taxonomy): Bacteria > Actinomycetota > Actinomycetes > Actinomycetales > Demequinaceae > Demequina. The sequence goes on from NZ_JAHEBP010000044.1 coordinate 6,817, forward strand.
TCAAGGCCGTCGACCTCGTGAAGTTCCACGGCGCCGCGAGCGTGGCGCTCGCGTCGATGCTGGCGCTGTCACGCACCCCGCGGCTCGCCGCGCTGGGCCTCGCCGGGCTCGCGGGCGCCGCCGCCGCGTACGCGCATCCGTTCTGGAAGGAGACCGACGAGGAGCGCAGGACGCAGGAGCTCGAGCAGTTCCTCAAGAACGTCTCCCTGGTGGGCGGGGTCCTGCTGGCGGCCGCCGTGGGGCACAGCCCGCGACACATCGCCCGCAAGAAGGCGCACAAGGACAAGGCCAAGGCGAAGGCGACGCTCGCCAAGACCAAGGCGAAGGACGCCAAGGTGGCAGCAAAGGCAGCGGGGTCCAAGAAGCGCTCCGCGTGAGCGGCGACCCCCTCGCCCCAACCGACGCCGCGCAGGTCTGGGAGGCGCCCGTCGCACACGCCGCGCTCGACGCGACGGTGTCGATCCCCGGCTCGAAGTCGCTCACCAACCGGTACCTGGTGCTCGCAGCGCTGGCGGCGGAGCCCGTGACCATCCGCGGCGGCCTGCGCTCGCGAGACTCCGAGCTCATGATCGCCGCCCTGCGGGCTCTCGGGGTCGCCGTGGACGACTCGACGGAGGAATGGCGGGTGCGACCCGGGCCACTCCGCGGCGGCGCGTCGATCGACTGCGGCCTGGCGGGCACCGTCATGCGCTTCGTCCCTCCGCTCGTGCTCCTGGCCGATGCCCGCGTGACCTTCGACGGCGACCAGGGAGCGCGGGTGCGTCCCATGGGTCCCCTGCTCGACGCCTTGAGGCTTCTGGGCGCCACGGTGGACGACGACGGCCGCGGCACCCTGCCGTTCGCCGTCTCGCCTCCCGAGAGCCTGCCCACCGAGGTCGACGTGGACTCGTCCGAGTCGTCGCAGTTCGTCACCGGCCTGCTGCTCACCGCGCCGCGACTCGCCCACGGTCTCACCATCCGCCACATCGGCGCGACGCTGCCGAGCCTGCCCCACATCGACATGACCTGCGAGACGCTACGCGCCGCGGGCGTGCTCGTGGACCAGCCCGACTCCCGCACCTGGGTGGTCCATCCGGGCCCGCTCCACCTGGGCGACGTCCGGGTCGAGCCCGACCTGTCGAACGCCGGCCCGTTCATGGCCGCCGCCCTGGTCGCGGGCGGCACGGTGCGGATTCCCGGGTGGCCCTCGGCGACCACCCAGCCCGGCGCTCTCTATCCCGAGCTGCTCACCCGCATGGGCGCGGAATGCCGCCTCGACGCGGACGTGATGACGGTGACGTCGGCCGGTGCGATCCGCGGCATCGACGCGGACCTCTCCCCCGCCGGCGAGATCACCCCCACCATCGCGGCGCTGTGCGCGCTCGCCGACGGCCCCTCGCGCCTCCGCGGGATCGGCCACCTGCGCGGCCACGAGACCGACCGCCTGGCGGCGATCGCGGCCGAGGTCACGCGTCTGGGCGGCGAGTGCACGGCCGACGCCGACTCGCTGACCTTCGGCGGCCGGCCCGCAGGCGGGCTGTCCGGCGCGGTGATGGAGACGTATCACGACCACCGCATGGCCACCTTCGCGGCGATCCTGGGCCTCGCGGTCCCCGGCATCGGCGTGCGCAACGTGGGCACCACCGCCAAGACCATGCCTGACTTCCCCGCCATGTGGTCCGGGATGCTGGGCGACGCCGCCTGAGCCCGAGCGCCCCGCCCGCTCTCAGACCGCCACGCGCGCGCCCGTCTCGAAGGACCTGATGATGCCGTGCGCCACCGCGAGCGCACGCCGGCCCTCGCGAGCGTGCACCGGCGGCTCCTCGCCGGCCCGGAAGGCGGCCAGCAGCGCCTCCACGTGCCGATCGAACGTGAAGGCGAAGGTGCGCGCCTCGTCGTCGAAGTAGCCGGCCTCCCACACCCGCCTCGTCGCCTCGCCCGCCGTCGACACGGTCAGGCGCTTGACGGTGTCCTCGATCAGCAGCCGCCCACCCGTGCCGTTGACCTCGACCATGTGGGTGTCCGGGTATGCGTACGACGAGTCGTAACTGCCCACCAGGCTGCCGACCGCGCCGCTGGCAAAGGTCAACGCCACGGCCAGAGTCGTGTACGTGCCGGGGCGCGTGAGGTCCGTCATCTGCGCCATCACCGAGGACACGGGCCCGCACAGGTGCTCGAGCATGTCGATCCCGTGGACCTGGGTCTCGATGAGGTTCGCGTGCGGGCTGGTGCCGAAGTTCGGCTCGCCCCCGAACCGCCACGTCGCGAACACCGGGTCGCCCAGCTCGCCCGCGTCGATAGCCGCCTTGGCGCGCTGCACCGGCTCGGCGAACCGGTGATTGAGATTGATCGCGAAGAACAGCCCGCGCGCCTCGGCCTCGGCGAGCAGCGCATCGGCCTCGTCGAGCTCGAACACCAGCGGCTTCTCGACCAGCAGCGGGACGTCCCGGCGCAGCAGGTGCATCGTGGGCTCGAAGTGCGCCTCGTTGGGCAGGCAGACGGTCACCAGGTCCGGGCGCGCGGCGTCGAGCATCGAGTCGACGTCCGTGAACGGCGCGGCTCCGTAGGCCGCCGCCCGGGTCGCGGTGCGAGCCTGGTTGCGACCCACGATCGCCACCAGTTCCGTGTCCGGGCGCCGCGAGAAGATGCGGGCGTGCTGCTCCGCCCATCCCCCGGTGCCCACCACGGCGATCCTCAGCGTGCGGTCCACGCGCCACCTCTCTCCTCCATGGCGAGGCGGGGGACGTCCGCGTCGCCGGCCTCACTCCAGCGTAGGGGCCGGGGGCGGTCAGCGCCCCGGCGCCGGGGCGCTCGGTACGCTGGGGGCATGCCCTCGACCCCGGACCATGCGTGAGCGACTGGAGCCGCTACGACGAGTCCGATGCACGGGTGCGGCCCACCCGGCGTGGATCGAGGCCCCGCACCAAGATCCGACCGGCGCATGAGAACGCGGTGGACGGCACCGTGATCGCCGTGGACCGCGGGCGCTACACGGTGCAGGTGGACGATGCGGTGGTGATGGCCGTCAAGGCGCGCGAGCTCGGGCGACGCGGGCTGGTGATCGGCGACCACGTGGGCGTGGTGGGCGACACCTCGGGCCGCGCGGACACGTTGGCCCGCGTGGTGCGCCGCGACGAGCGGCGCAACTCGCTGCGTCGCACCGCGGACGACACGGACCCCGCGGAGCGGGTGGTGGTGGCCAACGCGGACCAGCTCGCGATCGTCACCGCCTTGGCCGATCCGGAGCCCAACCCGCGGATGATCGACCGCTGCCTGGTGGCCGCGTTCGACGCGGGCATGACCGCCGTGCTGGTGCTCACCAAGGCGGACCTCGCGAGCGCGGACCACCTGCGCGCCGCGTACGAGCCGCTGGGCGTGACCGTCATCGAGACCTCGGTGCGGCGCGAGGGCGGCCCCGAGGCGGACCCTGGCTTCGTGCGGTTCCGGCAGGAGCTGCACGGGATCACCACGGTCCTGGTGGGCTACTCGGGAGTGGGCAAGTCGACGCTCGTCAACGCGCTGGTGCCCGATGCGGGGCGCGCCGTGGGCGTGGTCAACGACGTCACGGGCCGCGGGCGGCACACCTCCACCTCGGCCATCCGGTACGAGGTGCCCAGCGGTGGCTGGATCGTCGACACCCCGGGCATCCGGTCCTTCGGCCTCGCGCACGTGGACCCCGCGCACTTCATCCTCGCGTTCCCCGACGTCGCGGCGGCCGCGGATGAGCACTGCCCGCGCGCGTGCTCGCACGAGTCCGCCGCCGCCGGCTGCGAGCTCGACGCGTGGGCCGCCGAGGACGCGGACCGGCGCACCCGCGTGGACTCGATCCGGCGGCTGCTGGCCTCCCGGGCGGCGGGCGACGCGTACTGACGCCCCGCATCGTCCCTCCCGGGGCCGCCGGTAGCCTGAGCGCATGACTTCCGGACCCTACGCCGACGACCTGCTGCTGGCGCTCGCCATCGCCGACGAGGTGGACCGCCTCACCCTCGCGAACTTCGCCACTGGGGACCTCACGGTGGAGACCAAGCCGGACGACACCCCGGTGACCGCCGTCGACCGCGCGGCCGAGCAGACCGTGCGCCGGCTGCTGGGCCAGCACCGTCCCCACGACGCGATCGTGGGTGAGGAGTACGGCACGTCCGGCGACGCCGCGCGGCGCTGGGTGATCGACCCGATCGACGGCACCAAGAACTTCATCCGCGACGTCCCCGTCTGGGCCACTCTCATCGCGCTGCTCGACGGCGACGACGTGGTGGTGGGCGTCGCGAGCGCGCCCGCGCTGCACCGGCGCTGGTTCGCCGCGCGGGGCCAGGGTGCATGGGCCGGCCAGTCCGAGGCCACCGCGCGGCGCATCCGCGTCTCGGACGTCTCCACGCTGTCGGAGGCCTCCCTGTCCTACTCCGACCTGGCCGAATGGGAGGCGCACGGCTCCCTCGAGCCCTTCATGGGGCTCCTGCGCGACGTCCGGCGCACGCGCGCCTTCGGCGACTTCTGGAGCTACATGCTGGTGGCCGAGGGCGCCGTCGACATCGCCGCCGAACCCGAGCTCGCGCTGTACGACATGGCGGCCCTGGTGCCGATCGTCGAGGAGGCCGGGGGGCGCTTCACCGGCGTCGACGGGACGCCGGGCCCACACGGCGGCAACGCGTTGGTCACCAACGGGCTGCTGCACGATGAGGCGCTGCGCCGCCTCGCCTAGCGATCGTCGCGCGGCCCGTCAGAGAACGGGCACGTGACCCAGCTCGGTGGCGTCGTACCAGAGCAGGTCGCGCTCGTCGAGACGCGCGAGCGCGTCGTCGTCACCCGCGACCGCGGCACGGACGTCCTCTGCCGCACCCGGCTCGTCGACGAAGGCGCACGCGATGGCGGAGGCGGGCACGCGCTCGGAGAGGCGCACGGCCGCCGGGTGCAGGTCCGGGTCCGCGTCCAGCTCGGCGCGCGTGAGCTCCGCGACCACCACGACCCTGAGCGCCGAACCGTGCTCGATGACCGAGGCGCTGGCGGCGACGGAGCGCGCGAGCTCGGCGAGCTCATCGGCATCGTCGCTCGCCGCGATCTGGAGGAGGCGCTCGGTGACGGCGTAGCCCACGGGCGGCTCCCAGTGGCCGTCCGTGCAACGCGGGAGGTCGGTGACGGTCGAGGGCAGGTACACGCGCATGCCTTCAGTCTGTCACCGCCGCCGACGCTCCCTGCGAGGCGCGCGCGGCGTCCACCAGCGCGGCCGTCATCGACGAGATCGCGCGGCGCAGCGGTGAGCGGGGCGCCGCCTCGGCGAGCACCCGGCCGTCACGCAGCGCCGCGTCGCAGGCGCGCAGGTCCCACGGCAGCGGCCACACCTCCGCGATCCCCGCGTGCCGGCCCAGGGCGGCCGCGATGGCGTCCTCCGGGCTGCCCCCGGCCACGGAGGAGCGGATGCGGTTGACGGCGACCACGGGAGGCGGCCCGTCGACGTCGAGCAGCGTCTGGACCAGCCGCACCAACTGGGGCGGCTCCGCGCCACCCACGGCGAGCACCAGATCCGCCTCGTCCAGCGCGCAGGCGGTGGCCGCGTCGCGCCGCGGGGCGCGGCCCTCGACCCCGTCGCCGTCCGATGACTGGACCGCGGCGGCCACGTCCACCACCACCACGTCGGCCGCGGCGCGCAGGGCGGGCCACAGCCGCTCGAGCCCCGCCGGGGTGACCTCGGGCCACCGCGCCGCCCGGGTGAGTCCGGTGAGCACCCTGAACCGAGGCGCGACGTCCAACGCGTGCCGCTCGAGCAGGGAGGCGGGATCCTCGCCGCGCACCGCGGCGCGGGTCACCGCGGCGAGGCCGGGCACCTCGTCCGAAAGTCCCAGCACGGTCGCCACCGACGCCCCGTAGGTGTCGAGGTCGACCAGCAGGGTGCGATGCCCCGCGAGGGCGCACTCCGCCGCCGCGTTGACGGCCACGGTGGTGCGCCCGGGCGCGCCCCCGGTGCCCCACACCGCGATGATCACCCCGCCGCCGCGCCGGGGCGGGGCCACGAGCACCGGCGGGGTGCGGGTCGCGGAGGCGAGTACGGCGTCGGCGAGCGGCCCGCTGGGCACCGGGACTCCGAGGGCGACGAGCCTGTCCCGGCCCGCGCCGGTGCCGACGCCGACCACCCCGACGCCCGCGTCTCGGATCGACGCGAGCGCGTCGCGGTCGAGGTGCGGCTGGTCGGAGACGATCACCACGGAGCCCAGCCCCGCGCGCGCCACTGCGACGGCCTCGGCCAGGTCCGCGCATCGGCGCACCACGGTCAGGCCCGGGTGGGCGTCGATCCCCGCCACCACCTCGGCCTCCTGCGCGCCGCGCACGGCGACCACCACGCCCACGCGGCCCATCAGCCGATCCCCACCACCGCGACCTCGCCGGCGGAGGCGAGCGCGTCGAGCATGGCGCCCACGCCGTCGGCATCGACCACGACGTAGACCGTCTCGCCACCCACGCCGAACGCGCCCTCGTCGCGGTCGACGGCGGCCACGACCAGGGACTCACCCACCCGCTCCGAGGCCGGCGGGTCGCCGTCGCGCGTCACCCACACGTCGACGAGCGCGCCCGGCCGCACGGCCTCCGAGACCGGCGCGCTCGCGGTCACGGCGACGGGACGGCCGCCGAAGTCCTCGCGATCGACCACCGCACCCGCGGGGATGAGCTCGCCGTCGCCGATGGTCCGTGTGACCACTCGATCCCAAGGCGCCTCGTCCGGCGCGGAGAGGTAGCCGTCGCCCACGCGCACGTGCGCGACGGCGACGTTCGACTCGTCGAGCACGGTGCCGGGCACCAGGGTGCCGTGAGCCGAGTAGAGGGGCGCGGTGCGGTCCGCGGCGCGGAGCATGGTCGCCACGGCGACCACGGCCACGGCGACCAGCAGCACGCCCACGATCAGCCGTGGGTCCTTCCACCCCGGCCGCCGCAGCCGCGCCGCTACCGGACGCACGTCGGTCATGGCAGGCCCCCCTCCTGCTCGGATAGGGCCATCATGCCTGGTGACACGGGACCAGGGAAGGCCTGTGGACGGCGGGACGGCCGCACGTGCCCCGTGCCACAATGGCGAGGTGCCGCCCCGGTTCCTCAAGCTCAGCGACGTCCAGGAGATCCTCAACATCTCCTCGCCGCAGGCGTATGCCCTCGTACGCACCGGAGACCTGCCCGCGATCCAGGTGGGCGGGCGCGGCCAATGGCGCGTCGAGGAGACGCAGCTCGAGGCCTACATCGAGCGCCAGTACGCCGCCACGCGCGAGCAGGCGAAGGAGCGCGAGACCCGCTAGTTCGCGGCGACCCGAGGGCTGCGACGCCTAGCCCCGGGCCCTCACCACGAGCACCGCGCGGAGCGGGATCGCCCGCAGTCCCCCCGGGCCGTCGAGGTCGAGATGATCGCTGCCGACCGCGGCGATCCGGCCCTGCCAGGCGCCGCCATCGGTCTCGACCAGCACCGCCGCGCGGGTCTCGGCGAGCTCACGCAGCACGGATGAGACGGGCAGCCGGGTCTCGACGTGAGTGAGCGGCGAGGCCCGATGACCGATGCCCTCGATGGCGGCGACCGCCACGAGGGGTACCAGGGCGTCGCCCCCCGCGGTCGCGAGCAGCACCCAGGTTCCGGCCGCGTCCGCGATCGACCCGGAGACCCGCGCGCCGCCGCGCACCGTGACTGTCACGGACTCGCCACGGGCGTGCACCAGGCGCCCGGCCAACTCGATGCCGGCCCTCTCGTCGCGCGTGCGCTCCGCGATCTCCACGTCGAGATCGGCGCGCTCAGCGGCGTCCACCCTCGCCTCGAGGTCCGCGAAAAGCAACTCCCAGCGCATGGCGCCACGGTAGCCGCGCCGTCCACAATGCGCCGCCCCCGGTGGACAAACCGACGGCACTCGACTACACCATGTGTTATCAAACAACATCAAACAATACGAAATGAGGCGACGATGAACGCAGCCACGGCACCCGAGAGCCCGGCGGCCCTTCGCTGGGCGGCGGCATCCGTCCCTGTGCTGGGAGGCGCAGCGGCCGTGCTCGCGTGGCACACCGCGGTCCGCGTCGACTGGCGGGTGTGGGAGGCGGCCGATGCGCTCCTCGTGGTCCTGGGCGCGATGGGCGCCCTCGCGGCGGGACGGTTCACCCTCGAGGTGGTCGCCGCGCTTGCGGCCCGCCTGCGCGGGCGAGCCGCCCCGGCGTGGACCGGGCGGCTCGCCCGTTCCCTCGCGGCGGGGTTGGCGGTGACCGTGCTGGGTGTAGGAGCCGCGCACGCCGCCGATCCGCCGCCATCCGGGGGGTGGCTGCCCACCGAGCCTTCGCCCGCCGCACCCGTCGAGACCTCCGCGGCTCCGAGCACAGCTACGCCTGCCACCGCGACA
>NZ_JAHEBP010000044.1:15249-16707 GCF_024642165.1 Demequina sp.
CCGCGACACCCACCGCCGCGACACCCACCGCGGAGCCGAGATCCTCGACTCAAGAGCCGCCGCCCGCGTCTCGGTCGACGATCCACGTGGTGGTGCGCGGAGAGAGCCTGTGGTCGATCGCCGCCGACGCGCTGGGCACGAGCGCCACGGACGCCGACATCGCCGCCGCGTGGCCGGAGCTCTACGCGGACAACCGCGACGTGGTGGGCGCGGATCCCCACCTGATCCTGCCCGGTCAGCGGCTCGAGCTGCGGGCGTGGCCGGCGGGATCGGCCCGATGAGCGCCGAGCCGGCCTGGGCGCCGCGTCCTCCGCGCGCGGACGTCTACGGGCGGGCGCGCCCCAGCCTGGGGGACCCCACCCCGCTCGCGTGCACCGTGGCCCTCACCGCGGTCGAGGTGGTCCACGGTGGGGACGGCATCGACACGCTGCTGCGGTGGATCACGCCGGAGGTGCGCGACCGGCTCGCCCGCCAGCACTCGCTGTCCCGGCGCGCCGGCCGCCGCGGCTCCGTGGACGCCCGGATCCTGAGGGCGCGGACCTGCCGTGTCGCCGCGGGCGCCGCGGAGGTCGCCGCGGTCGCGAGCATCGGCGACAGGTCCCACGCGATCGCGATCCGGCTCGAGGATCTGGCGGGACGGTGGGTCATCACCGTCCTCGACATCGGATGACGGCGATCGGGGCGCTACGCCCCGGCGGTCTCCTCGTTCCTGCCATGGCACATCTTGTACTTGCGCCCGGACCCACAGGGGCATGGCGAGTTCTTGCCGGTGCCGGGGAAGGTCCCGCCGTCGTCCCACGGCTTGGGAGCTGCCCCCGCGGCGGCACCCGGGGCACCCGCCGCCTTGTCGACCTTGGGCGCGGCAGAGCCGTCCTCTGACGGTCCCGAGAACGTCAGCGCACCCATGCGAGCCTGGACCGGGTTACCCATGGAGCCGGAGGCCGGGGTGGCCGACATGCGCTGCCCGGCCTGGCCCGCCTGCGTGGCGACACCGCCCGCGACTGCCCGCGCGGGCGCTCCGACGGGGGGCGCGGACTGCGCGGTGCGCGCCGCGGAGTCCGCGGTCAGACCACCGGCGGGCGGCTGCTCGGCCGTCTCGCGCTTCTCTACGCGGAACAGGATCGACACCGCCTGCTCCTTGATGGCGTCCGTCATCGCATCGAAGAGCTGGAAGCCCTCGCGCTGGTACTCGATCAGCGGGTCGCGCTGACCCATGGCGCGCAGCCCGATGCCCTCCTTGAGGTAGTCCATCTCGTAGAGGTGCTCGCGCCACTTGAAGTCGAGCACCTGCAGCAGCACCTGGCGCTCGACCTGACGCATGATCTCCGGCCCGATGCGCGCCTCGACCACGCCGTATTGAACCTTCGCGTCGGCCACCAGCTCGCGCTCCAGGAACGCCGTGGAGAGCCCCGAGAGGTCGCCCGCCTCCTCGATGAGCTCCTCGGCGGTGAGCGACAC
>NZ_JAHEBP010000045.1 GCF_024642165.1 Demequina sp.
CCGGCGGTGGGGCGCCGGACGAGCTTGCGGCGCGGCGCCGCCGCCCGAGCCCCTGGCTCGTGGGGATGGCGGCCGCCGCGGCGGGAGTGGTGCTCGGCGCGGCCGGGGTGGGGCTGCTGACCTCCGGCGGCGACTCCCCGCAGACCCTGGTGGCCTCGGCCCAGCTCGCGGACCTCGCCACCGAGGCCGAGGCCGGCGAGGCGCGCGTCGAGAGGCGTGACGACGGCTCGGAGGTGTTGGTGGTGGACACGACCTTCACCGATGCGGGAGCCGCCAACCTCGAGGTGTGGCTGATCGACACCGAGGTGCAGGGGATGGTGTCCCTGGGGTACTTGACGCAGGACCACGAGGAGTTCGAGATCCCGGCCGGCTACGACGTGGCGGCGTTCCCGATCGTGGACATCTCGGTCGAGCCCGCGGATGGCGTCCCCACGCACTCCGGCGACTCGATCACCCGCGGCATCCTGAGCTGAGCGCGCACTACGGTCGCTGCGCGAACCGCTCGAGCAGCTCGCCCTCGCCCGCCACCACCAGGAGGTCCTCGGGGCCCACGAGGGTCTCGGGAGTCGCGTACTCGAACTCCTCGCCGGCGCGCTTGACGCCGATCACGTGGACCCCGTACTTGCCCTTCAGGTCGAGCTTGTCCAGCGTGAAGCTGTGCGTCTCGCGCGGCGGGCGCATCTTGATGATCGTGAATCCGTCCTCGATCTCGATGTAGTCGAGCATCCTGCCGCCCACGGAGTGCGCCACGCGCGCGCCGGCGTCAGATTCTGGCAGGACCACGTGGTGGGCGCCGATGCGCTCGAGGATCCGCTTGTGCTCGACAGACGTGGCCTTGGCCCAGATCTCGGGGATGCCCACGTCGACCAGGTTGCCGGTGATGAGCACGGACGCCTCCAGGGAGGTGCCCACGCCCACGACGGCGGCGGCGAAGTCGGCCGCACCGATCTGCTCGAGGGCGCGTGGATCCGCGCCGTTCGCCTCGACGCACGGAATGCGCTTGGACCACAGCTCGACCACAGCGGGGTCGCGTTCGACCGCGAGCACCTCGACATCCATCGAGTCGAGCGTGTCCGCGAGCGCGGAGCCGAAGCGTCCGAGCCCGAAGACGAGCACGCCCGCGCGGTCCGAATCGTTGCTAGCCAATGAGGGGCCTTTCTGACGGGTAGCGGATCACGCGCCGCTGCCGGTTGAGCGCGAGCGACGCCGCGATGGTGACCGAACCGAGACGTCCCACGAACATCAGTATGGTCAATGTCAGCTTCGCATCGGCGGGTAGATGGGACGTGATGCCCGTCGACAGCCCGCACGTCGCGTATGCGGAGATGGCCTCGAAGAGCACCTCGTCGAGACCCAGCCCCACCGCGTCGGGACGGTAGGGAAGCACGGTTCCGGTGGTCTGGGCGAGGATCACGCCGGCCCCCACGATCACGAATGCGAGCGAGATGATCGTCACGGCGACCGCAAGGCGCAGCACCTCCGTGCCGATGCGCTTTCCGAAGGCCTCCATGTCGCGCCTGCCGCGCGCCTCCGCCCAGATGGCGAGGATCAGGACGGCGACGGTGGTGACGCGGATTCCGCCGGCGGTGCCGCCCGAGCCGCCGCCGATGAACATCAGCACGTCCTCAAGCAGCCACGTGTGCTCGTTCATGGCCCCGTGGTCGACGGCAGAGAAGCCCCCGGATCTCTGGTTGATCGAGATGAACATGGTCTGCCCGAACCTGGTGAACGGATGGTACGCACCCAAGGTGTCGGGGTTGTTCCACTCGAACGCCGCGAGCAGCGCGGCCGAGATGAAGGACAGCAGGACCACCATGACGAGCGTCAGCTTGGTGTGGAGCGACCACGAGCGGGGGCGGCGCCACGCGCGGATCAGGTTGAGGTACACGGGGAATCCGAGCGCGCCGATGAACACGCCGCCGGCGATCGGGATCCGGAACCACGGGTCCGCGGCGAACGGGACGATGCCGTTCGGGTCGGGCGAGAATCCCGCGTTGTTGAACGCCGAGATCCCGTAGAAGATCGCGTGCCACAGCGCGGTGGGGAGATGCTCGTGGTGGGCGAGCAGCCGCCAGAACAGGACGAACGCGATCGACAGCTCGGTGGCGGTGGACACGATGATGATGGTGCGCAGCAGGTGCCGGAAGTCGCCCAGGCCTGACGCGCGCGCCTCGCCCGCGGCCAGGATGCGCTGGGTGAGGCCGATGCGCCGGGAGACCGCGAGCCCCAGCAGCGAGGCCATGGTCATGATCCCCAGGCCGCCCACCTTGATGGCGATCAGGATCGCGCCCTGGCCGAACCCCGACCAGTAGCTGCCCGTGTCGACGGTCACGAGTCCGGTGACGCACACGGCGGACGTGGCGGTGAAGAGCGCATCGATGAACGGCGCGCGCACCCCGGACTGCGTCGCCTGCGGCAGCGACAGGAGGCCGGCGAAGACGAGGATGACCAGCCCGAATCCGGCCAGCGCGAGCCGCGCGGGGGACTCGAGGCCCACGCGGTCGATCCAGTCGCCGATCGAGGCGCGCACCGTGCGCAGGATGGCCATCCCTCTCCTCATCCCAGGGCGCATCTGCCCTGCTCCGGGCGCGCGCAGGCGCACGTCGTCACCCTCATCATCGGCACCTTCACCACACTTCACAACTGTCACTTCAGCCCCTACAGTTGAGGCAGCATCCGGCCGATACATGCGCCAGACGCTTCGAGAGGGACGAGACGACCATGGCTGATGCTCCGCGCACGACTTTTCTCACGGTGGCCGAGGTGGCCGACCTGGTGAGGGTGTCGCGCATGACGGTGTACCGGTGGGTGCACGCCGGGGAGCTTCCGGCCGTCCGGTTCGGGCGCTCGTTCCGCGTGCCGCAGCAGGCCGTCGAGCAGTTCATGGAGCAGGCCGCCCTCGCCGGAGGCTTCGAGGTCGAGGATGACGGCAAGTCGGCTGGCGCGGTAGGCTAGGTCGTTGTCTGTCGCGTCCGGCGCGGCCTGGACGCACGCGCACCGAGGTGCGTGCCGCATTTACCGTCATCGAACGAGGTAGGTTCCGTGGGTTCCATCATCAAGAAGCGTCGCAAGCGCATGTCGAAGAAGAAGCACCGCAAGTTGCTTCGTAAGACGCGCCACCAGCGCCGCAACAAGAAGTAGCGCTCAAGCGCATCGACGCCCGCATCGCCCCCGAGGTGGTGCGGGCGTTCTGCTGCCTGGGCGGCCCGCCCCCGCCGCCCCGCCCCCGCCGCACGCCCACCCACCCACCACTCCGGAATGGGTAGATCACAGGCGCTTCTGGCAGATCCGCGCATCGCAGGGGTGGATGGTGGTCGTCCAGCCGCCAGCCCCAGCCCCAGCCCCGAGCCCTACAGCTCGCGCGCGGCCTCGGGGTTGCCGGTGCCGGGCGACGGCGCGCGGCGTGGCCAGCGGAACAGCCCTCGGATCAGACCGCGCACCGCGGACTTGACGCCGCGCGCCACCTGGATGGTGACCCACGCCGCGCCCGTCACGGAGCTCTTGAGGACGCCGCGGCGGCCGCTCTTGCTGCGCTTGCGGAACTCGCGAATCGGCCAGCCCCGCTCCCGGGCGAGCTTGCGCATCTTCGGGTCCGGGTTGATGGCGCAGGGGTATCCCACGGTCTCGAGCATCGTCCTGTCGTTGAGCGAGTCGCCGTAGGCGTGACTGGCCTCGAGGTCGATTCCACGCTCCGCCGCCAGGGCCCGCACGCGCTCGCCCTTGCGCGGCCCGTGGAGGAAATCCCCGTCGAGCCGGCCGGTATAGAAGCCGTTGACATGCTCCGCCACGGTGCCGAGCGCGCCGGTGGCGCCGATCCTGCGGGCGAGCATGCGCCCGATCTCGATGGGTGAGGCGGTGACCAGCCACACCTCATGACCCTTCGAGATGTGCTCGTCGATGATGTCCTTGGTGCCGGGGTAGACGCGGGTCTCGAGGAGCTCGTCGTAGACCTCCTCGCCCACCGAGGTCATCTCCGCCACCGACCAGCCCTCGATGATGCCGAGGCCGTGCTCGCGCAGGCGGTCCATCTGCTCTTGCGACTCCCCGAACATCAGGTAGCTGCTCTGCTCATACCCGAACTTGATGATGTCGCGGAACGTGAAGTAGTCGCGCCGCCACAGGCCACGTGCGATGTGGAAGGCGCTCGCGCCGCGGATCACAGTGTTGTCGACGTCGAAGAATGCGGCCACCTTGGGCGGGACGTTCTCCTCGGCGGGGCTCACTCGCCAACTCTACTCATGGGGCTCCGCCTCACCGGCGAAAGGAGACGCCGCGCCAACTCTATGCTGACGGCATGCCGGCCCGCGTGATCCTCTACTCCCGACCGGGATGCCACCTGTGTGTCGACGCCCGCGACGTGGTCGCTCGCACCTGCGGCGCCCTGGGCGAGGAGTGGGTCGAGATCGACATCGACTCGGACCCCGAGTTGCGTGCCCGCTACGGGGACGAGATCCCGGTCGCGACGGTCAACGGCGAGGTGGTGGGCTTCTGGCGCATCGATCCCGAACGGCTGCGCACGGCACTGTCGTAGCCGGGTGACAATAGGCGCATGCCCCGCGTCCATGTCCTGCGCCATGGCCACGTGCACAACCCTGACCGCGTGCTCTACGGCCGGCTGCCCGAGTTCCGCCTGTCCGAGGCCGGCGAGCGGATGGCGCAGGCCGTCGCCGACGACCTGGCGGCCCAGGAGTCGCCCATCGGCCGCATCGTCTCCTCGCCCCTGCTGCGCGCTCAGCAGACGGCCGCGCCTGTAGCCCGCGCGTTCGACCTCGAGGTCGACACCGACGAGCGCCTCATCGAGGCGGGCAACGACTACCAGGGGGAGCGCATCCCCCGGCCCATCGACTTTCTGCACCCCCGCCACTGGTGGAGGCTGCGCAATCCGTGGCGGCCGTCGTGGGGAGAGCCGTACGTGGAGCAGGCGGCGCGCATGCGTGCCGCCATCGTCGACGCGGCGGCCGCGAACCCGGGTTCCGAGACCCTGCTGGTGAGCCACCAGCTGCCGATCTGGGTGGCGCGGTGCGATGCGGAGGGGCGCGGCTACCTCCACGACCCGCGCTCGCGGCAGTGCGCGCTCGCGTCGCTCACCTCGTTCGACGTCGACGGCGACACCGTGGTCTTCGCCGGCTACCGGCAACCCGCCGCCCACGTCGAGGCCCCGCGGTGAGGCCTGCCGCGCGCATCGCGATCCTGCTCGCCGTGGTGATCGCGCTGGCCATCACCCTCACCTCGTGCACCCCGGGCGACGCCGCGCAGTCGCCGGGCTATGTGTCCGGGGACGGAACCGTCACGGTGCTCGAGAGCGGCGGCGAGCCCCTCGCCCTCGCGGGCACGTCCTTCGCGGGGGAACCCGTGGACGTGGCGGAGCTGCGCGGCCAGGTGGTCCTCATCAACACCTGGTACGCCGCCTGCCCGCCGTGCCGCGCCGAGGCCCCCGACCTGGTCGAGTTGGACGCGCGCGACGACGTCCAGGTGGTGGGCGTCAACGGCCGGGACGATGCGCCCACCGCCGACGCCTTCGACCGCACCTTCGGCGTGGAGTACCCGACCATCGACGACTCGGACGGCTCCGCCACCGCGGCTCTGCAGGGCGTGGTCGCGATGAACGCGGTCCCCACCACCCTGGTGCTCGACACCGAGGGCAGGCTCTACGCGCGCATCATCGGCCGCGCGGACCCGTCCACGCTGCGCACGCTCATCGCCGACGCGGGCGGTGCCGCGGAATGACCGGGCTGGTCGCCGACGCCTCGTTCGCCGGCATCGCGCTGTCGGGCTCGATGCTGCTCGCCATCCCCGTCGCCATCGCGGCGGGCCTCGTGAGCTTCGCCTCGCCGTGCGTGGTGCCGCTGGTGCCGGGCTACCTGGGCTACGTGTCCGGCATGGCGGGCGCGGGCGGCACCGGAAAGGCGTCGCGGCCGCGGCTGGTGCTCGGCGCGGCGCTGTTCGTGCTGGGCTTCTCCGCGGTGTTCGTCACGCTCGGCTTCCTCGCCTCGTCGCTGGGCGCCACCATCGCCCCGTACGTCTCGGCGATCACCCGGATCCTGGGCGTCATCATCATCCTGCTGGGCTTCGCCTTCATGGGCGCCGTGCCGTTCCTGCAGACCGAGCGCCGCCTCCACGTCAACCCCACCGCCGGCCTCGCCGGTGCGCCCGTGCTGGGCGTCGCGTTCGGGCTGGGCTGGACGCCGTGCATCGGCCCCACGCTGGCCGCCGTCTTCACCCTCAGCCTCGCCGAGGGCACCCAGGGACGCGGTGTCGCGCTCGCCATCGCCTACTGCGTGGGCCTGGGCCTGCCGTTCATCCTGCTCGCCGTGCTGTTCGAGCGCTCCGGCCGGGTGCTGGGCTGGCTGCGCCGGCACCGGCTCGCGCTCATGCGGATCGGCGGCGCGATGCTGATCGTGCTGGGCGTGCTGCTGGTCACCGGCCTGTGGGAGCGCCTCACCGGGCTGATGCAAGGGTGGATCGACGGGTTCTGGGTGGCGGTCTGATGGCCCGCGTCAAGCTCGACAACTACGCGGTGGCGGACGCCCCGCGGCTGGGCCCGCGCGGGTGGCTGCGATGGACCTGGCGGCAGGTCACCAGCATGCGGGTGGCGCTCATCCTGCTGCTGCTGCTCGCCCTCGCCTCGATTCCCGGATCGGTCCTCCCGCAGTGGCCCCAGGACGCGGGCGCGACGCGCGCCTTCATCGACGACAACGCCTTCTGGGGCCCGCTGCTCGAGAAGCTGGGCTTCCTCGACGTGTTCGGCTCCGCCTGGTTCACCGCCATCTACGTGCTGCTGTTCGCGTCGCTCATCGGCTGCATCGCGCCGCGCGCCGCGCACCATTGGCGGGAGCTGCGCGCGCCCATCGCCGCCGCCCCCCGCCTGCTCGACCGCTACGACCCCACCGAGCCGAGCATCGTCCCCGGCACCCCGGACGATGCGGTGGAGCGGGCAAGCGTGGCCCTCCGGCCACGAGCGGGCCTGGTGGGCGCGGTCACCGGCTATCGCGTGCGGGTGGACCGGCGGGACGACGGCGCGATGGCGCTGGCCGCGGAGACCGGGCACGTGCGCGAGCTGGGCAACCTGCTGTTCCACGCCGCGCTGATCGGCGTGCTGCTGGCCGTCGCGTACGGCACGCTCTTCACCTATCGAGGCCAGGCCGTGGTGGTCGAGGGGCGGTCGTTCACCAACGCGGTGGTGGCCTACGACACGTTCGACTCCGGGCGCCTGTTCGATCCCGCGTCGCTCGATCCCTTCACGGTCCGGCTGGACTCGCTCGACGCGGCGTTCTCCGACACGGGCCGGCCGCTGAGCTTCACCGCGAACGTCACCTTCACCGAGCCCGGGGAGAGCCCGGTCCCCGAGGCGATCGCCGTGAACCGCCCGCTCGAGGTCGACGGCGCCAAGGTCTATCTCCAGGGCAACGGCTACGCGCCGGTGATCATCGTGCACGATGCGGCGGGCCAGGTCGCGTTCTCGGGCCCCGTGCCGTTCCTGCCGCAGGACGGCGCGTACACGTCGACGGGCGTCATCAAGGTGCCGGATGTGACCTCGGGCGAGCAGTTGGGGTTCAAGGCCACGCTGTACCCGACCTTCGTCGAGGGTCCGTTCGCGGTGGGCTCGGTGCATCCGGATCCCACCAACCCGGTGATCGACATGCTCGCCTACGAGGGTGACCTGGGCCTCGACACCGGGATCCCGCAGAACGTCTACCGGCTCGACGAGTCGCAGCTGAGCCCCGTGCGGGGCGAGGACGGCCTGCCGCTGCCCCTCCGGCTCGCGCTGGGCGACACGGCGGAGCTGCCCGACGGCTCGACGGTGACGTTCGAGTCCCTGCCCCGGTTCGTGGCGCTCGACCTGCGCGCGGACCCGTCGCTGCCCTGGCTGCTGGCGGCGGCGATCCTGACGCTCACCGGCCTGGCGACGTCGCTGTTCGCGTCCCGTCGCAAGGTGTGGGTGGTGGCCCACGACGAGGACGGAACTACAGTGGTGACCGGAGCCGCCTTCGCTCCGCCGCATGACACCGCGGTGACGCAGGCGCTCGACCGCGCGATGGTCGCCGCCTCGGGGCGAACGGCCGGCCCTGGGGAGGGTGCCGTGGACGATAGCAGGGATGACACCGTGGAGAGGCACGCATGAACGTCACCGAACTCAGCATCATGACGCTGTGGGGCGCAACCACGCTGTACGCCATCGCCATGGTCGCCTATGCGATCCGGCTCGCGCGCGTCGCCGACGAGACCGCCGCCGCACGCGCGGTGGACCGCGATCGCGCACGCGTCGCCGTCGGCGGCCCGGCGCCCGCGAAGGCTGCGGCGGCGTCCTCGGCCGGCGGCGCATCGTCCCGTCCCCCTCGCTCCGCCAAGGCAGCGGGCATCGCCCGCGCGACCACCCTGGTGGGCGCCGTGCTCCACGCCGTCGGGCTGACGGCCCGCGGCATCGACGCCGGCCACGTGCCGTGGTCGAACATGTACGAGTACACGATCTCGGGCTCGTTCTTCGCGGTCGCCGTCTTCCTCATCGTCCAGCGCCGGCGCGACGTCGCGTTCCTGGGCGCCGGCGTCACCGGGCTCGCCACCATCGCGCTCGGGCTCGCCCTCACCGTGCTTTACAAGGACGTCGACACGCTGCCGCCGGCGCTGCAGAGCTACTGGCTGGTCATCCACGTCTCCATCGCGACCATCGTCACCGGCATCCTGTCCGTGTCCTTCATCGCGAGCGTGCTGCAGCTGATGCGCGATTCGCGCGACACCCGGCGCCGCTGGACCGGTCGCCGGTTCCGCTTCCTCGACGCCGTGCCCACCGCATCGTCCCTCGAGGCGCTGTCCTTCCGGCTCAACGCCGTGGGCTTCGTGCTGTGGACCTTCACCGTGATGGCCGGCGCGATCTGGGCCGAGCACGCGTGGGGCCGCTACTGGGGCTGGGACCCCAAGGAGGTGTGGAGCTTCGTCATCTGGGTGCTCTATGCCGCGTACCTCCACGCCCGCACCACGCAGGGCTGGGCCGGCCGCAAGAGCGCCTGGCTGGCGATCGCGGGCTTTGTCGCGCTCATCATGAACTTCACGGTGGTCAACCTGTTCTTCCAGGGTCTGCACACGTACGCGGGGTCCTGAGTGCGGGTCGCGCTCGTCCTCGACGACAGCATCGACCGGCCGGACGGCGTCCAGCAGTACGTGCTGACGTTGGGCGCGTTCCTGTCGCGGGCCGGGCACGACGTCCACTACCTCTGCTCCGAGGCCTCGCGTGACGACGTCACCGTGCACTCGCTCGCCCGGAACGTTGGCGTGACCTTCAACGGCAACGGGCTGCGGGTGCCGCTACCCACCTCGCGGAAGGAGATCCGCGCGCTGCTCGACCGCGAGCGCTACGACGTGATCCACGTGCAGACGCCCCACTCGCCGCTGTTCGCCGCGCGGGTCGTGGACGAGGCGCGGAAGCTGCAGGCGCGGTCCGTGCGGATCGTCGCGACGTTCCACATCCTGCCGGACTCGAAGGTCTCGGAGTGGGGCACGCACGCCCTCGGCTGGCTGCTGAGGGCGAACCTGCGCAAGTTCGACGCCTTCTGCGCGGTGTCCGAGCCCGCGGCGGAGTTCGCTCGCCGCACGTTCGGCATCTCCGCGCGCGTGATCCCGTGTCCGGTGGACGTGGCCAGGTTCGCGGCGGATGCGGCCGGTTCGGCTCGTGTGCCGGGGGACGGCGGCCGGCTCGTGGTCGCCTTCCTGGGTCGCTTGGTTGCCCGCAAGGGCGTGCTCGAGCTGGTCGACGCCGTGGCCGCGCTCCCCGACGCCCTGCGCGATCGCATCGAGGTGAGGATCGGCGGCAAGGGACCGCTCGCCGATTCCGTTGCGGAGGAGATCACGGAGCACGGCCTGGAACGCGTCACGCTCGCCGGATTCGTGGCCGAGGAGGACAAGGCGGCGTTCTACGCGGATGCCGACATCGCCGTATTCCCCGCGACCGGCGGGGAGAGCTTCGGGATCGTGCTGGTCGAGGCGATGGCCTCCGGATCGGGCGTGGTCCTCGCCGGCGCCAACCCCGGGTACCTCTCCGTGATCGGTGACGCGCCCGAGGTATCCGTCGACGCGTCGGACGACGTCGCCTTTGCGGCCGCGCTCGAGCGCCTGATCACGGACGATGCACTGCGGGCCCGGCTCCACGCGGAGCAGGCCGAGCGGGTCCAGCGGTTCGATGTCGAACGCGTAGGCGCGCAAGTGCTGGAGCTCTACGGCAGCTAGCCGGCTTCGATTCCCACTGGTGGATGTGACTGGTGAGGCGTGTGAGGCTGATGTGACGGTCCCATCCGTCACGCGGGTATCCGACCGTCACATCGACCAGTGGGAATCGGCGCGGTGGGAATCGGCGCGGTGGGCGCCACGGGGCTTTGCTGCCCCGCTTGGTGCGAGCCGCTTGGCTCAGCTGCCGCCGCTCTCGCGGCGCCGGCGTGCCTGCTCGCGCAGCCAGGACAGGTACTCAGGGTCGTCGTCCGGCGCGATCGGGTGGGCGCGGCCCTGCGGCGGCTGCTCGGGACGCGTGCGGCTCACGAGGATCCACGCAACAGCGCCCAGATACGGCAGCAGCACGATCACCCCGGCCCACGCCCACTTGGGCAGTCCGTAGGGCTCCTTCTCCGGGCGCTGCAGCGCGTCCGAGAGCGCATAGATGACGAGCCCCAGGTAGATGAGGAAGGGGAGGACGCGGGCCATTCCCTGAGTTTACGCCGGGTACCGTTGACCTATGAGCGTTCTCGCATACTGGGCCGCCCGCTCGGGCATCTTCATCGCCGTGCTCGGAGTGCTGTGGGCGGTGGGCTGGCGGGACGTCATCGTCTTCATCGCGGCCTTCGTGGTCGCATGGCTGGTCTCGTACCTGGCGCTGCCCACCCTGCGCGTGCGGGCCGCCGCACAGATGGACGGCTGGATCTCCCGCTCGGAGAAGGGCATCCGGGAGGCCGCGGCTCAGGAGGACGCGGAGATCGCCGACGACAGCGAGGATCGCGCGGACCGCTAGATCGCGATCCCGAACGCCAGCAGCAGCCCGTACGCCAGCCCCACGCCGCTGATGCCCTTGAACATCACGCCGAAGTTCGCGCCCGCCGCACCCATCCGCATCCCCAGCGCGATGAACACGGACGGCAGCGCCACCATGGTCGCCAGCAGGGCGAACGGGTGGACGAACCCCACCACGATCGCGCACGCGACGGGTAGCGTCACCACCGCCGCGAACAGGCGGCGTGCGCGAAACTCGCCCAGCTTGACGGCGAGCGTGCGCTTGCCCGCCAGCGCGTCAGTCGCCAGATCGCGGATGTTGTTCACCAGCAGCAGCGCCACCGCGTAGAGGCCCACGCCCGCGGACGCCACCCACGCCCACCAGGTGACGTGCCCGGCCTGCGTGAGCATCGTCCCCAGGGTCGCCACCGGCCCGAAGAAGACGAACACGCTCACCTCTCCCCAGCCGTCGTAGCCGTAGGGCCGTGACGAGCCGGTGTAGGTCCACGCGGCGACGATCGCGACGGCGCCCACGGCCAGGAGCCACCAGATGCCGGACAGCAGCACCAGCGCCACGCCCAGGAGCGCGCCGGCGGCGAAGGACAGGTAGGCGGCCCGCTTCACGGAGGACGGCGTCGCCTTGCCGGAGGCCACCAGGCGCTCGGGGCCGATCCGGTCGACGTCCGTCCCGCGCACGCCGTCGGAGTAGTCGTTCGCGTAGTTCGAGCCCACCTGCAGCGCCAAGGCGACGCCAAGCGCGACCAACGCCGGCAGCAGCCGGAAGCCGCCCACCGAGATCGCGCACGCCGTGCCCACCGCCACGGGGACGGCGGCGGTCCACAGGGTGCGCGGCCGCGCACCCGCTACCCAGTCGGCGGTGGTGGTCATCGATCCTCCTCGGCCGCGATCGTGCGCGCGGCGGACCGGTCCATCTTGCCACCCGGCGTACGCGGCACCCGCGCCACCCGGACGATGCGCCGGGGGCGCTCGTACCTCGACAGGTGGGCGAGCGCCGCCTCGAGCGACGCATCGTCCACCTCGCCCTCCACCACGGCGACCACGCGTTCGCCCCACTCGGCATCGGGGACGCCCACGACGGCCGCGGCGCCCGCCCCGGCGCCCTCGAGCGCGAGCTCGATCCGCTGCGGGTGCACCTTGGCGCCGCCGGTGTTGATGACGTGATCCGCGCGGCCCAGGACCGCAAGGCGGCCGTCGCGCAGCTCGCCCACGTCGCTGGTGACGAACCACCGCTCGCCGTCGATGGTCTCGAAGGCCGAGTCGTCGCCGTCGGCGTACCCCGCGGCCAGCGTGGGACCCGACAGGCGCACGCGGCCGTCCTCGCCGATGCGCACGCCCACCCCGTCGAGCGGGTCGCCGGCGTACACGCAGCCCCCGGAGGTCTCGGACATGCCGTACGTGCGCACCACGGCGGCGGGGACGTCCGCGTCGGGCAGCGCCGCGCCGCCCACCAGCACCGCGTCGAACGGCTCGAGCGCGTCCCGTCCCTCGGCCTCTCCGAGCAGGCGGCGCAGCTGGGTGGGGACCAGCGACACGTGGCGCCGGCCCTCCGGCAGCGTGGCCGCCGCGGCGGCGAAGGCGCGTGCCGTGAACGGTCCCGCGGGAAGCTCGACCAGCGCGGTCCCGGCGAGGGTGGCCCGCGCGATCACCATCGCGCCGCCGATCCTGTCCGCCGGCAGGGCCAGCAGCCACGACGCCTCGCCGCCCAGGCGGCGCGCGGTGAGCTCGGCCGAGGCGCGGATGGCGCTCGCGGGGAGCAGCACGTCGCGCGGCGCTCCCGTGGAACCCGAGGTCGCCACCGCGATCCCCTCAGCCGTTCCAGCGATGGCCGCGGCCACGGCGCCACGCGGATCTGCGACGAGCGGAGCGAAGGTCACAGGGAACAGCCTAGGGCGGCCCTTACACTCGTCCGCATGATGACCACGCGTATCGGCGGCGCCCTCGCGGCCGCAGCGGTGCTCCTGCTCGCGGCGTGCGCGCCCGCCACCACCGACGGCGGCCCGCAGTCCACCGTCTCGGTGGCCGCTCCGAGCCCCTCTGCGACGGCGCCGTCACTGCCTCCAGCGCCCGAGGACCCGCGTCCCGAAATGACCTGGCCGCTCACCGGACTCGACTCGTCCGGGATCAGCGCCGCGAAGCAGGACCGGCCCGCGCTCGCGATCAAGATCGAGAACTCCGCGGCGGCGCGCCCGCAGGAGAACCTCGACAAGGCCGACGTGGTGTTCGAGGAGTACGTCGAGGGTGGCATCTCGCGGCTCGTCGCGGTGTTCCACTCGAACTTCCCCGAGTCGGTGGGCCCCATCCGCTCGATGCGGCCCATGGACAAGAACATCATGGGTTCGTTCGGAGGGCCCCTGGTGTTCTCGGGCGCCCAGGGACGCTTCATCAGCGCCGCGCGGGATTCGGGTCAGCTGCTGCTCGCGCAGGACGTGGGCTCGTACGGGTTCTACCGCTCCAGTGCCAGGTCTGCTCCCCACAACCTCTACGGCTACCCCGCGAAGTTCCAGGAGCAGGCGTCCAAGCTCTCCGCGCCGCGCGAGCAGTGGGCCTTCGCGTACCCCGACGAGACGGCGACGGCGCAGGCCACCGGCAAGCCGGTCTCGAAGATCGATATCGACATGTCGCGGTACTCGGACCCGGGTTGGCGCTGGAGCGCTTCCGAGGGCGTGTGGCTGCGCATCGAAGCCGGCTCGCCGCACGTCACGTCCGCCGGCACGCAGCTCTCGGCGACCAACGTGGTGATCCTGTCCGTCACGGTCCAGTACACGTCGAACAAGGGCGGCTCGTCCGTGCCCGAGACCATCATCAATGGTCAGTCGGGCGACGGCTTCCTGGTCTCCGGCGACTCGATGGTCCCCATCCGGTGGAGCAAGGCCGGCCAGTACAAGAACTGGGAGCTCACCACCACCGGCGGCGACCCGGTGTCGCTCATCCCGGGTCAGACGTGGTTCGAGCTGGTGCCCAACAAGGGCGTGGGCCACTCCACCTCGATCGACATCTCCTGAGCCAGGCGCTCGGGAGGCGTCAGTAGGCGTAGGGGAAGCGGGTCCAGTCGGGATCGCGACGCTCGAGGAAGGCGTCGCGGCCCTCCTGCGCCTCGTCCGTCATGTACGCCATGCGGGTCGCCTCCCCGGCGAACACCTGCTGGCCCGCGAGGCCGTCATCCGCGAGGTTGAAGGCGAACTTGAGCATGCGGATCGCCTGCGGCGACTTGGTGGCGACGATGCGCGCGTACTCGAGCGCGCGGGACTCCAGTTCCGCGTGGGGAACGGCCTCGTTGACCGCGCCCCACCGCTCGGCGTCGTCCGCGGAGTACTCCCTGGCCAGGAAGAAGATCTCCCGCGCCCGCTTGTCGCCCACCTGGCGGGCCAGCAGCGCGCTGCCGTAGCCGGCGTCGAACGACCCGACGTTCGCATCCGTCTGCTTGAAGCGCGCGTGCTCGCGCGAGGCGATCGACAGGTCCGCCACCACGTGCAGGCTGTGCCCGCCCCCGGCGGCCCAGCCGTTGACGGCGGCGATGGTCACCTTGGGGGAGGTGCGCATGAGGCGCTGCACCTCGAGGATGTGGAGACGCCCACCGTGCGCGGGGGCGTCCTGTGCGGAGCCCTCGTAGAGGTATCCGTCCTTGCCGCGGATGCGCTGGTCCCCGCCAGAGCAGAAGGCGTGGACGCCGTCCGCCGCGGGGCCGTTGCCGGTCAGGATCACGGCGGCGACGTCGGCGGTCTGGCGTGCGTGGTCGACCGCGCGGTAGAGCTCGTCGACCGTCTGCGGGCGGAAAGCGTTGCGCACCTCGGGGCGGTTGAAACCGATCCGGACGGCCGGCAGGTCGCGCTCGCCTGACGCGCTTCGCTCCACCCACCGGTGGTAGGTGATGTCGCCATCGGAGAAGCCGTCGATCGCGCGCCATCGCGCGGGGTCCATCAGGTCCGAGACCTGGGCGGGCATGTCGCTCATGTCTCCCGAGCGTAGTGCGCGGCGCGCGCGGTCCTAGGCTGAGCCCATGGAGTTCCGGCCCTTCCGCGTCGAGCTGTCGACGCGCTTCCGCGGTGTCACGGAGCGCAGCGGCGTGCTCGTCCGCGGCATCGGGCCCGACGGCGAGGACGCGTGGGGCGAGTACTCGCCGTTCCCCGACTACACGCCCGAGCGCGCCTCGCGGTGGTGGGAGGCCGCGATGGAGGCCGCGCACGGCGCCTGGCCCGCGGCGGTGAGGGACACGGTGCCCGTCAACAGCATCGTCCCGGAGGTGCCCGCCGGCCGTGCCGCCCAGCTCGCGACGGCGGGCGGCTGCACCACGGCCAAGGTCAAGGTTGCCGGCACGGTGTCCATCCGGGACGATGCGCGGCGCGTCGAGGCCGTCGCCATCGCCCTGGGAGCCGGGGGGCGGGTGAGGGTGGACGCCAACGGCGCGTGGGACGTCGACACGGCGGTGAAGGCCCTGAAGGAGTTGGACGCGGCGGCCCGCGCCGGCGGCGGTCCAGGACTCGAATACGTCGAGCAGCCCTGCGCGAGAGTGAGTGAACTGGCTCAATTACGACGGCTGACCGACGTGCCCATCGCCGCGGACGAATCGGTGCGGCTGCCGGGTGACGCTCACGAGGTGATGCGCGCGGGGGCGGCGGACATCCTGGTGCTCAAGGTGGCGCCCATGGGGGGTGTCGCGGCGTGCCTGCGTGTGGTCGAGGAGTACGACGTGCCGATCGTGGTGTCGAGCGCCATGGAGTCCTCCGTGGGGCTCCTCGCCGGCGTCGCGCTCGCCCGCGCGCTGCCCAGCCTCCCGTTCGCCTGCGGGCTCGGCACCGGGGAACTGCTGGCGACGGACACCGTGCGCGAGACGATCGTGCCTCACGAGGGCGTGATCGGCCCGGTGGTGCTGGACGTGATCGTGTGAGCACCCACCCGTCGGGCGAGTTCGCCCGTGCGCTGGTCGCGGCGCTGGCGCAGCTGGGCGTCGAGGACTACGTGCTCAGCCCCGGATCGCGGTCGGGCCCGTTGGCCCACGCGCTCGCGGAGGCCGCCGGCAACCCGCCGCCCGGAGCGCCGCGCGTCCGCCTGCACGTCCGCATCGACGAGCGCACGGCCGGCTTCCTGGCGCTCGGGATCGCCCGCGGCGTGGCCTCGACGGCGCCACGGCGGCCCGTCGCGGTGGTCACCACGTCGGGTACCGCGGTCGGGAACCTGCTGCCGGCGGTCATGGAGGCGCACCACTCCGGCGTGCCGCTGATCCTGCTCACGGCCGACCGCCCGGCGGAGCTGCGCGGGGTGGGGGCCAACCAGACCACGCGCCAGCCCGGGATCTTCGGCACTTTCGTCCAGTGGGCGGAGGACCTGCCGGCGCCCGAGGGCGGAGCCTCGGTGGGACTAGCCTCCGAAGTTGCACGCCGCGCCGTGACCCGCGCGCTGGGCGATGCGTCGCGGCAGGACATCTCGGGGGCTCCCGGCCCGGTCCACCTCAACGTCGCGTTTCGGGACCCACTGGGTCCCGACGGTGGGCCGTGGCCCGACCTGCCCGCCGTGCATCCGACGCCGGTCGCCATGGCGTCCGTCGCGGCACCGCTCGCGCCCCTCGCGCAGGGAGTGGT
>NZ_JAHEBP010000149.1 GCF_024642165.1 Demequina sp.
ACTTCGAGCGCGTGAGGGACGAGCTGCGCGAGGGGCGGTCGTTGCCGGCCGCGATCGACCACGGCTGGCGCCGCGCCCGCCGGACCATCCTGGCGTCCGATGCGATCAACCTGCTCGCCGCGGTGGTGCTCTACTCGCTCGCCGTGGGCGGGGTCCGAGGCTTCGCGTTCACGCTGGGTCTCACCACCCTGGTCGACATCCTTGTCGTGTTCATGTTCACCCACCCGATCCTCATCCTGCTGGCGAAGACGAAGTTCTTCGGCGGCGGTCACCAGTGGTCCGGGCTGGACCCGCGCCAGCTGGGACGGGACACCATGTACAAGGGCCGGGGCCGCATCGTCGCCCCCGGCCAGCTCACGCTCGCCGAACGCAAGGCCGCGGCGGCGGCCGGCGCGTCCGCCCCGCAGGCGCGCGCCGAGGCGGAGGAGAACTGATGAAGCTCAACCTGGCCCAGTGGGGCAACACGCTGCACTCCGGGGAGAAGACCTACCCGATCGTCCAGCAGCGCAAGCGCTGGTTCATGGTGTCTGCCGTGCTCATCGCCGCGTCGATCGCGGTGCTGCTGATCAACCAGCTCAATCCCGGCATCGACTTCGCGGGCGGCACCGAGTTCCGCGTGGCCGACACCGCGAACCCCGACATCGCCATCGCCACCCAGGTGGTCGCCGAGGTTGCGCCGGACGAGGTCCCGCGCGTCACGGTGCTGGGCGACAACGACATCCGCGTCCAGATCGGCGTGGTCGACACCGAGACGGCGCGCACGCTCACCACGGACCTCGCTGCCGGCTATGACGTCGCCGAGGAATCCGTCAGCTTCACCCAGATCGGCCCCACCTGGGGCGCGGAGGTGGGCAAGAAGGCCGTGCAGGGCCTGGTGATCTTCCTGGTGCTCGTGTCCATCGTCATGGCGCTCTACTTCCGCGCCTGGCGCATGGCCGCCGCGGCACTGATCGCGCTGGCGCACGACCTGATCTTCACGGTGGGCGTTTACGCCCTCGTTGGCTTCGAGGTCACGCCCGCCTCGGTGATCGGCTTCCTCACGATTCTGGGCTATTCGCTCTATGACACCGTCGTGGTGTTCGACAAGGTGCGGGAGAACACCGCCAACCTCACGTCGCAGCATCGATACACCTATGACGAGCTCGCGAACCTCGCGGTGAACCAGACGCTGGTGCGGTCGATCAACACGTCGGTGGTGGCGCTGTTGCCCGTGAGCGCCATCCTGTTCATCGGCTCGTTCCTGCTGGGCGCCGGCACGCTCAAGGACATCGCGCTGGCTCTCTTCATCGGCATGGCCGTGGGCACGTACTCGTCGATCTTCGTGGCCACGCCCGCCGAGGTGGCGCTGCGCGACACCGAGGCCAAGATCAAGGCGCACACCGCCCAGGTGCTCGCGCTGCGCGCGTCGGGCGACACCGATGTGGCGATCTCCGAGACCGGCGAGGTGCGCGTGGGCGCCGTCGACCGCGGTCGCCATCAGGGCACCGCCGCACAGCCCAAGCGCAAGAACCGCAAGGCCTGACCGCGGGCCGGGCGCGGGGCACGATGCGGCGACCGTCGCATCGTCCCGTCGCCCTGGCGACGTCCGCGCGGCCGGTAGACTGACGCCCTACCTGACTCGGAGGTGCGTGTGACAGAGACCCGTCCCTCGACCGGGACGCTCGGGCTCGGGTTCCTCCGCCGGGGGAGTCGGGAGTCCAGCGCGATCGACGGCGTGCTCGACACGTATCGGCGCATGTACCCGCGGGGACGGACGGGACTGATCGAGCGGGCCTACAAGGCCGCCGAGGTCGCCCACGAGGGGCAGCTGCGCAAGAGCGGCGAGGCGTACATCACCCACCCGATCGCCGTCGCGCAGATCGTCGCGGACCTGGGCATGCCGGACACCGTGATCGCGGCGGCGCTGCTGCATGACGTGGTCGAGGACACCGAGTACCCGCTGGAGACGATGCGGGAGGAGTTCGGCGACGAGGTCGCGATGATCGTGGACGGCGTCACCAAGCTCGACAAGGTCCAGTACGGCGACGCGGCGCAGGCGGAGACGGTGCGCAAGATGGTGGTCGCGATGGCCAAGGACATCCGCGTCCTGCTGCTCAAGCTGTGCGACCGCCTGCACAATGCGCGCACGTGGCAGTACGTCTCGCCGGAGTCCGCGCGCAAGAAGGCCCAGGAGACCATCGAGATCTACGCGCCGCTCGCGCACCGCATGGGCCTCAACGCGGTCAAGTGGGAACTCGAGGACCTCAGCTTCCAGACGCTGTATCCGAAGATCTACCAGGAGATCGTCGAGGTCGTCACCGAGCGGGCACCGGAGCGTGAGAAGTACCTGGCGCAGGTGCGGACGGAGATCGAGAAGGACCTGCGCGCGATGCGCGTCAAGGCCGAGGTCACGGGGCGCCCCAAGCACTACTACTCGGTCTATCAGAAGATGATCGTGCGAGGTCGCGACCTCAACGACATCTACGACCTCGTGGGGATCCGCATCCTGGTCGAGTCGGTCCGCGACTGCTACGCCGTGCTGGGCGCCATGCACGCGCGTTACCAGCCTGTGCCGGGCCGGTTCAAGGACTACATCGCGATGCCCAAGTTCAACCTCTACCAGTCGCTGCACACCACGGTGATCGGGCCCACCGGGAAGCCCGTGGAGCTCCAGATCCGCACCTACGACATGCACCGGCGCGCGGAGTACGGCCTCGCGGCGCACTGGCGGTACAAGGAGACGGCCAAGACGGGCGAGGCGGCGTCCGGGTCGGGCAACGACATGGGGTGGCTGCGCCAGATCGCCGACTGGCAGCAGGAGAGCGCGGATCCGAGCGACTTCCTCGACAGCCTGCGTGGGGAGATCTCCAAGGCCGAGGTCTACGTGTTCACTCCGCGCGGCAAGCTGCTGTCCCTCCCGCAAGGCGCCACGCCCGTGGACTTCGCGTACGCGGTCCACACCGAGGTGGGCCACAAGACCATCGGCGCCAAGGTCAACGGCCGCTTGGTGCCGCTCGACTCGGCATTGGACAACGGCGACACGGTCGAGGTGCTGACCACCTCGGACGAGAACGCGCATCCCAAGCGTGACTGGCTCGAGTTCGTGCAGTCCGCGCGGGCGCGTAACAAGATCCGCCAGTGGTTCACCCGCGAGCGGCGCGAAGAATCCGTCGAGACCGGCCGCGACATGCTGGCGCGCGCCATCCGCCGCCAGCAGCTGCCGATGCAGCGTCTCATGAGCCGTCCCACGCTGCTCGCCCTGGCCAAGGGCATGCACTACGACGACGTCGACTCCCTGTACGCCGCGATCGGCGAGCACAAGGAGCAGGCGGCGGACGTGGTGGCCCGCATGACGGAGGCCGTGGGCGGCGCGGAGGGTGCCGACGAGGACCTCACGGAGATGACGCGGCCGGGGCTGCCCGCGCGATCGGCGCGCAGGGGCGAGCCCGGCGTCTCCGTCCACGGGCTCACCGATGTGGTGGTCAAGCTGGCGCGGTGCTGCACCCCGGTGCCGGGGGACCCGATCCAGGGCTTCGTCACCCGCGGCTCCGGGGTCAGCGTGCACCGTGCCGATTGCGACAACCTCAAGCAGCTGGTCGCTCAGGAGGAGCGGCTGATCGACGTCGAGTGGACCGGGCAGGCGGCCGGCACCTTCATGGTGCAGATCGAGGTCGAGGCGCTGGACCGCAACCGCCTGCTGTCCGACGTCACCCAGGTGCTGTCCGACCACCACGTCAACATCTTGTCCGCCCACGTGTCGACGTCCCGCGACCGCGTCGCGCTGTCGAGCTTCGTGTTCGAGATGGCGGATCCATCGCACCTGGGCGCCATCATCAGCGCGGTGCGGCGCATCGACGGCGTCTACGACGCCCGACGCATCACCGGCGCCAAGCGCCCCGGCTGACCGGCGGCGGGCGCCTCGAGGCGGTGCCCCGCGAGGGCGGTAACGGCGGCGACCAGCGACGTCAGCCGCGCGTGACCGGCGCCGCGAGCCGAGTCGAGCTCGAGCGCCGCATCGAGCGCCTCGGGGACGATGCGACCGTCGAGCACTGCCCCCACCACCGCCTCGAGCGCCGGTTCCGCGGGTTCCCAGCGCAGGGCGTCGAGGCACGCGCGGGCGGGTGGCGCGACGGCGACCGGGCCGATGCGTGACCCGAGCCGGGCGGTGACACCCGAGTGGAACACGAGGCTCGTGTCCGTGGTCCGATAGAGGCCGCGCTCGCCCACGAGGTGCCAGCGGGTGGGCGGCAGCGGCCGCCAGCAGTGGATCCACAGCGCCGCGAGCCCGGTCAGCGCGGTGTGGGAGGGGACTCGAGTGTGTGCCGTGA
>NZ_JAHEBP010000046.1 GCF_024642165.1 Demequina sp.
GCGACCACCGTGGTGGTGACGGAGGCGACGAGGCTGTCGCCGTCGGTCTCGGCCTTGGGGAGGGTCGCGGTGAGGGCGACCGGACCGGCCGCGGGCTCCAGCGCGGGAAGTTCGTACCCGCACAGTCCCCAGGGGAGCCAGCTCCCGGCCGCCACGTCGGGCGCGAGCGCCTCGGCCCCCGCCCCGCCGTCCATCGTCGCGTCGGCGTTGCGCCCAGAGTCCTCGGCCGCGCTCAGGCCGCGCGGGCCGATGACGCCGAACGCGAGCACTGCGACCATGCCCGCGCCCAGGACGCCGCCTGCGCCGGTGCGCAGGCCACGCTGGGTCGCGGCGCGGCGTGCCGCGCGGTGGCCGTTGACGGAGATCCCGTCGAGCGGGGCGCGGTCCGCGGCGCCCCGCAGAGCATCGGAGAGCTTGACCATGTCAGTCGCCTTTCTTCGGTCGACGCTCGGAGACGTCGACGGTGTCGTCGGCACGGTCCTCGACCTCGCCGAGCAGAAGCTCCAGCCGGCCGAGTCCGTCGTGCAGGTAGCGCTTCACCGAGCCGGGCGCGAGGCCCAACTGCCGGGCGATGTCCGGGACCGTGAGGTCGTCGAAGTACCGCATCACCACGCACGCCCGCTCCCGCGGTGCCAGCGTGGCCAGCGCCTCGATCACGTCCGCGCCCGCCTCGACGCCCGCCAGGGGATCGGGGCCGGTCTCCGCGGGCCGGAAGAGGTGCTGGACCCGGCGCCACCGCTGCTCACGCCGGTAGCCGTCGACGTAGACCGTGGTGATGGCGCGGCGCACGTACGCCTCCGCCTTCGCATTGGTCAGGCCGGGGCGCGGGCGGGAGAACGTTCGCACGAGCGCGTCCTGCACCAGATCCTGTGCCTGGACCTGGTTGCCGCACACGAGGTAGGCGTACCCGAGCAGCGCACGCTCGCGATCGCGCACCAGTTGCGCCATCATGTCGCGCCAGTCGCTCATCGGATCCCCCTGCCTTGAGATGCGGCTTCACAGATGTCGACGCTTCAGCGCGCCGAAACGTTGGGGCCGCCCCGGACCTTTGCAGCCTCATCGTCCCCTAGAGTGGCGAAGTACCCTTGCGGGCGCGACAGAGACGTCGCGTCGGGGAGACCGTCGAGGAGGACAGATGCACGCCAGTACCACCGCGGTGGAGGTGAGCTCCGGCAGCGCCATGATCGTGGTGGTCATCGGGGTGATCGCCGCGATCTCGCTCATCTTCGCCTGGGTCCTGCGGAGGCAGGTGCTGGCCACCAAGGACGGCACCGAGCGGATGAACGACATCGCGACGGCCGTGCAGGAGGGCGCCTCGGCGTACCTGAGCCGGCAGCTCCGCACCCTCGCGCTGTTCGTGGTCCTGGTGTTCGCGCTGCTGTTCCTGCTCCCCGGCGACGCGGGCGTGCGCGTGGGGCGCTCACTGTTCTTCCTGCTGGGCGCGGGCTGCTCCGCGACCATCGGCTACATGGGCATGTGGCTCGCGGTGCGTGCGAATGTGCGCGTCGCCTCCGCGTCGACGCGCAGCGGCGGCCGCGCCGAGGGCGCGCGCATCGCGTTCCGCACCGGCGGCGCGGTGGGCATGTCCGTGGTGGGCATGGGCCTGGGCGGCGCGGCCGCCGTGGTCTTCCTCTATCGCGACAACGCGGCGGCCGTGCTCGAGGGCTTCGGCTTCGGCGCCGCGCTGCTCGCCATGTTCATGCGCGTGGGCGGCGGCATCTTCACCAAGGCCGCGGACGTGGGCGCGGACCTGGTGGGCAAGGTCGAGAACCACATCCCCGAGGACGACCCCCGCAACCCCGCGACCATCGCGGACAACGTGGGCGACAACGTGGGCGACTGCGCCGGAATGGCGGCGGACCTGTTCGAGTCGTACGCCGTGACGCTGGTAGCGGCACTGATCCTGGGCAAGGCCGCCTTCGGCGAGCAGGGGCTGGTGTTCCCGCTGATCGTCACCGCGATCGGCGCCCTGGTCGCGGCGCTGGGCGTCTTCATCACCAAGATCCGCGGCGAGGAGTCGGGACTCAAGGCCATCAACCGCGGCTTCTACACGTCGGCCGCCGTGGGCGCCGTGCTCGCCGCCGTCGCGGCGTTCTTGTACCTGCCGTCGTCGTTCTCGGAGCTCGTGGGAACGTCCGTCGAGGGCGAGTCGGGCGATCCGCGCATCATCGCCACCGTCGCGGTGTTCGTGGGCATCGGCCTCGCCGGCCTGATCCTGTGGCTCACCGGCTACTTCACCGACACGGCATCCAAGCCCACCCGGCGCGTGGCCCGGACCTCGCTGACGGGAGCCGCCACGGTGGTCCTGTCCGGCATCGGCCTGGGCCTCGAATCGGCCGTCTACACGGCGACGGTCATCGCCGGAGCCATCGTGGTGCTGTTCGCCGTCGCCGGCGGCTCGATCACCCTCGCGCTGTTCCTGGTGGCGCTCGCCGGCTGCGGCCTGCTCACCACCGTCGGCGTGATCGTGGCCATGGACACGTTCGGCCCGGTGTCGGACAACGCCCAGGGCATCGCCGAGATGTCGGGCGACGTCGACGCGGACGCCGCCAAGATCCTCACGGACCTCGACGCGGTGGGCAACACCACCAAGGCGATCACCAAGGGCATCGCGATCGCGACGGCGGTGCTGGCCGCGACCGCGCTGTTCGGCTCCTACTCCGATGCGGTCGCGCAGGCGCTCGAGACGGCCGCCACCACGGCGGTGGGCTTCAGCTACGAGATCATCCACCCGCTCACGCTCGTGGGCGTGATCATGGGTGGCGCCACGGTGTTCCTCTTCTCCGGCCTCGCCATCGATGCGGTCACCCGCGCGGCGGGCGCCATCGTGTTCGAGGTGCGCCGGCAGTTCCGCGAGATGCCCGGCATCATGAACTACACGCAGCGCCCCGACTACGGGCGCGTGGTTGACATCTGCACCCGCGACTCCCTGCGCGAGCTCACCACGCCCGGCCTGCTGGCAGCCATGGCGCCCGTGTTTGTCGGGTTCGCGCTCGGCATCGGCGCGCTCGCGGGCTTCCTCGCCGGCGCGATCGGCACCGGCGTGCTGATGGCGGTGTTCCTCGCGAACTCGGGCGGCTCCTGGGACAACGCCAAGAAGATCGTCGAGGACGGCCACTACGGTGGTAAGAACTCGGCGGCGCACGAGGCGACCGTCATCGGCGACACCATCGGCGACCCGTTCAAGGACACCGCCGGCCCCGCGATCAACCCCCTCATCAAGGTCATGAACCTGGTGGCGCTGCTCATCGCGCCCGCGGTGGTGATGCTGAGCTACGGCGAGGGCACCAACCCGTGGCTGCGGGCCGGGATCGCGGCGGTCGCGGGCACGGTGGCCGTGGTGGCGGTGGCGCTGGCGTCCCGTCGGTCACACGCCGGCGGCGTCGAGCGGGAGGCGGACGTGGCCCACGAGGCCGAGTCCCGCCACGACGACGGGCCCGGGCAGGCCGTCGACGACGCCACGGACTCGCTCCAGGCCCGCGGGGACACCCTCTAGGCACTCACCCCGGGCCAGCCAACTCCACACTTGCAGGAGAGGCGCCCGCATGGAGGGGTGCGTGGGGCCCGGTGCGGGGTGTCGCGCCGCGCTAGCCTCGACGCGTGAACCTCGACGCCCCCGCCGCGCGCTCCCCGCACGACGTCGACACGCTGCGCGGCGATCTCGCCGGGTGGACGGTCGACGCGGTCGACTCGATCGTCGGCGAGAGAGCCGCGCGCGCCCTGTCTCGTGAGCAGGTCCTGCCGGCCCGCCTGGCGGCGCGCGCATCGTCCACGCCGCAGGCGACGCTCGCCCGGCTGTTCCTGCTGGGCGACACGGTCACGCGCGCGGAGCTCGACGCGGCGCTGCCCGCGACGGGGACTGACGGCGCCCACGGCATGGGCTTGGTCGACGCCGCCGGACCCGGGAGGGACGATGTGGTGCGTGCGCGGGTGGACCTGCGCCCGTATGCCACGTCCACGGCCGACGGCGACGTCACGTGGTGGGTCGCGTCCGACCGGGGCGAGGCGGTCACGGGCGCGCGGCTGCGGGATGACCACGTGCTGGGCATCGGCGGGGCGTCCCTGACGCTCGCCGGGATGACGATGCGCACGCAGCGCGACCGCGTGCTCGACCTGGGCACGGGCTGCGGGGTGCAGGCGCTCCACGCCTCGCTCCATGCCCGCCGGGTGGTCGCGACGGACGTGTCCCGGCGCGCGCTCGGCTTCGCGGCCTTCAACCGCGCCCTCAACGATGCGGGCGAGTGGGACCTGCGCGAGGGATCGATGCTGGAGCCCGTGGCGGGGGAGGAGTTCGACCTGGTGGTGTCGAATCCGCCGTTCGTCATCACGCCGCCGGACGCGCCGAGCTTCGAGTACCGCGACGGGCGCGAGACCGGCGACGGGATCGTCGCGGGCCTCGTGTCCGGCGTGGGCGCGGTGCTCGCGCCCGGCGGCGTGGCGCAGATGCTCGGCAACTGGGAGATCCACGGCGACCTGTGGAACGAGTCTTTGGAGGCGTGGCTGGACGCGTCCGCGTCCGCCGGGCGGCCCCTCGACGCCTGGATCATCGAGCGGGATCGGCTCGACGCCGCGGAGTACGCGGAGACCTGGCTGCGCGACGCCGGCGTCACGCCGGAGCGCGGGCGCGACGCGTTCGAGCGCGCCTACGAGGCGTACCTCGCGGACTTCGACGCGCGCGGGGTCCGTGCGGTCGGGTTCGGGATGCTGTTGCTGCGACGTCCGTTGTCCGGGGCTCCCACCCTGCGGCGGCTCGAGCAGCACGAGGGGCCGTTGCAGGCGCCGTTCGGCGCGTACCTGGTGGACGCGCTCGCG
This sequence comes from Demequina sp., assembly GCF_024642165.1. Taxonomy (GTDB): domain Bacteria; phylum Actinomycetota; class Actinomycetes; order Actinomycetales; family Demequinaceae; genus Demequina. The sequence continues at coordinate 4,813 of NZ_JAHEBP010000046.1, forward strand.
GCGCACGACCGCGTGGCGGCGCTGTCCGATGAGCAGCTGTTCGCGCAGCGCCTCACCGCCGCGGCGGACGTGACCCGCGAGTCCTACGGGCCGGTGCTTCAGGCCGACCCCTCGCACCTGCTGCTCCGGCAGGGAGCGGGCCTGGGCAGGTCGGTCTCGATGGACACGGCACTCGCGGGATTCGTGGGCGCGTGCGACGGCGAGCTCACCGCCGGTCAGATCGCTCACGCGCTCGCCGCGCTCCTGGACGTCCCCGCCGAGCGCATGCTGGCGGGCCTGGCGCCCGCGATCCGGGGGCTCGTCGAGGACGGGTTCCTGGGCTAGCGGCGACGGCCCGGCGCCCGGTCAAGCCCCCTCGACCGCCGCATCGTCCCGTCGAAATCGGGCGTTTCGGACGCGCTTTACCCGGCCATGGGGCAACCCGTACCCGCCCCGTACCGGATGCGGGACCCTGGTCCGGGAGGGCATGCGGTCCCCGCTTCTAGCCTGGTGAATGTGACATCGACGTCCGCGACAGCGGGCGTCTCACGCTGTCCGGACCGCGGCGATCCCGGGGCCCGGCCCCAACCGGAGGCCCCATGTCCACCACCGAGCTTCAGCTCACGCCCGTCGACGCCCTCAGCCCCGACTCGCTGTCGGTCGCGGACTTCACGCCGTACGGCATCCACGACTGGCCGGGGCGCATCGCCGCCACCGTGCTGCTCCAGGGATGTCCGTGGAGCTGCACGTACTGCGCCGGCCCGGAGATGCAGGACTCGCGTGCGGAGGGCAAGGTCTCCTGGCGTGAGGTGCTCGACCAGCTCGAGGTCCGCCGCGGGATGGTCGATGCCGTGGTGTTCTCCGGCGGCGAGCCCACGCGACAGCCCGGCCTCGCGGCCGCGGTCCGCCAGGTCAAGGCCAGGGGCTTCGCCGTGGGCCTGAGCACTGCTGGCGCATACCCCGGGCGCCTCGCGGCTGTCCTGCCCGCCCTCGACTGGGTGGGCATCGACATCAAGGCCGCGCCCGATGGCTACGCGGACATCACCGGCAAGGAGACCTCGGGCTACAAGGCCTGGACGTCGCTGGAACTGGTGCAGCACTCCGGGATCGACTACGAGGTCCGCGTCACGGTGGACCCCACGGTCCACACGCGCGAGGACGTGTTCGAGACGGTGCGCCAGGTGATCCGGCGCGGCGCCCACGCGCCCGTGCTGCAGCAGGCGCGCGTCGCCGGCACCTCGCCCGAGTACCGCCGTGCGCTCGCCGGCCGGGGCCTGTTCGACGTGATCCGCCACGACGACCTCCCGGACCTCGCGCGCCGCTGACTCCGCCCGCCCTTTCCACGCCGGTTCTCAACCCGCCCCACCCCGCTTCTCGACCCCGGACGCGCTGCGGGTAGGTCACCGACGGTTCTGGCACGTCTGTGATTCCTGCGGGTCACTCACTGTCGTTCGCGCGCTTTACGCAACGGTCGGCAGCACGTCCCCTGCGCGCATCGTCGCCCCAATCCGGGCGACCCCGCGGGGCGAAACACCTGGTAGGGCCCCGACTATCACCGGCTGTTGAGAATCCTTCCCAAATATGGGCAGAAGGTCCCGTGAATATCGCAATGACGGGCACCAGACTCGGTGACACGACAACACATTCCCCGGAAAGGAATCATCATGGTTACCAAGCTCCGCATCGTCGGCGCGATTCTCGCGCTCGCCGGTCTCGGCTTCATCGGCGCCGGCATCTACGCCTTCACCGAGGTCCAGGCGGGCCAGAAGTCGCTTCAGGACTTCTCCGCCGCTCAGAACGTCCAGCTCACGTACAACGAGGACGGCGTGCTCGTCGACCGCGGCGAGGTCGCGGGTGCCGAGGCGATCCTCGAGCTGCTCGAGAGCGACTGGGGCTACAAGGTGGTCCCCTCCGAGCTCGACCCCAACGACCCGCTGGTCAACACCGGCAGCGAGTACATGTACCAGATGGCTCTGGTGGGACACCACACGCTGACCGGCTCGGCCACCGTGGTCCTCGACGAGGCCGTCGAGTACAACGGCGAGACCTTCGAGGCGGGCACCTACGAGGTCCCCGCGGACGGCAAGTACTGGGCCGACTTCGACCGCATGAACCCGCTCGAGGGCCCGGCACGTGCGCAGATCTGGAACCCGACCGCTCACGCTCTGTTCGGCGAGCTGGGTGTGGGCGCGGTCACCGCGTCGACCCTCAAGCTGGGCCTCGGCATCGTGGGCATGATCTCCGGACTGGGCCTGCTGTTCCTGGTGCTCGGCGGCGCGACCTTCTGGATCGCCGGCGACGTCAGCCGCAAGGCGACCGCCAAGGTCGAGGACACGGAGCTCGCCACCGCCTGATCGGCGAGCGAACCGCAGCGACGGGAGGGTCCCTTCGGGGGCCCTCCCGTTCGCGTGTGCCCGGACGATGCGACGCTCAGTTCCCCACAGGAGTCGAGAACCCTCAGAAACCGTCCGTGAGTTCCCCGCAGCGGGTGCGAGGTGGGGACGCGAGGTGGGGAGGGCTGGGGAAATTCAGACGCCGAGGTGGCGGGCCAGCACCTCGCGCACCGTCTCCCAGCGATCCGTGCGTACGGCCAGCAGCGGCGCACCCTCCTCGATCGCCGGGTGATAGCCGGACCCGTCGACGCGGCCCACCGTGAAGCCGGCCTCCGCCGCGATCGCCGCGCCGGGCACGTGGTCCCAGGGCTTGGCGCGCGTGTAGATGAGGAAGCCCACGTCCTGCGACACCAGGTCCGCATAGTCGAATCCCGCGCACATGCGCAGGTCCGCGAACCCGCCGAGCTCGTGCTCCGCCGCGGCCAGCCCCTCCCGCACGCGATCCGACGCGTACTTGAAGGACACCGCGCCGTGCGCGCGCAGCCGCCGCGGCTCGCCTCGAGCCTCGGCCCCGCGGGAGCGCTCGACCTCCGCGCTCAGCGACGTGCCGTTCACGTACGCGCCAACGCCCTGCAGCCCCTCGTACAGCAGGCCCGTCTCGGGTTGGAGGATCCAGCCGCCCACCGGCTCCCCGTCCTCGACCAGCCCCACCATGACGGCGTAGATCTCCGAGCCGGCGACGAAGTTGGCGGTCCCGTCCACGGGATCGACCGTCCACGCCGTGGCGCCCGTCGCCAGCACCGCGGGCAGCGTCGGGTCCGTGGCGCTCGCCTCCTCGCCCACCACGGGCACGTCGAGGACCTCTTGCAGCAACGGGATCAGCGCCCGCTCGGCCTCGAGATCGGCCTCGGTCACGAAGTCGCCCGGGCCCTTGAGCCGGATGTCGTCGTCGGCGAGAGCGCGGAACCGCGGGCGGATCTCGGCATCCGCGACCCGGCGCATCGCGTCGCCCACGGCGGCGCGTGCGGCGGAGTCGAGAAGGGGCTGCATACGTCCATCGTTCCATGCCGATGCGCGGGCTCCGGCGGCCTCCGGCCAGCGCCGGATGACGATCCGGTAGCGGGGCCGTGACGATGCGGTGTCCGCCCCCGCCCATCGAGCCGCCCGGGCCCCGTGCATCGTCCCGAGACGCCGCCCGCGTCCACAGGCCGCGCTTGACCCGCGTGAGCGCCTATGTATATTGAGTCCGTCTCAGGCCGCCCACAGCGCCGCGACGCACCACCCAGAGAGAAGGTTCCATGACCCGCAAGCTCGTGATCGTCGAGTCCCCCACCAAGTCGAAGACCATCGGTGGCTACCTCGGCGACGACTACGACGTGGTGTCGAGCGTGGGTCACATCCGGGACCTGGCGGAGCGCTCGGAGCTTCCCGCAGAGCTTAAGAAGTCGGACATCGGCAAGTTCGCGATCGACGTGGACAACGAGTTCGAGCCCTACTACGTGGTCTCCGCGCGGGCCAAGTCGGTGGTCACGGACATCCGCAAGCGCCTCAAGCTGGCCGACGAGCTCTACCTCGCGACTGATGAGGACCGCGAGGGCGAGGCCATCGCGTGGCATCTCCTGGATGTGCTGAAGCCCAAGGTCCCTGTCAAGCGCCTGGCCTTCCACGAGATCACCAAGGAGGGCATCACGCGTGCCCTCGAGCGGCCGCGCGAGGTCGACATGGAGCTGGTGGAGGCGCAGGAGGCACGCCGCCTCCTCGACCGCCTCTACGGCTACGAGGTCTCGCCGGTGCTGTGGCGCAAGATCCAGTCCGGCCTTTCCGCCGGTCGCGTCCAGTCCGTCACCCTGCGACTCGTGGTGGACCGCGAGCGGGAGCGGATGGCGTTCCAGTCCGCCGAGTACTGGGACCTGCGCGGCACGTTCACCGCCACCGAGGGCAAGGACGCGGGCCGCAGCTTCGAGGCGCGGCTGGCCACGGTCGACGGCAAGCGCGTCGCCACCGGCAAGGACTTCGACGACCGCGGGGTGCTCACCAACGCGAAGGCGGTGCACGTGTCCGCCGCTCTCGCGGGTGCGCTCGCGGCCGGCCTCGCCGAGTCCGAGTTCACGGTGGCCGGGGTGGACTCCCGCCCGTACAAGCGCCGCCCCGCCGCGCCGTTCATCACCTCGACGCTGATCCAGGAGTCGAGTCGCAAGCTCCGCCTGGGCGCGCGCCAGGCCATGGGCGTGGCGCAGTCGCTGTACCAGAAGGGCTACATCACCTATATGAGGTCGGACTCGCCGGGGCTGTCCGGCGAGGCGATCCGCGCGGCTCGCAAGCAGGCCACCGCGCTGTACGGCTCGGACTCCGTTGCCGCCAGCCCGCGGGTGTACGCGAGCCAGGACTCGAACGCCCAGGAGGCGCACGAGGCGATCCGCCCCGCGGGCGACAGCTTCCGCACGCCGGACTCGGTGCGCGCCGAGCTCGCGGCGGACGAGTTCCGCATGTACGAGATGATCTGGAAGCGCACCCTGGCATCCCAGATGGCCGATGCGACGGGCACCACCTCCACCGTGCGCATCGGCGCCACCACGGCCGCGCACCACGCCGTCGAGTTCTCCGCGTCGGGCACCATCCTCACCAGCCCCGGATTCATGGCGCTGTACGAGGAGTCCCGGGACAAGGCGCGCTACGAGGAGGACGAGCAGAAGGTCGAGAAGGAGTCGCGGCTGCCCGTGCTGGCCGAGGGTCAGAAGGTGGATGCCAGCCAGATCGACCCCCTCACCCACGCGACCACCGCGCCGCCGCGCTACACGCAGGGCTCGATGATCAAGGAGCTCGAGGACCGCAAGCTGGGTCGCCCGTCCACCTACGCCCAGATGGTCGACACCATCATCGACAAGGGCTACGTGCGGGTGGAGAAGCAGGCGCTGGTGCCCACGTGGCTCGCGTTCGCGATGATCCGCCTGCTCGAGGAGCACTTCGCGTGGCTCATCGACTACGGGTTCACCGCGGACATGGAGGAGGACCTGGACCGGATCGCCGCGGGCGAGCTGTCCCGCGTGGACTGGCTCACCTCGTTCTACTTCGGCTCGGGTTCGGCGGACGATGCGCGCAGCCAGGGCCTCAAGCGACTGGTCGAGGATCTGGGCGACATCGACGCCCGCGCCAACTCGACGTTCGAGATCGGCTCGGGCATCTCGCTGCGGGTGGGCAAGTACGGCCCCTACCTGGAGCGCGAGCTCGAGGGTGAGAAGCAGACGGCGTCCGTGCCGGACGAGCTCGCGCCGGACGAGCTCACCGTGGCGAAGGCGGAGGAGTTGCTGGCCAACCAGGGTGGCGACGAGCGCGTGCTGGGCACCCACCCGGCCTCCGGCCTCGAGGTCATCGCGAAGGCCGGGCGGTTCGGTCCGTACGTCACGGAGGTGCTGCCCGAGGACTCCAAGGGCCGCCCCAAGACCGCGAGCCTGTTCGCGTCGATGCACCTCGACACCGTCACGCTGGAGGACGCCCTGCGCCTCATGAGCCTTCCGCGCGTGGTGGGCACGGATCCGGAGACCAACGAGGACATCACCGCGCAGAACGGCCGGTTCGGCCCGTACCTGAAGAAGGGCACGGACTCGCGCACCCTCGAGGGCGAGGACCTGCTGTTCTCGATCACCCTCGACGAGGCGCTCGCGATCTATGCGCAGCCCAAGCGAGGCCGGGGCCGCACCGCCGCGCCGCCGCTCAAGGAGCTGGGGGAGGACCCGACGTCGGGCAAGCCGATCGTGGTGAAGGCCGGCCGCTACGGCGAGTACATCACCGACGGCGACACCAACGTCACCATCCCGAGCGGCGAGACGGTCGAGGCGCTGACCGCGGAGCGCGCCGTCGAGCTGCTCGCGGCCAAGCGCGCGAAGGGTCCTGCCAAGAAGCCGGCCCGGCGCACCGCCGCCAAGAAGCCCGCCACTCGGGCCAAGAAGAAGTGAGCGAACCCACTCACAGTCGCCGTACGCCGTCGGTGGCGTCGATGGTGCTCACGCTGATCGGCATCGCGGTGGGGGTCGGGCTCGTGTTCCTGGGCTCCCGCATGGACTCGATCGAGCTGCTCGGGCTCACCGTGAGTCCCGCGTTGCCCATGCTGCTCACGTACGTGGCCGGCATGCTCGTGGGCCGCTTCGGCAACGCGCGGCGCTGAGCCGGCCCGCGCATCGGCGCTACCCTGTCCGCAACTCACGGAAGGGTGGATCATGGCCGACGATCGCAAGCCGGGCGCGGAGCCGGGCGTCAATCTCCGGTGGCTCGGGTACCTGGGACTGGTGCTCGGGTTCGGCGCCGTGGTGCTGACCGTGGACTCGGGCACCGTCTCGGTGCTGGGCTTCGGGTTTCCCATCAGCGTGCCGATCATCGCGGGGATCGCGTTCCTCGGCGGGATCCTCGGCGGGCGGTTCGGCCCGCGCGCCGGGAGCCTGTAGCGCCGCCTGCCCGGCCGTCGCATCGTCCCCTTATGCTGGCCGTATGAGTGCACCGCAGCCCATGTCCGCGCCCGCCGTCCGCTGGGGAATCCTCGGCGCCGGGGGCATCGCCCACAAGCTCGCCGACGCCGTCAGCTCGTACACCGAGTCCTCGGTGCTGGCCGTCGGATCCCGCAATCAGGGCAAGGCGCAGGCCTTCGCCGACGAGATGGGGATCCCCACCGCGTACGGCTCGTACGAGGAGCTGGTGTCGGACCCCGAGATCGACGTGGTCTACGTGGCCACGCCTCACAGTCATCACCACGAGCACGCGCTGCTGGCGATCGAGGCGGGCAAGAACGTGCTGTGCGAGAAGGCCTTCACGCAGAATGCCGCGCAGGCGCGCGAGGTGGTCGCCGCTGCCCGCGCCAAGGGCGTCTTCCTCATGGAGGCGATGTGGACGCGGCACCTGCCGCACGTCCACGCCATCCGCGAGCTCATCGCGCGCGGCGAGATCGGCGACGTGGTCTCGGTGCAGGCCGATCACGGGCAGTTGCTCACGCATGTGGAGCGCATGTGGAACCCGGCCCTCGCGGGCGGCGCGCTGCTCGACCTGGGCATCTACCCCATCGCCTTCGCCCACGACATCCTGGGCGTCCCGGACCGGATCTCGGCCTCGGGCCGCCTCCGTGACACCGGCGTCGACGGCCAGGTGAGCATGGTGTTCGACTACCCGACCGCGCAGGCGATCCTCACCTCCACGATGGAGGCGCGCACGCCCAACGTGGCGCTCGTCTCGGGCACCGAGGGATTCATCGAGGTGCACGACACCTTCTACACGCCCACCGCCTTCACGGTGACGCGTCGCGACGGCACCTCATGGACCTACGACGGCGACGTTCCCAACGGCTTCCAGTACGAGGCGGCCGAGGTCGCGAGGCGCGTCACCGCCGGCGACACCGAGAGCCCGCTGATGACGCTCGACCAGTCCGTCGAGATCATGGAGATGATGGATGAGATCCGCTCCCAGATCGGGCTGGTGTTCCCCAACGAGGAGTGACGTGCGGGGGGACGATGCGCGCGCATCGTCCCGTCGGACCCTGCGGGTAGATTCCTCCCCATGATGTATTCGGGCTTTTGGGTGGTGTTCGAGGGCGCCGACGGCGTGGGCAAGACCACGCAGATCGACCTGCTCGCGGAGTACCTGCGGTCCACCGCCGGCGGTTCCCGCGAGGTGGTCACTACGCGCGAGCCGGGCGGCACGCCTCTCGGCGTCGAGCTGCGGCAGGCGATCATGCACGGCGACCACGTCGCGCCGCGCGCCGAGGCGCTGCTCTACGCCGCCGACCGCGCCCACCACATCGCCACCAAGGTGCGACCCGCCCTGGAGGCCGGCGCGATGGTGCTGCAGGACCGCTACCTCGACTCGTCCGTGGTCTACCAGGGCGGCGCCCGGGGCCTCGGGGAAGAGGTCGAGCGGATCTCGTTGTGGGCCACGGAGGGCCTGCTGCCCGATCTCACCGTGGTGCTGGACATGGAGCCGGACCCGGCGCGGATGAGCCGCGACCTGGACCGCGTCGAGCGCGAGACCATCGCGAAGGCGGCCCAGATGCGTGAGGGATTCCTGGTGCGCGTGGCGCTGGACCCCGCACGGTATGCGGTGGTCGATGCCGGGCGCGTGGTCGAGACCGTGCACGGCTCGGTGGTGGCGGCAGTGCTCGAGGCCCTGGCGGCACGGACCCAGAGGGACGCCGATGCGGCGGCGGGGTCGGGCGACCTCCCCCTCGAGCCATGGGGGACGCCGTGACGGTGTGGGACGAGGTGGTGGGGCAGTCCCCACAGATCGGTCCGCTGCGTGCCGCGGTGGACGATCCGGGTTCGATGACCCACGCGTGGCTCGTGACCGGCCCGCCGGGCTCCGGCCGCTCCTACGCCGCGCGCGCCTTCGCCGCCGCCTTGCAGTGCGACCGTGGCGGGTGCGGAGAATGCCGTGAGTGCACCACGGTGCTGGCCGGCACGCACGCGGACGTCACGCTCGTGGCGACGGAGAAGGTGACGATCGCGATCCAGGAGGTCCGCGATCTCATCTCGCGCGCCGCCTCGGCGCCCAGCGGCGGGCGCTGGCGCGTGATGGTGGTCGAGGACGCGGACCGCATGACCGAGCGCACCTCGAACGTGCTGCTCAAGTCCATCGAGGAGCCGCCGCCGCGGACCGTGTGGGTACTGTGCGCGCCCAGCCCGCAGGACGTGGCGGTCACCATCCGTAGCCGCTGCCGGATCGTGGGCCTGCGCACGCCCGACCCGGTGGACGTGGCGCGGCTGCTGGTCGAGCGTGACGGCGTCGAGCCGGAGTTGGCGCGCGAGTGTGCGCTCGCCGCGCAGAGCCACATCGGCGTCGCCCGGCGCCTGGCGCGCGATCCCGCGGCGCGGGCGCGGCGCGATCAGGTGCTGGCGCTCGCCACGGAGATTCGGGGGGTGGGCGACGCGGTGCTTGCGGCCGCGGACCTGGTCGAGGTCGCGGACGACGACGCGAGGGCCGCCACGGAGGAGCGCGACGCCCTGGAGCGCGCCCAGCTGATGACCACCCTGGGCGTCGAGGACGGCTCGCGGATGCCGCCCGCGCTCCGCGCGCAGCTGCGGCAGCTCGAGGAGGACCAGAAGCGCAGGGCCACCCGGCACAAGCGCGACGTGCTGGACCGCGCCATCACGGACCTCATGTCGCTGTACCGCGACGTGGCGGTCGCCCAGACGGGCGCCGCGGTGGACCTGGTCAACGTCGCGCACGAGGGTCACGTGCGGGAGCTCGCCACGCGCACCGCCCTGGCGGACACGATGCGATGCCTCGATGCGCTCGGCACCGCGCGCGAGCGGCTCGCCGGCAACGTCGCGCCGCTGCTCGCGCTGGAGGCGATGGCGCTGGATCTGCGCCCTCGCACCGCGGTGCGGAGGTGAGCTCCGGCTCGCTTATGGTGGCGGGGTGACCCGCCGCCTCGCCGCGATCGCCGCCGTGATCGCCGCATCGTCCCTTCTCGCCGCCTGTACCCCGGAGCGCACCCAGATCGTGCCGTCGGATCCGGCGGTGCCCACCTCGGAGGCTTCGCCTGCCGTGGCGCCCGAGGACTCCGCGGTCTACTCCCAGGACGCGTCGTGGAGCCGATGCGGCGAGCTTGAATGCGCCACGCTTCAGGTCCCGGTCGACTGGAGCGATCCCAACGGGCCCACCGTGGATCTGGCGATCAACCGCCATGCGGCCACCGACGCATCGGCGCGGCTGGGCAGCCTGCTCATCAACCCGGGCGGCCCGGGCGGTTCCGGACTGGACCTCACCCCGGCGTTCGTGACGTCCGCCGGCGAGGACCTCCTGGCGGCCTACGACGTGATCGGATTCGACCCGCGCGGCGTGGGCGCGTCGACTCCGGTCGCCTGCGGTGACGCGGAGGATATCGACGCGTACTACCTGCCGGACCTCACGCTCGACACGCAGGAGCAGATCGACGCGGCGCGGCAGGCGACCGTCGACTTCGCCGCGCTGTGCCGGGATCTCACGGGCCCGCTCATCGAGAACGTGGACACCTCGTCCGCGGCGCGGGACATGGACGTGATCCGCGCCGTGCTGGGCGACGACCAGCTCCACTACCTGGGGTACTCGTACGGCACCCAGCTGGGCGCCACCTACGCGGAGCTCTACCCGGAGCGCGTGGGCCGCATGGTGCTCGACGGAGCCGTGGACTTCACGCTCGACGAGGAGACGGCCGCCGCGGACCAGGCGCGCGGCTTCGAGGGCGCCCTGTCCAACTTCATCGGGTGGTGCCTGGGCGAGGCGGACTGCCCGCTCGACGCCAACCCCGAGACCGCGCGCCAGCAGATCAAGGACATCGCGCTCACCGCGCGTGACGAGGGCTACCGCGCGGCAGGCGGGTCCGAGGTCAACGGCAACCTCATGGTCTACGGCATCGTGGTCACGCTGTACGACGAGGCGTCGTGGATCTACCTGGAGGCCGGCCTCGATGAGGTCCTGAACGACGGCACCGCCGACATCTTCTTCCAGTTGGGCAACTTCTACCTCGACAAGGACTCCGGCAACGGGGACTACCTGTCGAACTCGACCTGGGTGTTCACGGCGATCGGGTGCCTGGATGCGGGCGAGGTGGACCCGACCACGGTGGCCTCGCTGGCGGACTTCCGCGCGGTGGTGGAGGAGGCCTCGCCCACGTTCGGCTGGTGGTTCGCCTCCGCGCTCGGATGCGACGGCTGGCCGTGGCAGTCCAAGGATCCGGTGACGTCGCTGGACGCTGCTGACGGGGCCGCGCCCATCCTGGTGATCGGCACCACCAACGACCCGGCGACGCCGCTGGCATGGGCGGAGTCGCTCTCGGAGCAGCTCGCGAGCTCGTCGCTGCTGATCTGGGACGGAGAGGGCCACACCGCCTACGGCAGGTCCAACCAGTGCGTGGTCGACGCCGTCGACGGGTACCTCGTGGACGGCGTGATGCCAAGTTCAGGGATGCGGTGCTGAAGCGCTAGTATGTCTACCCGTGCCCCGAAAGGGGGACGGAGCGTCCCGCGAGGGGCACATGCCGCCTTAGCTCAGTCGGTAGAGCGATTCACTCGTAATGAATAGGTCATCGGTTCGATTCCGATAGGCGGCTC
>NZ_JAHEBP010000150.1 GCF_024642165.1 Demequina sp.
GCGCCTCGACCACGCCGTATTGAACCTTCGCGTCGGCCACCAGCTCGCGCTCCAGGAACGCCGTGGAGAGCCCCGAGAGGTCGCCCGCCTCCTCGATGAGCTCCTCGGCGGTGAGCGACACCGGGTAGACCGTGCGCAGGTCCTTCCACAGCGCCTCGAGGTCCCAGTCGTCGGGCGATCCCACCAGCGTCGCCGAGCGCACGTAGGCGCCCACAACGTCCGCGACGAATCCGCCCAGCTGCTCGCTCATGTCCTCGCCGTCGAGCACGCGGCGGCGCTCGCCGAAGATGATGTGGCGCTGCGAGTTGAGCACGTCGTCGTACTTGAGGATGTTCTTGCGGATCTCGTGGTTGCGGCCCTCGATCTGAGCCTGCGCGCTGCGCACGCCGCGCGTGAGCACCTTCGACTCGATGGGCATGTCGTCCGGCAGCGCCGACGAGTTCATGACCGTCGCGGCGAGCCCCGACTGGAACATCCGCATGAGGTCGTCGTCGAGGGACAGGTAGAAGCGGCTCTCGCCGGGGTCTCCCTGGCGTCCGGAGCGGCCGCGCAGCTGGTTGTCGATGCGGCGGGACTCGTGGCGCTCCGTGCCCAGCACGTAGAGCCCGCCGGCCGCCAGCACCTCGTCACGCTCGGACGCAACCGCGGCCTGCGCCTCGGCGAACACGTCCTTCCAGATCCGCTCGTACTCCTCCGGCTGCTCGTGCGGGTCGAGCCCGCGCGACTGCATCTGGGCCACCGCGCGGAACTCGGGGTTGCCGCCCAGCATGATGTCGGTGCCGCGGCCGGCCATGTTGGTGGCGACGGTGACGGCGCCCTTGCGGCCCGCCTCGGCGACGATCGCCGCCTCCTTCTCGTGCTGCTTCGCGTTGAGCACGGTGTGCTGGATGCCGCGCTTGCGCAGCTCCCCGGAGAGCCGCTCGGACTTCTCGACGGACACGGTGCCCACCAGCATGGGCTGGCCCTTCGCATTGCGTTCCAAGATGTCGTCGATGACGGCGCTGAACTTCGCGGCCTCGGACTTGTAGAGCAGGTCCGCCTGGTCGTCCCGGATCATCGGCATGTTCGTAGGAATGGGGATGACGCCCATGCCGTACGTCTCGTTGAGCTCGGCGGCCTCCGTCTGCGCGGTGCCGGTCATGCCCGCGAGCTTCTCGTACTGACGGAAGTAGTTCTGGAGCGTGATGGACGCGTAGGTCTGGTTCTCCGCCTTGATGGGCACGCGCTCCTTGGCCTCGATGGCCTGGTGGAGTCCCTCGGAGTATCGGCGGCCCTTCAGCAGGCGTCCCGTGTGCTCGTCGACGATGTCGACCTCGCCGTTCTGGACCACGTAGTCGCGGTCCCGGCGGAAGAGCTCCTTCGCCTTGATGGCGTTGTTGAGGAAGCCGATCAGCGGCGTGTTGGCGGGGTCGTAGAGGTTCTCGATGCTGAGCGCCTTCTCGACCTTGTCGATACCGGGCTCCAGCACGCCCACCGCGCGCTTCTTCTCCTCGACCTCATAGTCCACGTCCGCCTCGAGCTGGTCCGCCAGCCGCGCGAACTCGACGTACCAGCGGTTGTTGTCGCCGGACGCGGGGCCCGAGACGATGAGCGGCGTGCGGGCCTCGTCGATGAGGATCGAGTCGACCTCGTCGACGATGGCGAAGTGGTAGCCGCGCTGGACCAGCTGCGCCGGCTGCAGCGCCATGTTGTCGCGCAGGTGGTCGAAGCCGAACTCGTTGTTGGTGCCGTACGTGATGTCCGCCTCGTACTGAGCGCGTCGCACGTCGGGCTGCTGGTTCGCGAGGATGCACCCGGTGGTCATCCCGAGGAAACGGAAGACGCGGCCCATGAGCTCCGATTGATAGCCGGCGAGGTAGTCGTTCACGGTGATGACGTGCACGCCCTTGCCGTCGAGGGCGTTGAGGTAGGCGGGCAGGGTCGCGACCAGGGTCTTGCCCTCACCGGTCTTCATCTCCGCGATGTTGCCGTGGTGCAGCGCGCCGCCACCCATGATCTGGACGTCGAAGTGGCGCAAACCCAGCGTGCGGCGCGAGGCCTCGCGGACCGCGGCGAACGCCTCTGGCATCAGCGACTCGAGCTTCTCGCCGCCGGCGCGGCGCTCCTTGAACTCGTCGGTCAGGGCGCGCAGCTCCTCGTCCGACAGCTCGAGGTACGCGTCCTCGAGGGCGTTCGTCAGCGTCACCACCTTCTGGAGCCGGCGCAGTTCGCGCCCTTCACCCGCCCGGATGATCCGATCGATCAATGCCACCTTGCGCTCCTCGAGTCCCTCGATAGTCCCCGACCATCGTAGGCGGTCAGTGGAGCACCGACGGTTCGTCTCGCTGTGGGCGCAACAGCACCACCGCGGAGCCGAGCGCGACCCCGCCCAGCACTCCCACCCAGCCCAGCCGCTCCCCGAGCACCATCGCCGCGAGGATCGCGGCCACCAGGGGCTCCAGCAGCGTGACGATGGTCGCCACGAACGGAGGCACGGATCTCAGCCCGCGAAGGTAGGAGACGTACGCGAGCGCCGTGATGAGCACCCCCATCGCGAGCGTGAGCGCCCAGCCGTACGCGTCGTCGGCGGCCCCGATACCGGCGAGCGCCGCCACCGGCACCAGCATGAGGCCGCCGGCCGTGAACGCGAGCGCCGTGTGCTCGACCGGCCCGAAGCCCGGCACCTCCGTGCGGTTGATCACGGAGATGGCGGCGAACGACGCACCGGCGGCGAGCGCGAGGGCGCCGCCGAGCATCCCGTTGCGGCCTGTGTCGAGCGAGCCGCCCATCAGCAGCGCCAGGCCGGCGAGCGCGAGGGCGAGCGCTACCAGGGCCGGCCGTTCCGGCCGGCGGCGGGTGGACCACCAGTCGTACGCGGCCACGAACACGGGCGCCGAGCCGATGCCGATCAGGGTCGACAGGCCCACCGATGCCTGCGCGATGCCGGAGAAGAACAGCGCCTCGAACAGCGCGGTGAGCGCGCCGGTGGCAAGCGCCCGTCGCCGCATCCGAGGCGTGAGCGTCCGCCACCGCAGCGACCTCCGCACGGCGAGGTACGCCAGCAGCGCGATCCCGGCGACAAGCATCCGCCACATTGCGATGGACAGGGCATGAAGGCCCGCGTGGTCGCCCAGCAGGGTCCCCGCCACGCCTCCGAAGCCCCAGAGGGTCGCCGCAAGGACCACGGACATGAAATGGCGGGGCTGCACTCCGGCAATCTAGCCGGAGGCAGCCCCGCCCATCGACGTATCAGGCGGTCTCCCGCGACTCCTCGGGATCGGCCTGCTCGACGTGGATCACGCCGTAGGTCCAGCCGCGCCGGCGGTACACCGCCGAGGCGAGGCCCGACTCCGCGTCGTGGAAGAGGTAGAAATCGTGTCCCACGAGTTCCATCTGGTCGATCGCGTCCGCGACGGTCATGGGTGCGGCGGAGTGGACCTTGGAACGGATGACGATCGGGGTGCCGTCGATGGGGATCTCGCGGTGGGAGCCCTCGGGCGCGCCCTCCCAGGCCTCGACGCTGGCGACCCTCTCGCCGTCATCGGCGGCGTCGCCGGCCCCATCGAGCGCGGTGGGCACCGAGTGGAGCCCCGTCTTGCCCTGGTGGCGATGCACCTTGCGCTCGTGGATCTTGCGCAGTTGCTCAACCAGCTTCTGCATCGCGCCGTCCAGCGCGACGTAGCGGTCCTCCGCCGCGGATTCGGCGCGCACCACCCCCCTGCCGTGCAAGGTGATCTCGACCCGTTCACGGTCGCTGCTCTGCTTCGGATTCCTCTCATGGACCACGTGTACGTCAGCTCGGGTCGCTCGAGGGGCGAGCGTCTCGACCTTCTCCATCTTCTCGAAGATCTTCTGACGCATGTCCTCGGAGACCTTGGTGTGCCGTCCGACGATGGCGATGTCCATGACGAAAACTCCTTCACTGTCACTGAGGCCCGTGAGGGCCAGGGGCAAGAGGTGGCGGCGCGTGTCGCGCCTGAGACTTCACCTCCTCGCCTGGAAGGTGTCCGACGTTCGTCGTCCTGGACCTCCTACATTAGCGCGGTCCCGACCGGTGCGCGCAAGCCCGGCGCGGAGGCGAGCGCCAGGGCGGCGACGGGGACCAGGGAGCCCCCGGACAGGGCCCGGACTGCCCGCGCGAGCGTGGCCCCGGTGGTCACCACGTCGTCGACCAGCAGCGCCGGCCGCGGGGGCGCGCGGCGCCGGTCCACGCGCCGCGTC
>NZ_JAHEBP010000151.1 GCF_024642165.1 Demequina sp.
GAGCGGTCCATCCACGCGGACCGCGGGCTGCCCGGCTCCGGGTCTTCGGCGGCGGCCGCGGAGGCCATCGCCGCCACGCCGGCCACCAGGGCGGCGAGCTCCGCATCGTCCGGGGTGCCGCGCACCACGCGCAGCCCCGAGGCGGCCTCCAGCGGCGACTCCTCGCTCACAGCGGGATGTTCCCGTGCTTCTTGGGCGGGAGCGCGGCGCGCTTGGTGCGCAACGCCCGGAGCGCCTTGACCACCTCGCGGCGCGTCTCGGACGGCTCGATCACGGCATCGACGTAGCCGCGGTCCGCGGCGTCGTACGGGTTGACGATGCGGTCCTCGTAGTCCTCGACCAACGCCTGGCGCTCCGCCTCCACGTCGCCGCCCTTGGCGGCCACGTCCGCGAGCGTGCGGCGCTGCAGGATGTTGACCGCGCCCCCGGCGCCCATCACGGCGATCTGGGCGGTGGGCCACGCGAGGTTGACGTCCGCGCCCAGCTGCTTCGACGCCATGACGATGTACGCGCCGCCGTAGGCCTTCCGGGTGATGATGGTCACCAGCGGCACGGTCGCCTCGGCGTACGCGAAGATGAGCTTCGCCCCGCGCCGGATGATGCCCTGGTGCTCCTGGCTCACGCCGGGCAGGAAGCCGGGCACGTCCACCAGCGTGATGATCGGGATGTTGAACGCATCGCACGTGCGCACGAACCGCGCCGCCTTCTCCGAGGCGTTGATGTCGAGCGTGCCCGCCATCTGCTTCGGCTGGTTCGCGACCAGCCCCACGGAGTGGCCCTCGACGTGGCCGAAGCCCACCACCACGTTGGGCCCGAACAGTGGCTGAACCTCGAGGAACTCGCCGTCGTCGACGATCGCCTGGATCACCGTGGTCATGTCGTACGGCTGGTTGTCCGAGTCCGGGACCAGGCTGTCGAGCTCGAGGTCCGTGTCCGTGGTCTCGAGGTCCGCCTCCACCTCCCAGACCGGGGGGTCGGACAGGTTGTTCTGCGGCAGGAACTGGACCAGGTGCTGGACGTACTCGATCGCATCGTCCTCGTCGTGGGCGAGGTAGTGAGCCACGCCGGACTTCGCGTTGTGGGTCTGGCCGCCGCCCAGCTCCTCGAAGGTGACGCTCTCGCCCGTGACGGACTTGATGACGTCCGGGCCGGTGATGAACATCTGCGACGTGCCGTCCGCCATCACGATGAAGTCGGTGAGCGCGGGGGAGTAGACCGCGCCCCCGGCGGAGGGGCCCAGGATGATCGAGATCTGCGGGATGACTCCGGAGGCCGCGACGTTGCGGCGGAAGATCTCGGCGAACTGCGTGAGGGCCGCGACGCCCTCCTGGATGCGCGCGCCGCCGCCGTCGGAGATCCCGATCAGCGGCACGCCCGTGCGCAGGGCGAAGTCCTGCACCTTGGTGATCTTCTGGCCGTGCACCTCGCCCAGCGATCCGCCGAACACGGTGAAGTCCTGCGAATACACGGCGACCTGGCGGCCATCGATGGTGCCGTAGCCGGTCACCACGCCGTCGCCGTAGGGCCGGGAGCGGTCGAGGCCGAAGTTGCGCGACCGGTGGCGCGTGAGCCGGTCGAGCTCGGTGAAGGACCCCTCGTCGAGCAGCTGCTCGATGCGCTCGCGGGCGGTCTTCTTGCCGCGCGCGTGCTGCTTCTCCTTCGCCGTCTCCTCGGGGAGGGTGACGGCGGCGTCGACCTTGCGGCGCAGTTCCTCGAGTGCCGCGGCGGTGGTCTTCGGGGGCCTCATGGGTGACACGTTTCTCCCTCGTGTGGACTGCCCGATAGCCTAGCCCGGTGAGCACGCCAGGGGCCGATGACATTGCGATCTCCCGCCGACCGCTGGTCGAGGAGGCCCTCGCCGCGCTGGTGCCGGGGACGCTGTCGCGGGTGGTGCTCCTGCCGCAGTCGCCCTCCACGAACACCCGGCTGCTCGACCTGCTGCGCACGGAGGCCGCCGAGTGGCCCCACCTGTCCGCCCTGGTCACGGACCATCAGACGGCCGGCCGCGGGCGCGCGGGGCGCGGCTGGGTGACGCCCCGCGGGGCGGCCCTCACCGCATCGTTCCTGCTGAGACCCGACCAGGTGGACCGCGCCGACTACGGCTGGGCGCCGCTGGTGGTGGGGCTCGCCGCCGTGCGGGCGCTGCGGCGCTCCGGCGTGGGCGCGTGGCTCAAGTGGCCCAACGACGTGGTGGTGGAGGCCGGCGCGCGCGACATTCCGGGATGGGGCCGGTGGCGCAAGGCCGTGGGGATCCTGTGCGAGACGGTGCCGGGGCACGATGCGATCGTCGCCGGGATCGGCATCAACGTCTCGCAGTCCCCGTCCGAGCTGCCGGTGCCGCAGGCGGCGTCGCTCGCGACGCTGGGCGCGACGGGGCTCGACCGCGTGGCGCTCATGCGGGCGCTGTCCGCCGAACTGCGCGACGCGGTGGCTCAGTGGCAGTCCGGCGGCGATATCCGCGCCGAGATCGAGCGGGTCACCGCGACGCTGGGGTGGGACGTGGCGGTCGACGTGCCGGACGGCCCGCCGGTCGCCGGCCGGGCGGTGGCGCTCACGGACGGCGGCGCCCTGGTGGTGCGTACCGCCTCCGGCGACGAGCGCATCGTCCTCGCGGGCGACGTGCGCGTGCGCCGCGGCTGACCCGCGTTACCGTCGACGCATGACCGATCTTGTGGTGGTGGGCGCCGGCCTTTTCGGGCTCACCGTCGCGGAGCGGATGGCGGACCGAGGGCTCGAGGTGCTGGTGGTCGACCGCCGCGGTCACATCGGCGGCAACGCTTACTCGTATGCCGACCCGGACACCGGCATCGAGGTGCATCGCTACGGCGCGCACCTGTTCCACACGTCGAACGAGCGCGTGTGGGACTACGTCACCCGCTTCACCGGCTTCACGCCGTACGTGCACCGGGTGTTCACCACGCATCGTGGCGAGGTGTTCCCGCTGCCCATCAACCTGGGCACCATCAACCAGTTCTTCCGTGCGGCGTACTCGCCCGACGAGGCGCGGGCGCTGATCCGGGAGCAGGCGGCGGAACTGGGCGGGCGGGAGCCGGCGAACCTCGACGAGCAGGGCGTGAGCCTGGTGGGCCGGCCGCTGTACGAGGCGTTCATCAGGCAGTACACGGCCAAGCAGTGGCAGACGGATCCCACCGAGCTGCCGGCGTCGATCATCTCGCGGCTGCCGGTGCGCTACACGTATGACAATCGCTACTTCAGCGACCGCCACGAGGGCCTGCCGGTGGACGGGTACACCGCGTGGTTCGAGCGCATGGTCGACCACCCGCGCATCGAGGTGCGGCTGGGCGTGGACTTCCTGGATCCGGCCGCCGAAGTGTCGAAGGCGTCGACGCGCGGGCGGGTGCCGGTGGTCTACACCGGGCCGCTCGACCGCTACTTCGACGACGTCGAGGGCGCGCTCGGGTGGCGCACCATCGACTTCGAGTACGAGGTGGTGTCCACCGGCGACTTCCAGGGCTGTCCCGTCATGAACTACGCGGACGAGGACGTGGACTTCACCCGCATCATCGAGTTCCGCCACTTCCATCCGGAGCGTGACCACCCGACGGACCGCAGCATCATCGCCCGGGAGTACTCGCGGTTCGCCGGGCGCGCCGACGAGCCGTACTACCCGATCAACACGCCCCGCGATCGCGCGCTGGTGCGGGCCTACCGGGAGCTCGCGGCCCGGGAGGACGGCGTGCACTTCGGCGGCAGGCTCGGCAGCTACCGGTACCTCGACATGCACATGGCGATCGCCTCGGCGCTGACGCTGGTCGACAACGAACTCTGACCAGCCCCACCGCACCCGATTCTCCGCCGCCCGAACCCACCCTCAGCAATGGGTAGACCTTGGTCGGTTCTGGCGGATTCGCGCGCCACACGGGTACCTGGTTGTCGTCAGACCGCCCGCACCAGCTCCTCGCCCTGATTCCGCACGTTTCCCACCGCGCGCCCGACCTCGTGCCAGGTGAGCGCCGGCGCGGGCGCCGCGATGGCGGCCAACAGGTCGTCCTTGCTCGCATCGTGGTCCAGCCACACGTCCACCTCCTCGGGCACCAGCATCACGGGCTGCCGGTCGTGGATGTCCCGCATCTCGCC
>NZ_JAHEBP010000047.1 GCF_024642165.1 Demequina sp.
CAGAGGTTGCCCTTGAGGCGCCTCTCGAGGTCGGGCAGGTCCTGCTCGGTGAGGGTCGACGCGGTGACCGCGAGCCCCGGGGTGCAGAAGCCGCATTGGAAGCCGAAGTGCTCGACCAGCGCCTCCTGCACCGGGTGAAGCTCGCCCTCGGGGGCCAGCCCCGCGGCCGTGGTGACCGCGCGGCCGTCGGCGCGCGCGGCGGGATACAGGCAGGAGTGGACCGGCGTGCCGTCGACCAGCACGCTGCACGCGCCGCAGTCGCCGGCGTCGCAGCCCTTCTTCACCTCGAACCGCCCCTGCTCGCGCAGGAACGTGCGCAGGCACTGGCCCGCGGCGGGGTCGCCCTCCACGGGCGTGCCGTCGACCTCGATCCTCATGACGCGTCCTCGCGGCCGCCCGCGCCGCTCGACAGTTCCTCGACCACCTGGGCGGCGAGCAGCCCGGCCAGGTGGCGGCGCCAATCGGCCGAACCCAGCGGGTCCGTGTAGAAGCCCTCCCCGGCGCGCGCATCGTCGCTCGCCTGTGTCGCCGCGGGCGGGGAGTCGTAGCGGAGCACGGTGGGCGTGAGCGTCGCGGCGGTGACCACCACCACCGTGCGCCCGTCGCGGTGCATGCGGCCCGTGACCACGGCGCCGGAGCGGCCCAGCTCCGCGAGCGCCACCTTCCGCAGCGCGGTGCGGGCGGCCAGCGCGTCCCCGCCGATGCGCACCTCCCGCACCAGCTCGCCGTGGGCGAGCGCGGTGGTGCCGTTGCCCGTGGGCAGGTCCGCCACGGGGACGATGCGGTGGTCGCCGGCGGGCGTCCACACCACGGCCTGGGCATCGAGCGTGGCGCACGCGGCCAGCATCGCGGCCGCCGAGTAGGACCGGCAGATGTTGCCGACCACGGTGGCCTCGTTCCAGATCTTGAAGCTCGCCAGCAGCGAGTGCGCTGCCTGCGCGAACAGGGGCTGCGCCGTCCACCCGGGCCGCGCCGGCAAGGCCAGCAGGCGAGCGATGGTGCACGTCGCGCCGATGGTGAGTCCCGCATCGTCCACCACCAGGGGCTCCCACGGCATCCCGGCGAGGTCGACGAGCCCCGTGACGTCACGATTGGGCTCGGAGAAGAGCCAGGTACCGCCGGCGAGGAAACGCTCGCCGGGCGCGAGGGAGAGGTCCGCGCGGCTGCGTGCCACGCGGTAGGACGTGACTGCGGTGAGGTCCAACGTTCCTCCCTCCGTGGCCGCTCGGTCCCGCGAGTCTGCCACGGGCGAATGTCACGTTTGTGTCAAGAACCCACGAATTTACGAGGGCGAAACACAAGGGCGCATGTTCATGAAATCTACATTCCCTAGCCTCGCTCGTGACGCACCCGGGCAACGGCCCGGCCGGCGGCGAGGATGCCACCCCACGGTTCACTGTCGGTTGCGGCGTCCACTCTCAGAGGGAGAAGCACATGGGTTTCACGTTCGGTAGCACCGGGCGCCGCGCCGCCGCCACCGCCGCGGCGGCCGTCGCGGCGTTCGCGCTCGCGGCCTGCTCGTCCGGCGGTTCAGACGTCGAGGCGAGCGGCGTGGCCGCGGGCGAGGAGATGGCGTCCTACGGCGACCTCACCCTCCAGCTGTCCTGGATCAAGAACGAGGAGTTCTCGGGCGAGTTCTTCGCCGACTCCTCGGGCTACTTCACCGAGGCAGGCTTCGACTCCGTCGAGCTGGTCCCCGGCCCGTCCACCGGCGTCGCGGAGCTGCTCTCCGGCACCGCTGACGTCGCGCTGTCCGACGCCGTCTCGATCGGCTCGGCCGTCGCCGCGGAGGGCGCGCCGCTCAAGATCATCGGCACCACCTACCAGAAGAACCCGTTCACGGTGTTGTCGCTGGCGGACGGCGGCAACATCGTCACCGCCCAGGACATGATCGGCAAGAAGATCGGCGTCCAGGACTCCAACACGGCGCTGTTCATGGCGCTGCTCGCCGCGAACGGCATCTCGCCCGACGACCTCGAGATCGTGCCGGTGCAGTACGACCCGGCGCCGCTCACCAACGGCGAGGTCGACGG
Organism: Demequina sp.; assembly: GCF_024642165.1. Classification (GTDB taxonomy): domain Bacteria; phylum Actinomycetota; class Actinomycetes; order Actinomycetales; family Demequinaceae; genus Demequina. The sequence goes on from NZ_JAHEBP010000047.1 coordinate 2,034, forward strand.
CTTCATCGCCTACCTCACCAACGAGTCCATCACCGTCGGGGCCGCCGGCTACGACACCGTGGACCTGCCGTTCGCGGACAACGGCCTGCCGTTCGTCGCGGAGACCTTCACCGTGACCGACGACGCGATCGCGAACAACCGCGAGGCGCTCAAGGCGTTCCTGGTGGCGGAGATCAAGGGTTGGTCCGACGCGGTCAACGACCCGGAGGAGGGCGCTCGCCTCGCCTACGAGGAGTACGGCGTGGACCTGGAGCTGATCCCCGAGAACTCGATCGCCGGCGCGGTGGCGCAGGCGGAGAACCTGGTGGTCTCCTCGGAGACGGCCGCGAACGGGCTGTTCACGATCTCGGACGCCCTGCAGGCGTCCACGATCGCGTCGCTCGCCGGTGCCGGCATCGTGCTGGCCCCGGAGGACCTCTTCGACCTCAGCCTGCTGGCCGAGGTGTACGAGGAGAACCCCGACCTGGTCGCCTACGCGGGCTGATCTGCGGATCCCATCGTGACCCACGTCACCCAGACCGGTGCCCGGGGCGAGTCCGCCCCGGGCACCGGCCTGCAGATCTCCGGCCTCAACAAGGTCTTCTCCTCGGGGAGCAAGACCGTCACCGCGCTCCAGGACGCGAACCTGCACACGGACCGGGGATCGTTCCTGGCCCTGCTGGGGCCGTCCGGCTGCGGCAAGTCCACGATCCTGCGCATCCTCGCGGGCCTCGAGCAGCCCACGAGCGGCAGCACCCGCGTCGACGGGCGCAGCCCCAAGGACCTGCGCGCCTACAACGAGCTCGGCATCGCCTTCCAGGACGCGGCGCTGCTCCCGTGGCGCTCCGTCTACGCCAACATCAAGCTTCCCTTCGAGGTAGCGGGCAAGCCCGTGGACCGCGACTACGTCGAGGAGCTCATCGAGCTGGTGGGCCTCTCGGGATTCGAGAAGGCCAAGCCGGCGCAGCTGTCCGGCGGCATGCGTCAGCGCGTCTCCATCGCGCGGGCGCTGGTGCTCAAGCCCTCGGTGCTGCTGCTCGACGAGCCGTTCGGCGCGCTCGACGACATGACGCGTCAGCGGCTCAACCTCGAGCTCATGCGCATCCTCGCGGCCAAGCCCGCGACCACGCTCCTGGTCACCCACGGCATCACGGAGGCGATCTTCCTCGCTGATCAGGTGGCCGTGATGAGCCCGCGGCCGGGCCGCGTCAAGGAGGTCATGCAGATCGACCTCCCGCGCCCCCGCACGCCCGATATCCAGCGCAGCCCCGAGTTCCACGCCTACGTGGACCAGGCCTCCGAGCTGCTGTTCGGCGTCGGCGGAGCCGCGGTCGAGGATCACTGATGGAGCGTCGCCTCCCGCCATGGGCCACGGCCACCCTTAGCGCTCTGGTGCTGGTCGCGGCCTGGTGGATCTCCTCCGTGACGATCTTCGCGAACGTCGGCTCCGGCGACACCAAGGCGATCCCCACGCCGCTGCAGGTGATCCGCGAGTGGGGCGAGGTGGGCTTCGACTTCTACGTCACCCACTTCTCCGTCACGCTCGCCGAGGCGGCGCAGGGGTACCTGTGGGGCAACGGACTCGCGCTGGTGCTCGCCGCGGCGGTGATGGTGGTGCCGCGCCTCGAGGGCGCCGTGATGCAGCTGGCGGTCATCACGTACTGCATCCCCATCGTCGCGATCGGCCCGCTGATGGTCCTCATCTTCCCCGTGCCGTCGAAGGGTGAGCCCTCGGGCACCGCGATCTTCATGGCGGCGCTGAGCGTGTTCTTCACCACCGTGGTGGGCTCCCTCCTGGGCCTGCATGCGGCGGACAAGGCCAGCCTGGACCTGGTCAACGTCTACGGCGGCTCCAAGTTCACGCAGTTGCGCAAGGTGCGCGTGGTCGCGGCGCTGCCCGCGGTGCTGACCGCCCTCCAGATCGCCGTGCCTGCCGCCTTCCTGGGGGCAGTGCTGGGTGAGTACTTCGGCAAGGTCGAGACGGGGATCGGGCCCGCGATGGTGGTCGCCCAGCAGTCCCTCAACTCGCCTCGCGTGTGGGGACTCGCGCTGGCGTCCGGCGCCGTGGCGCTGCTGCTCTACCTGGCGGTGGGCCTGCTCACGCGTCTGTCGACCCCGTGGACGAGGGGAGCGGTCTGATGGCTGACACCACGCAGGCCCACGCGCCCACGCAGCATTCCGCGGAGCTCGCCGAGGCGGTGCGCCGGGAGGCGCGCAAGGCCACCCGCCGCGCGCTCACCTCGTCCGTGCTCACGTTCGTCCTCACCATCCTCACCGTGCTGGTCCTGTGGCAGGGCGCGTTGTGGCTGTCCGACCTCTCGCCCTATATCGCCAAGGGCCCCGTGGACGTGTGGAACTTCTTCTTCGTCGAAGAGGACGCGGCCGCGAACCGCGAGGAGATCATGTCGAACCTCGCGGTGACGCTGCGCGACGCCGCGATCGGCTTCTCCGCGGGACTGCTGCTCGCGCTGGTGGGTGCGATCGGATTCCGGCTGTCGAAGGGCTTCGAGCACGCCGTCATGCCCCTGGCTCTGCTGCTGCGTTCGGTGCCCCTCATCGCCTTCGCGCCCGTGATCATCATGATCTTCGGGCGCGAGTACGCCACGGTCGCGGTCATGGGCGGCATCGTGGTGTTGTTCCCCGCGCTGGTGAACATCGCGTTCGGCCTTCAGCAGGCCTCGACGCAGATGCTCGAGGTGGTGCAGGTCTACGGCGGCAGCCCGCTCAAGCAGCTCACCAAGGCGGCGCTTCCCGCGTCGCTGCCCGCCTTCTTCGCCGCCGTGCGCGTGTCCGTGCCCGGCGCCATCACCGGCGCCCTGCTCGCCGAGTGGCTCGCCACGGGCGGCGGCATCGGCGGCGTCATCAACGGCTATGCGACGTCGGCGAAGTTCGACGAGCTGTGGGCGTCGGTGGTGGTGGTCACCGGCGTCTCGCTGGTGCTCTACAACGTGGTGCAGATCCTCGAGAACACGGTGCTCGCCCGCATGGGCATGCATCCGGAGAAGAGGGTGTAGCGGTGCACGGCACCCACGGCGACGCCGTCCTCGATACCGCGTCCGTCAGGCTGGGCGCGCGGCTGCGCGAGCTGCGCCGGTCGCGAGGCCTCACGCTGGTCCAGCTCGCGGACGCGACGGGCCTCTCGCACCCGTTCCTCAGCCAGGTCGAGCGCGGGCTCGCCAACCTGTCGCTGCAGTCGCTGCGGCGCATCGCGGTGGCGCTCGAGACCAGCCCCGTCGAGCTGGTCGCGGCGGCGGAGGATGCCGACGGCACGCCGTTGCCCAAGGTCGAGGTGGTGCGCTCGGGGGCCAGGCGTGCCACGCCCGACGGGTTCGCGCGCGGCACCGCTCACACCCTGGTGCGAGGTCCGCGGCCCTTCACCCCCATCGTGGTCGACTCCGACGCCAGGGAGCCCGGCGACACGTTCGTCCACGCGGAGGACGAGTTCGTGCACGTCCTCGACGGCGCGGCCGTGGTCGAGACCGACGGCAGGCCGCACGAGCTTGGCACTGGCGACTCGATCTACTACGCCGGGGGAGTCCGTCACCGGTGGTGGTCCACCACCGGCGCGTACCGCCTTCTGGTGGTCAAGCAGCAGGTGCGCTGAGGGAGGCGGCAGGCGGGCTGAGGGCGCCTGCCGCCGCGGGGTGACCGAGCGACGAGGCTCGGCACCCCTTGCCGGCAGTCCTCAGGACGCCACGTAGGCGGCGAGGTGCTCGCCCGTCAGCGTCGACCGGTCCGCGATGAGCGCCGCCGGAGTCCCCTCGAACACCACACGCCCGCCGTCGTGGCCCGCGCCGGGGCCCAGGTCGATGATCCAGTCGGCGTGCGCCATCACCGCCTGGTGGTGCTCGATGACCATGACCGACCTGCCGGCGTCGACCAGCCGGTCCAGCAGCGCCAGGAGGTTCTCGACGTCGGCAAGATGCAGGCCCGTGGTGGGCTCGTCGAGCACGAACATGCCTCCCGGCTCGCCGATGGTGACGGCGAGCTTGAGGCGCTGGCGCTCGCCGCCCGAGAGCGTGGTGAGCGGCTGGCCCAGCTTCACGTAGCCGAGTCCTACATCGGCGAGGCGGCTCAGGATCGCGTGGGCGGCCGGCAGGCGGCTCTCGCCGTCGGCGAAGAACGCCTCGGCCTCCGCCACCGACATGCCGAGCACCTCGGCGATGTTCCTGCCGCCCAGCGTGTACTCGAGCACCGCCGCCTGGAATCGCCGTCCCTCGCACTCCTCGCACACGGTCTCGACGGTGTCCATGAAGCCCAGCTCCGTGTAGATCAGCCCGGCGCCGTTGCACACGGGGCAGGCGCCTTCCGAGTTGGCGCTGAACAGCGCGGGCTTGACGCCGTTCGCCTTGGCGAAGGCCTTGCGGATGGGCTCGAGGAGCCCGGTGTACGTCGCGGGATTGCTGCGCCGGGACCCGCGGATCGCGGCCTGGTCCACGGTGACCACGCCCTCGCGCGGCGACACGGAGCCATGGATGAGCGAGCTCTTTCCCGAGCCCGCGACGCCGGTGACCACCACGAGCACGCCCAGCGGGATGTCCACGTCGAGGTCCTGGAGGTTATGGGACGATGCGCCGCGCACCTCGAGCGTGCCGGTGGCCTTCCTCACGGACGCCTTGAGGGTTGCGCGATCGCTGAGGTGCCGCCCCGTGAGGGTGTCCGCGCCGCGCAACTCCTCGACGGTGCCCTCGAACACCACCTCCCCGCCGTCGGAGCCGGCGCCGGGCCCCAGGTCCACCACGCGGTCCGCGATGGCGATCGCCTCGGGCTTGTGCTCGACCACCAGGACGGTGTTGCCCTTGTCGCGCAGCCGGAGCAGCAGGCCGTTCATGCGCTGGATGTCGTGCGGGTGGAGTCCGATGGTGGGCTCGTCGAACACGTAGGTGATGTCGGTGAGCGCGGAGCCCAGGTGGCGGATCATCTTGGTCCGCTGCGCCTCGCCGCCGGACAGCGTGCCGGACGGGCGGTCGAGCGACAGGTAGCCGAGCCCGATCTCGACGAACGAGTCGAGAAGATGCCCCAGGCTTGCGAGCAGCGGGCCCGCCGAGGGCTCGTCCAACCCGCGCACCCACCCCGCAAGGTCGGTGATCTGCATAGCGCACGCGTCCGCGATGCTCACGCCGGCGATCCGCGAACGCCGGGCGCCCTCGGCCAGCCGTGTCCCCCCGCAGTCCGGGCACACGGCGAACACCACGGCGCGCTCGACGAACGCCCGGATGTGCGGCTGCATGGCGTCGACGTCCTTGGACAGCATCGACTTCTGGATCTTGGGGACCAGTCCCTCGTAGGTGAGGTTCATGGCCTCCATGCGCACCTTGCGCGGCAGCCCGTGAAGGAACTCGTCGCGCTGCTTCTTGGTGAACGTCGCGATCGGCACGTCGAGCGGCACCACGGCGCCGAACACGCGCACGTACCAGCCGTCGGCGGTGTAGCCGGGGATGGTGATGGCGCCGTCGGCGAGCGACTTCGACTCGTCGAAGAGCTGGGTGAGGTCGATGTCGGCGACGTTGCCCATGCCCTCGCACCGCGGGCACATGCCGCCCACCACGTGGTACTCGCGGCGCTGCGCCATCTGCGCGCCCTTCTCCGCCTTCATCTGTCCCGTCCCGGATGCTGACGGCACGTTGAAGGAGTAGGCCTGCGGCGAGCCGATGTGGGGATCGCCCAGGCGCGAGAACAGGATCCGCAGCAGGGCGTTGGCGTCGGTGACGGTCCCCACGGTCGAGCGCGAGTTCGCGCCCATCCGCTCCTGGTCCACGATGATCGCCGTGGTGAGTCCCTCGAGGACGTCGACCTCCGGTCGCGCCAGCGTGGGCATGAAGCCCTGCACGAAGGCGCTGTACGTCTCGTTGATCATGCGCTGCGACTCGGCGGCGATGGTGTCGAAGACCAGGGAGCTCTTGCCGGAGCCCGACACCCCGGTGAACACCGTGAGCCGCCGCTTGGGCAGGTCGAGCGAGACGTCGCGCAGGTTGTTCTCGCGCGCCCCCCGCACCCGGATCACGTCGTGGCTGTCCGCCGGACCTGGCGTGGTTGTCATGGTGCCTCCCCGGGGTGGAATCTACCCGCGACCCGCGAGCCGCGCGGCCGCGGCGACCACGCGTCGTGAGATCTCGTCCTCGTCCGCGGTGGTGAGGCGCCCGCCGGACACCACCTCGCGACCCTGCACCAGCATCGTCCTCACGCGCGGTAGCGATCCCAGCCCGAGCGCCGCTACGGGATCCGCGATCCCGGCGTGCTCGACCTCGCCCAACTCCCACAGCACCACGTCGGCGAGCTTGCCGGGCTCCAGCGAGCCGATCTCCCGCTCGCGACCCAGGACCCGGGCCCCGCCCATGGTTGCCAGGCGCAGCGCGTCGCGCACGGGCATGGCGGTGGCGCCGTCGCGCAGCCGCGACAGCAGCGCGGCCTGGCGGATCTCGGAGCCCAGCCGGCCGTGCTCGTTCGACGCGGCGCCGTCGACGCCCAGGCCCACGGGGACGCCCGCGGACACCATGGCCCGCACGGGAGCGATGCCGGCCGCCAGGCGGGCGTTGGACGAGGGGCAGTGAGCGACGCCGGTGCCGGTCCGGGCGAACCGCGCCACGTCCTCGGGGGACAGGTGCACGCAGTGCGCCATCCACACATCCGAGCCCAGCCAGCCCACGGAGTCGAGGTAGTCGGTGGGGGACATCCCGAAGCGCTCGCGGCAGAACGCCTCCTCCTCGACCGTCTCGGCGCCGTGGGTGTGCAGCCGCACGCCCAGGTCGCGGGCCAGAGTGGCGGATTCGCGCAGCAGGTCCGCGGTCACCGTGAACGGCGAGCACGGCGCGATCGCCACGCGCACCATCGATTCGAAGGAGGCGTCGTGGTAGCGCGTCACGGCCTCGGCCGAGGCTGCCAGCGCGGCGCTGGTGGACTCGACGGCGAAGTCCGGAGGCAGCCCGCCATCGGACTCGCCCAGGTCCATCGAGCCGCGAGTCGCGTGCAGGCGCAGCCCCAGTTCCGAGGCCTCGTGCACGATCGCGCCCACGATGTCGCCGGAGCCGCGCGGGAAGATGTAGTGGTGGTCGCCCACCGTGGTGCACCCCGAGCGGGCCAGGACGGCCATCGCGCCCGCGGCCGCGTCGCCCGCCGAGTCCGCGTCGATGCGCGACCAGGTCGGGTACAGCGCCACCAGCCAGTCGAACAGGATCGAATCCTGCGCCCAGCCCCGCGTGAGCCACTGGTAGAGGTGGTGGTGCGTGTTGATGAGGCCGGGGGTGACCAGCGCACCCGCGGCGTCGATGGTCTGGATGGCCGCGTCGCGCATCTCGGGGGGCGCGGCGCCCTCGCCGAGCGCGACGATGCGCCCCTCGCGGATCGCGATCCACCCGTGCGGGATCTCGGTGTCGGCGGCGTCGACGGCCACGATGTGGCCGCCCTCGATGAGCGTCAGTCCTGCCATGCGGCGGTCTCCTCGCGCGTCCGGGGCCCGCCGCGGGAGGCGGTCATACCAGGGTAGTCGCCGGCGCGAACGCGGTGTTGACCACATTGGCGCCGCACAGCACCACGCCGATGCGGGCGCCGGGCTCCGGAACCCAGCGGCCGGTGAGGAGCGCGGCGAAGGGCGCGGCGACGATCCCGAGCGTGTCGCCCGGAATCTCGATCACTGGCGTGTGACGCACGTGGGGACCGATGGCCGCAGCGGCGGCCTGGATCTCATCGCGGGTGGGCACGTGGACGGTGATGGCACAAGTGTGGCGCCTCGGGGTCCCGGTCAGCCGGGCCTGGAGCTACAGGTCGTTGGCGGAGAAGTGCATCCAGTCGTCGAGGTCCGTCCACGACCCTCCCCACGCCCATCCGATCGCGTCGAAGTCGGCGATGGTCTGCGTCTGCGTCTCGATCATGCCCGGTCGCAGCCAGTCCCGGTCCAGGTAGGCGTCCGCGAGCTCCGGAAACACGTAGCCGTCCCGCCGCCACGGGTTGTGGAAGGGGTTGATGTCGAGCGCGAGCCCGCTCGCGTGCTGGGACCAGCGGTCGAAGCCGCCGGTGACCTTGCGGCACTCGAAGGAGATGGTGACGTTCTGGTCCCCGTAGTGCGCCCCGTTGACCTCCTCGGCCGTGGTGACGCGCATCTCCTCGATGGGGAAGCGGCGCTCGTACATCTGCTCGAACACCGTCACGATCGCGTCCGCGTGCGCCGCCGAGGTGAGCATCTCGCCGGTGTGCGGCTTGAGGTCGAAGCCCCAGAACGGCATGACCACGTAGGCGAGCTGGTCCGGGGTGACCGGGCACTCCGCGCTCCACGATGACCGCGCGAGCACGTCGTCGGGGATGGCGGTCACGCTCGCGAACCACGCGTCCGAGTCCGGGTCCGCCAGCGCGCTCGGCCGCGGCTCGAGGCGGCGGTCCACCAGCTCCGCGGGGGTCTCGCCCGGGTCCGCCAGGTCGTTGTCGTTCTTGGGCAGGGCGCGCGTGCCCAGCCATGCCGGACGGGCGAACGGGGTGGCGACCACCGTCACCGTGGGCGTCGGCGAGGGCTCCGCCGTGATGGTGGCGGTCGCGGTCACCGTCGCGCGCGGCTCGCTCGCCGCGCTCGCCGTGCAGCCGGCGAGCAGCACCGCCGCCGCGGCTGCGGCGGCGGAGGCGAGGACGATGCGTGACGGCACGCGACCAGGGTACCGGCGTCGCGCGCGGGGCTCGGGGCGGTTCTCCGGCCGCCGATGTCGGAGCGACGTGGTGGGATAGGGGCGTGACCGATCCTCGCGCCCGCCACCAGGAGCTCGTCCAGGACATCGAGGCCCACCGGCATGCGTACTACGCGGAGGATGCCCCCACGGTGTCCGACGCCGAGTACGACTCTCTCGAGCGCGAACTGCGCGAGCTCGAGGCTCGTCACCCCGAGCTGGCCACGCCCGAGAGCCCCACGCAGACGGTGGGCGGGGCGGTCGCCACCGGCTTCGCTTCCGTGGCGCATCGCGAGCGGATGATGAGCCTCGACAACGCGTTCTCCGTCGAGGACGTCGAGGCCTGGCTCGCGCGCGTCGAGAAGGAGGCGGGCCCGCAGCGCATCGTCTGCGAACCCAAGATCGACGGCCTGTCGATCTCGCTCACCTACGAGCGCGGCGAGCTCGTGCGCGGCGTCACCCGCGGCGACGGCACCACCGGCGAGGACGTCACGGCGAACGTGCTCACCATCGCCGGGCTGCCGCATCGGCTGGCCGGCGAGCACGTCCCCGGCCTGGTGGAGATCCGCGGCGAGGTGTTCCTGCCCGTCGCCGCCTTCGAGGAGCTCAACGCAGGCCTGCTCGAGGAGGGCAAGGCTCCCTACGCGAATCCGCGCAATACGGCGGCGGGATCGCTGCGCCAGAAGGACCCGTCCGTGACGGCGACACGGCCGCTCGCGGTGACCGCGTACGCCCTGGGCGCGCTGGACTGGGCCGGGACCGCCCCCGACCCCCGCGCATCGTCCCAGCACGGCATCTACGAGGTGCTCGCCTCGTGGGGGCTGCCCGTCACCGAGCACGCCCGCGTGGTAACCGGGGTGGCGGAGGTGGAGGCGTACCTCGCGGACCTCGAGGCGCGGCGTCACGCCATGATCCACGAGATCGACGGCGCCGTGCTCAAGGTCGAGGACCGCGCGGTCCAGGGCCGGCTCGGGTCCACCAGCCGTGCGCCGCGGTGGGCGATCGCGTACAAGTTTGCGCCCGAGGAGGTGCACACCACCCTCCTGGACATCCGCGTCGACGTGGGTCGCACCGGACGGGTGACGCCCTACGGCGTCATGACCCCGGTCACGGTCGCGGGATCCACCGTGACCTACGCCACGCTTCACAACGCCCACGAGGTGGCGCGCAAGGGCGTGCTCATCGGCGACACGGTGGTGCTGCGCAAGGCGGGCGACGTCATCCCCGAGATCGTGGGCCCGGTGGTCGCGGCACGCACCGGCGCGGAGCGCGCGTGGACGATGCCCGGTGAGTGTCCGTCCTGCGGCACGCCGCTGGCGGAGCAGAAGGAGGGCGACAAGGACCTGCGGTGCCCGAACTCCGAGCGCTGCCCCGCGCAGATCGTGGACCGGATCGCGTTCATCGGCTCGCGCGGCGCGCTCGACGTCGAGGTGCTGGGGGAGAAGGCGGCGCACGCGCTGGTCGAGTCGGGGGTGCTGGCGAACGAGGCGGGGCTGTTCGACCTCTCAGAAGAGGACCTACGCCGCGTGCCGCTGTTCACCTATGACGTCGACGAGAAGCTCACGCGGCGCCAGGTCGAGGCGGGGGTCGAGGGCCGCAGGGCTGGCGACGTCTCCGCCAACGGCCTCAAGCTGCTCGAGAACCTCGCGGGGGCGCGCAGCCAGCCGCTGTGGCGGGTGGTGGTCTCGCTGTCGATCCGCCACGTGGGGCCCACGGCGTCCCGGGCGCTTGCGACGGCGTTCGGTTCGATGGACGCCATCCGCGCGGCGAGCGAGCAGGACCTGGCAGCGGTCGACGGCGTGGGGTCCGTGATCGCCGAGTCCGTGCTCCAGTGGTTCGAGGTGCCCTGGCACGCGGAGATCGTCGACCGTTGGGCGGCCGCCGGGGTGCGGATGGAGGACGAGCGCGATGAGTCTGTGGTGCGCACCCTCGAGGGCCTCACGGTGGTGGCCACGGGGTCGCTCGAGGGCTTCACGCGCGACTCGGTGAAGGAGGCGATCATCTCTCGTGGCGGCAAGGCCGCGGCGTCGGTGTCGAAGAACACCGATTACGTGGTGGTGGGCGCCAACGCGGGCTCGAAGGCAGCGAAGGCGGACCAACTGGGCGTCCCCATTCTCGACGAGGCGGGGTTCGTGCGGCTCCTCGAGGTGGGGCCCGCGGCGCAAGCGGAGTAGACCGCTTCGGGGCGCCCGCGGCCCGGCAGGGCCGCTCCGGCATGGGTAGGCTAGAGGTGAACCGCCCAGCACCGACTCGGGAGGAATCATGAACGGCAGCGCAAGTCTCATCATCGGCATCGTCGCGGGCCTGGTCCTTCTTGTGACCGTGGTCGTGGTCATCGTCAACACGGCGCGGAGGAAGCCCGCACCGCCGGACGAGCCTCCCGGTCGCGGACCCACGGGCCAGCACCCGGACCCCGTCACGGGCACCCCCTCGGAGACGTCCACTCCCCACTACGACCGCCGCATCGACCCCAGCCAGGGGCCTCAGTGACGACGGCCGTGAGGGTGGTGACACCCGAGGAGAAGTCTCGGCTTCAGGAGATCGGCGAACTGACGGCCCTCGCCTACCTCGCGGACGGACTGGTCGACAACGCGCACCCCTTCGTCCCGCAGTTGCGCGATGCCGAGGCGCGCGCGCGGCACGCGGACCTGCTCGCGATGATCGACGGCGAGAAGGCCACCGGCGCGATCGTGGGCACTATCACGCTGGTCCCCCCGGGCAGCCCTTTCATCGAGTTCGCCCAGGACGGCGAGTTCGAGTTGCGCATGCTTGCCGTGTCGCCGATGGAGCGCGGCCGCGGCATCGGCCGCACCCTCACCCGGGCCGCGATGGACCGCGCCGTCGAGCAGGGCGCGCGGCGCATCGTGCTGTCCACCATGGACACCATGCACTCCGCTCACCGGCTCTACGAGCGGATGGGCTTCGCCCGGCGCGAGGACCTCGACTGGGTGGTCGAGGACAACGCCGATGGCACGGTGACCAAGGTGTCCCCGGAGCACCTCGAACAGGACCCGCCGTGCGCCCAGGAGCACGTGCGGCTGCTGGGCTACAGCTGGGAGCCGTGAGCCCGGAAGGCGCCCCGCACGGCCACTAGACTCGTCACCATGTCTTCCCTCGAACGATCCGATGTGGCGCGCCTGGCCGCGCTCGCCCGCATCGACATGACCGACGCCGACCTCGACCGTCTCTCGGGGCAACTTGCCGTGATCGTCGACGCCGTCGCCAAGGTGGCAGAGGTCGCCGGCGAGGACGTCCCGGCCACGAGCCACCCGATCCCCATGAGCAACGTGTACCGCGCGGATGAGGTCCGCCCGTCGCTGCCGCAGGCCGATGCCCTCGCCGCCGCCCCCCAGGCGGAGGACGGACGCTTCCGCGTCCCCCAGATCCTGGGGGAGGAGGCATGACCGACTGGACCCGCGCCACCGCGGCGCGCATGGTCGAGGCGCTCGCCGCCGGCGAGGTGAAGTCCGTCGAGCTGGTGCAAGCGCACCTGGACCGCATCGCGGCCGTCGACGGGCCGGTGCACGCGTTCCTCCACGTCGACGCCGAGGGCGCGCTCGAGACGGCGCGCGGCGTCGATGCCGACCGCGCCGCGGGCGTCCCGCTTCCGCGTCTGGCGGGCGTGCCGATCGGCATCAAGGACGTGCTGGTGACCAAGGGCCTGCCCACCACGGCGGGCTCGCGCATCCTCGAGGGCTGGATCCCGCCGTACGACGCGACCGTCACGCGCCGGGTGCGCGAGGCGCGGATGCCCATCCTGGGCAAGACCAACATGGACGAGTTCGCGATGGGCTCCTCGACCGAGCACTCGGGCTACGGACCCACGCACAACCCCTGGGACCTCGAGCGGATCCCGGGGGGCTCCGGCGGCGGCTCGGCCGCGGCGCTGGCGGCGTTCGAGGCGCCCCTCACCATCGGCTCGGACACGGGCGGCTCCATCCGCCAGCCCGCATCGGTCACGGCGACCGTGGGCGTCAAGCCCACCTACGGCGGCGTCTCCCGGTTCGGCGCCATCGCGCTGGCCTCCTCGCTCGACCAGCTGGGCCCGTGCGGACGCACCGTGCTCGACACGGCGATGCTCCACGAGGTCATGGGCGGTCACGACGAGATGGACGCCACGTCGCTCGATGAGCCCGTCCCCGGCTGCGTCGACGCGGCGCTCGCCGGCGCCTCGCAGGACCTCGCCGGCGTGCGCATCGGCGTGGTGAAGGAACTCTCGGGCGCGGACGGCGGCTATCAGGCCGGCGTCACCCAGCGCTTCGCCGAGTCGCTCGACCGGCTGCGCGCCATGGGCGCGGAGGTGGTCGAGGTCTCGTGCCCGTCCTTCGAGTACGCGCTCGCGGCGTACTACGTGATCTTGCCCTCCGAGGCCTCGTCGAACCTGGCGAAGTTCGACTCGGTGCGGTTCGGCCTGCGGGTCGAGAAGACCACCATCGAGCGCACCATGGCAGCCACGCGTGCCGAGGGCTTCGGCGACGAGGTCAAGCGGCGCATCATCCTGGGCACCTACGCGCTGTCGGCCGGCTACTACGACGCGTATTACGGCTCGGCGCAGAAGGTCCGCACCCTGGTGCAGCGCGACTTCGATGCGGCGTTCGAGCAGTGCGACGTCCTCGTGTCTCCCACCACGCCCACCACGCCGTTCAAGATCGGCGAGCGCA
>NZ_JAHEBP010000152.1 GCF_024642165.1 Demequina sp.
GCGCGGGCGCCGCGATGGCGGCCAACAGGTCGTCCTTGCTCGCATCGTGGTCCAGCCACACGTCCACCTCCTCGGGCACCAGCATCACGGGCTGCCGGTCGTGGATGTCCCGCATCTCGCCACGCGACGCGGCGGTGACGATGGAGCACGACGCCATCCACGGTGCATCGTCGCCCAGCGCCTTGTCCCGCCAGAACTCGAAGAGCCCGGCGAATGCCAGCGGCGACCCGTCCTGGGTGTGGATGAAGTACGGCGTCTTGCCCGCATCGTCCGTCTTCCATTCGAAGTAGCCGCTCGCCGGCACCACGCAGCGGCGCTTCACGAACGCCGAGCGGAACGAGGGCTTCTCCGCGATGGTCTCCGAGCGGGCGTTGAACATTCGCGAGCCGATGCTCGGGTCCTTGGCCCAGGACGGCACCAAGCCCCAGCGCGCGAGCTCGAGCGAGCGGCCCTCCTCCTTGCGCGCCACCACGATCGCCGTCTCCTGCGTGGGCGCGATGTTGAAGCGGGGGGCGAGCCGTGCATCGTCCGCGATTACGGCGATCTCGAAGGCGTCGATGAGCTCCTGCTCGGTGAGGAAGTTCGCGTAGCGGCCGCACATGCCTCCAGCGTAGGCACGGCGACGGGACGATGCGCGGGTGTGGTGGACCCTTGTGACGGGAGCGGTCCGTGGCTACGTTCGAAGCAGGGGGAGGGGGCGACGATGCTCGAGGACGTGAAGGCGCGCGTGGCGCAGACGCTCGACAGCGACGTGATGCGCACGCCCCCGCGCCCCGCGCCGTCGAACGTGTGGGGGCAGCGGTATCTGCGCTCGTACCTGCGGCTGAGGTTCTTCATCGGAGTGGTGGGGATCGCGCTGCCGTTCGCGCTCGTGGGGGGGAACCTGCTGGCGGGCGCCGGGGTGCAGCCGTCGATCAGCGGCTACTACTACACGGGCATGCGCGACGCGTTCGTGGGGTCGCTGGTCGCGGTGGGCGTGTTCCTGGTGTTCTACATGGTCGCCGAGCGCAACTTCGACAACTACGCGAGCTACGTCGCGGGGTTCGCGGTGCTGGTGGTGGCGTTCTTCCCCACCGATGACCCGTCCGTGGCGGATGACCCGGCGCTGCGGGTGGGCGCCCATTATGCGGCGGCGGTGATCTTCATCCTGGCTCTCGCCGCGATCTCCTTCCGATTCGGGTGGGCGGGGCGCCGGTCCGGCGACCCGGGACAGCTGCAGGCGAGCGGCGAGTGGCGGCTCCACTACGGCTGCGCGGCGGCGATCGTGATCGCGGTGGTGTTCATCGTGGTGTCCCAGCTCACCGGCGTGCTGGCGGACTGGTCGATCCTGATCGGCGAGACCGTCAGCGTGCTCGCCTTCGGCGCCTCGTGGCTCGCGAAGGGTCTCGAGCTGTTCCGGAAGCCACCACCCGCTTAGGGCTGCGCGCGGCGGACCCCACGGTGCCCCCTCCACAGGGGGCTGTCCGGATTGTCCCTTTTGGGTTTACTGTCGCCCCCATGGGGGCAGACGCGCAGGCGCGCATCGAAGAATCGGTGCGCGCCCGTATCCGAGACGGCGGCATCGATCCGATCCGCGAGTCCGGGAAGGTGCGCGCGCTGGTCGCCACCGCGATCGACGAATGGGACGAGACCGCGCTGCTGGGTGGCGGCGCGCCGGTCATGGACCGCGAGGCGCTCGCGCGCACGGTGGTCGACTCGGTCGCCGGGCTTGGCCCGCTACAGCCGCTGCTCGACGATCCTGAAGTCGAGGAGATTTGGATCAACGCGCCGCACGAGGTCTACGTCGCACGCCACGGCGCGAGCGAGCTCACCAACGTGCTGCTCACGGCGGAGTCGGTGAGGGCGCTTGTGGATCGCATGCTCGCCCTGGCCGGGCGCCGGTTGGATCTCAGTTCCCCGTTCGTCGACGCGGCCCTCCCGGGTGGCGAGCGCCTCCACGTGGCGATCCCCGACGTCACCCGCCGTCACTGGGCCGTGAACATCCGCAAGTACATCGCGCGTGCCACCGACGTGGACGACCTCGTGGCGCTCGGCACGCTCACGCCTGCCGCCGGCCGGTTCCTGGACGCTGCGGTGGGCGCGGGCCTGACGGTGCTCGTCTCTGGCGGCACGCAGGCCGGAAAGACCACCACGCTCGGTGCGCTTGCGGGCGCCGTTCCTCCTCGCGAGAGGGTCATCACCTGCGAGGAGGTGTTCGAGCTCGCCCTCAGCCTGCGCGATGTGGTCGCGCTGCAATGCCGCCAGGCGTCGCTCGAAGGCACCGGCGAGATCTCCCTGCGGAGGCTCGTCAAGGAGGCGCTGCGGATGCGGCCGGATCGCATCGTCGTGGGAGAGGTCCGGGGCGAGGAGGCGCTCGACCTGCTGATTGCGCTCAATGCGGGCCTGCCGGGGATGTGCACGATCCACGCCAACTCGGCCCGGGACGCGCTCGCCAAGATGTGCACCCTCCCGCTGCTCGCGGGCGACAACGTGTCGGACCGGTTCGTGGTGCCCGCGGTGGCCTCCGCGATCGACTTGGTGGTGCACCTCGATCTTGGCCGGGATGGCGTGCGGCGGGTGCGCGAGATCGTCGGCGTCTCCGGCCGCGTCGAGTCGGGTGTCATCGAGCTCTCGGAGATCTACGTCCGTCGTGACGGTGTGCTGACGCGAGGCAGCGGGTTCCCGCCGCATCCCGATCGCTTCGCCGGCCGCGGCCTCGAGCTCGCTGAGCTGCTGGTGGCCTGACATGGATGTGGTCGTGGGTCTCGTGCTGGGTCTCGGGTTGCTGCTCGCGTGGCTCTCGTGCTGGGAGGTTCCGCGCGTGCGCCGTTCGCGGTTCGCCGCGGCCGTTCGTTTCGACGACCGCCTGGTACAGGCTGGCGTCGAGGGCGTGAGCCTCGCGGGGTTCGTCGCCGCGGCGGCTGGGATCGCCCTCGCGAGCGCCGGTCTGGTGTGGTCGGTGACGGGATCGCTGGCCGTCGCCGCGTGCATGGGGGCGGCCGCGGCCTACGCGCCGTTCGGCGTGATCGCGGCGCGCGCACGGCGACGACGGGCGCGGCTGCGTGCCGCATGGCCCGACGCCGCGGAGACGCTCGCGTCGGGGATCCGCGCCGGCCTGGCGCTTCCCGAGGCGCTCGGCAGCCTCGGCGAACGTGGCCCCGAGGAGCTTCGACCCGCGTTCGCCGCCTTCGCCGAGGACTATCGCGTGACCGGACGTTTCGACCCGTGTCTCGACGCGCTGAAGGCTCGGCTCGCCGATCCCGTGGCGGATCGCCTGGTCGAGGCCGTGCGCACCGCGAGAGACGTGGGCGGCACCGAGGTGGGACGGGTCCTCAGGTCGCTCGCCCGATTCCTGCGGGACGATGCGCGGGTGCGCGGTGAGCTCGAGGCTCGCCAAAGCTGGACGGTCAACGCGGCACGGCTCGCCGTGGCCGCGCCGTGGGTGCTGCTCGCGCTGCTCGCGACGCGCCCGGCCGGCCTCGCCGCCTTCGATACGGGCGCCGGCGTCGCGGTACTGCTCGGGGGCGCCGCCGCCAGCCTCGGGGCGTACCGACTGATGCGCGCCCTGGGGCGCCTGCCGATCGAGGAACGCGTGATGCGATGACCGTCCTTGTGTGCTTCACGCTCGCCGCCGGGCTCGCTCTGCTCGGGTCGTGGGCGGACGCGCGTCGCTTCTCGCTCGAGCGGCGGATTGGACCGCGCCTCCGCCTCGGTGTTGCTCGCACCGTTCCCCCCGCATCGGTGCTGGGCCGTCTTGCCGCGCCGCTGGTCGCGGATGTCTCCCGCCTCGCGCAGCGCTGGGGCCGGCCGGCCGAGGACATCGAGCGGCGCCTCGCGCGGGCAGGGTCGGATGCCACCGTCGCGCGCCATCGCCTCCACGAGGTGGCCGGCGGCGCGGCCGGGCTGGCGGCCGGGTTGGTGCTCGGCCTCGTCCTGGGCGCATGGCGCGGCGCGGGCCCGGTGCTGGTGGTCCTGGTCGCCGTCGCGTGCGCTGCCGCCGGGACGGTCATGCCGGACCTGCTGCTCGCTCGCCGGGCCAC
>NZ_JAHEBP010000048.1 GCF_024642165.1 Demequina sp.
GGCAGGACGAGGACGGCAACCGCCTGGCCCCCACGGGCGACCTGGCGGCGCCACTTCTTGCGTTCGCGGCAGGAGTCCTCGTCGTGGTGCTCGTGCTGGTCGCCGAGCACCGCATGCTCGCGCGTGCCGCCCGGCAGCGCTGAGCGAGGCCCTAACCTGACGCGGGACGCCGGCGCGCGACGTAGCGGTGGTGCCAGTCGTACGCCGACTTGTCGGTGAGCGACGCGACCTGGTCGAGCACCACCCGCTTGCGCGCCGCATCGTCCGCCGCCTCTCGGTGCATCGCCGCGAAGTGCGGCTCGAGGGCCTGGTCGCCGCGCTCGACCAGCGCGCCCACCAGGTCCGCCAGGCGCTCGCGCTGCTGCCGGTAGGCGGGCTTGCGCTCGCGCGGCGCCATGAGGAAGTGCACCGCGATGCCCTTGAGCATGAGGATCTCGTCAGCGGTCTCCTGCGGGATCACCAGCTGGGCGTGGTGGCGCGTGAGGGCGCCGTCGCCGTACTCGGCGCGCGTCGCGCGGGCGACGGAGCCGACGAACCGGCCGATGATCTGGCTGGTCATGCCCTTGAGCGCGGCGAGCGCGCGGTGCGACCCGTCGTAGTCGTCAATCCAGGACGGATCCGCGCGGAGGCGGTCGAGCGCGGCGAGCAGGGCGTCCGGCTCACCCCGCCCGTACCAGTCCCGCGAGTGGGCGGCGATGGCGCGCGCGCGTCCCGGATCGTGCAGCACGCCCAGCGACACGGTGCGGTGCACCACCGAGTCCTCGACGTCGTGCACCGAGTAGGCGATGTCGTCGGCCAGGTCCATGACTTGGGCCTCGAAGCTCTGCTGACGGGCGATCGCGCCCTCGCGCAGCCACCGGAACGCGTCGAGATCGTCCTCGTACACCCCGAACTTGCGGGTGGGGGTGCCGTCCGGCCGGGTCGGGGTCGCGTTCTCCCGCCACGGGTACTTGCAGGAGGCGTCCAGCACGGCGCGCGTCAAGTTCAGCCCCACGCTGGCGCCGGTCGCCGGATCGAAGGACTTGGGCTCGAGCCGCACGAGCAGCCGCAGGGTCTGCGCGTTGCCCTCGAAGCCGCCGATGTCCCGGGACACCTCGTCGAGCGCCCTCTCCCCGTTGTGGCCGAACGGCGGGTGGCCCAGATCGTGCGCCAGGCACGCCGCGTCGACCACGTCGGGGTCGCAGCCCAGGATCTTGGCCAGCGTGCGGCCCACCTGCGCCACCTCGAGCGTGTGGGTGAGCCGGGTGCGCACGAAGTCCCCTGTGCCCGCCCCGAGGATCTGCGTCTTCGCGCCCAGCCGGCGCAATGCGCTGGAGTGGACGATCCGCGCGCGGTCGCGCTCGAACGGCGTCCGGTAGGCCTGCTTGGGCGACTCCTGCACGTAGCGCTGGACGTCTGCCGCGGTGTAGCCGTCCGGGAGTTCGCTCACGGCTCGACTCTAGCGGGGACGATGCGGTGGCCGGGAGCGTCCCCCGGCGGGACGCCGCGCCGGGTCGCGCGTTAGCGTGGGGCGGTGGGAATGGTGCGCGCCTACCTCGCGATGTCGCTCGACGGGTTCATCGCGGGGGCCGATGACGACCTGTCCTGGCTCGAGCCGGCGCGGGCCTCCGGCGTGCCGTTCGCGACCGGCGCGTGGGCGGCGTCGCCGTCGCAGGGGATGGAATTCGGCGACTTCCTCGCCGGGGTGGGCTGCATCCTCATGGGCCGCCGCACCTACGACGTTGTGGCGGGGTTCGACGACTGGCCGTACGGCGACATCCCGATGGTGGTCGCGACACACCGGGGGCTTCGCGACGCACGCGAGGGCGTGATCGGCGCGGGCGGGTCCATCGCGGAGTTGGTGGCGCGGGCACGTGAGCTCGCCGGCGATCGCGACGTCTACGTCGACGGCGGGACGATGGTGCGCACCGCGCTCGCCGGGGGCGCGCTCGAACACCTCATCGTCACCGTCGTGCCCACGGTGTTGGGCAGCGGGGTGCCCCTGTTCGCCGGCATGCCGCACGCGGCGGACCTGACCGTGGAGCGGGTGGCGCGGTACGGGGGCGGGCTGGTCCAGGTGCACCTGGCGTGCGGGCGCGGCTGAGGGCGCGCCGCCGCCGTCAGCCCCCCGAGACGCTGAGTTCCGCCTCGCGCAGGCGCAACTCGAGGTCCGGGGTGATGTCCTGGGAGTCGAGCCAGCCGTCGGGGCACGATGGCGTCTTGGGCGAGCCCTGGCGACCCCGGGCGCCCTCGGCGGCCTCCCCGGGGTACGGCGAGTCGAGGTCGAGCGAGTCCAGCAGTGCGCGCAGCTGCTCCAGGGTGTCGACCAGCGCGAGCGCCCGCCGGACGTCGCCGCCCACCGGATAACCCTTGAAGTACCAGGCGACATGCTTGCGGATCTCGCGCATGGCCTTGCCCTCGTCGTCGCCGAAGTGGCCCACCATGAGCTCACCGTGGCGGTAGATGGTCTCGGCGACCATGCGCAGTCCGGGGCGGGTGCGCTCGGGCCGCGCCTCGAAGGCCGCCTGCAGGTCCGCGAACAGCCACGGGCGCCCCATGCAGCCCCGGCCCACGACCACGCCGTCGCACCCGGTCGCCTCGACCATGCGGATCGCGTCCTCCGCCTGCCAGATGTCGCCGTTGCCGAGCACGGGCACCGTGGTCACCGCCTCCTTGAGCCGCGCGATCGCGTCCCAGTCAGCCGTTCCGGAGTAGTAGTCGGCGGCAGTGCGCGCGTGCAGCGCGACGGCCGCGGCGCCCTCGCGCTCGGCCGTGAGTCCGGCGTCGAGGTAGGTGAGGTGGTCGTCGTCGACGCCCTTGCGCATCTTGACGGTCACGGGGATGTCGAAACGCGACGCCTCCCGCACCGCCGCGCGCACGATGTCACGGAACAGGTCTCGCTTCCATGGCAGCACCGCTCCCCCGCCCCTGCGCGTCACCTTGGGCACGGGACAGCCGAAGTTCATGTCGACGTGGTCGGCGCGGTCCTCCTCGCAGATCATGCGCACGGCGGCCGCGATGGTGGCCGGATCGACCCCGTAGACCTGTACGGAACGCGGGGTCTCGTCCGGGTCGTGCGCGATGATGCGCATCGACTCGGGGGTGCGTTCGACGAGAGCGCGCGACGTGACCATCTCGGCGACGTAGAGACCACCGCCGTGCTCGCGGCACAGGCGCCGGAACGCGGCGTTGGTGATGCCGGCCATCGGCGCGAGCACCACGGGGGTGTCGACCTCGAGGGGACCGATCCGCAGCGGCGGCAGGATGCGGGTCGCGGTGGTCATGGCGTCCATTGTCTCAGGCGCAGACACCCGCTCGACGACCCCCGATCGGGCGGGGCCCCGCCGGGCGACCGCACGAGGGCGCACTCACGCCCGGGCCGCTGAGGGAAAGCCCGGGCGCGAGGCGCTACGGCGCAGCGAAGCATCGCGCAGCCGCAACGTGCATGGAGGGGACGGTGACACTCAACCTAGCCCCCCGGAGGACGCTTTCACGTCCTCGAATGCCCGCCACCACAAGAGTGCTGCCGCGACCTTGGCCAAGTCAAGAGAAAACGGACATTTCGGTGGAAATCCGCGGTCAGGCTCCCACGAGGCGCTGCGCCAGGTAGCCCTGCACCTGAGACAGCGAGACCCGCTCTTGCTGCATGGTGTCGCGATCGCGCACGGTGACTGCCTGATCGTCGAGCGTGTCGAAGTCGACGGTGATGCAGTACGGCGTGCCCACCTCGTCCTGGCGGCGATACCGCTTGCCGATGGACTGGGTCACGTCGACGTCGATGTTCCACGCGCCGCGCAGCTCGGTGGCGAGCCTCTCCGCGGTGGGCACCAGGTCCGCCGACTTCGACAGCGGCAGGACGGCCGCCTTGACGGGCGCGAGCCGATGGTCGAGCCGCAGGATGGTGCGGGTCTCCGTGCCGCCCTTGGCGGTGGCGACCTCCTCCTCGGTGTAGGACTCGACCAGGAAGGCCATGAGCGAGCGCGAAAGTCCGGCCGCGGGCTCGATCACGTAGGGGATGAAGCGCTCGTTCGTGGCCGGGTCCAGGTAGCTGAGGTCCTTGCCCGAATGCTCCGAATGCGTCCTCAGGTCGAAGTCGGTGCGGTTCGCGATGCCCTCGAGCTCCCCCCACTCCGAGCCCTGGAAGCCGAAGCGGTACTCCACATCGACCGTGCGCTTCGAGTAGTGGGACAGCTTCTCCTGCGGGTGCTCGAACAGCCGCAGGTTGTCCGCCGAGATCCCCAGGCCCGTGTACCAGGCCATCCGGGTGTCGATCCAGGTCTGGTGCCACTCCTCGTCCGTGCCGGGCACCACGAAGAACTCCATCTCCATCTGCTCGAACTCGCGGGTGCGGAAGATGAAGTTGCCCGGCGTGATCTCGTTGCGGAAGCTCTTGCCCACCTGGGCGATGCCGAACGGCGGCTTCTGCCGCGAGGCCCGCATCACGTTCTCGAAGTTGACGAAGATGCCCTGTGCGGTCTCGGGGCGCAGGTAGTGCAGTCCGGAATCGTCGGAGGCGGCTCCCAGGTACGTGCGCAACAGCCCGTTGAACATCTTGGGATCGGTCCACTGGCCGCGAGCGCCGCAATTCACGCAGGCGACCTCGGCGAGCCCGCCCTCGGGCGCGCGGCCCTTCTTCTCCTCGAACTCCTCGAGCAGGTGATCCTCGCGGTAGCGCTTGTGACAGCTGAGGCACTCGACCAGCGGGTCCACGAACGCCTTGATGTGTCCCGACGCCTCCCACACCTGCGGCGGCAGGATCACCGACGAGTCCAGGCCCACGATGTCGTCCCGGCTGGTCACCATGGCGCGCCACCACTGGCGCTTGATGTTCTCCTTGAGCTCGACGCCCAGCGGCCCGTAGTCCCACGCGGACCGCGTGCCTCCGTAGATCTCGCCGCACGGGAACACGAAGCCACGGCGCTTTGCGAGCGAGATGACGTTGTCGAGACGGCTGGTGTCGGCCACGTAGAGCTCCTTGTGGAGGGGTCGGGAATGCTCGGAACAGTCTAGCCGGGCGGTGTGAGGGGACGATGCGCCGGTCGCGGCTGCCGGGGTCGGGACCTGGGACCTTGGTCCTTATCGACAATGATTATCAGTACCGTTATGATGGTCGCATGCGACAGAGCCTTATCGCCACCGCCGCGGCCACGGCGGCGGCCCTCTCCCTCGCGGCGTGCGCGCCCGGAGGCTCTGCGGCCGACGGCTCGGCCGGGGCGGAAGGCCCCACGGTCGCGGCGGCCTTCTATCCCCTTGAGTATGTCGCACGCGCCGTGGCGGGCGGCGAGGCCACCGTGATCGCTCTCGCGCAGCCCGGCCTCGAGGCCCACGATCTCGAGCTCTCCCCCTCGGCGGTGCGGGACGTCCAGGGTGCGGACCTGCTGCTCTACCTGTCCGAGTTCCAGCCGGCCGTGGACGACGCGGTGTCGAGCACCGGCGTGGAGACCCTCGACGCCCACGCGATCGTCGACGAGCACGGTGGAGCCGGCGAGGCCGCGGACGACGGTCACGACCACGGCGAGAACGACCCGCACTTCTGGCTCGACCCGACGCTGCTGGCCGAGTACGGCCGGCAGGTCGCGGACCGGCTGGGCGTGATCGACCCCGACCGCGCCGCGGACTATGCCGCCAACGCCGCCGCCCTGGAACAGACACTGACCGGCATCGATGAGGCCTACGCCGCCGGCCTCGCGAGCTGCGAGCGGGACACGATCTTCGTGGCGCACGAGGCGTTCGGGTACCTCACGGAGCGCTACGGGATCCATCAGGAGGGATTCGCCGGGATCAACCCGGACGCCGAGCCCTCCCCCGCCCGGCTCCTCGAGATCAAGCAGCTGGTTGCGGAATCCGGCGCGACCGTCATCTTCACCGAGAACGAGGTCTCCGCACGCGTCGCCGACGCCCTCGCCAGCGACGTCGGAGTCGCCACCGCGGTGCTCAGCCCGATCGAGACCGTGACCGGCGACGACGACTACGCTGCGGTGATGAATCGCAACCTCGACCAGATCAGGAGCGCCCTCGCCTGTGGCTGATGCTCCCGACACCCGGACTCCGCTGGTCGCCAGCGGTGTCCGCGTCGTGCTCGGCGGCAACGAGATCCTCCACGGAGTGGGCCTTACGGTCCGCGCCGGCGAGGCGGTTGCCGTC
Source organism: Demequina sp. (assembly GCF_024642165.1). Lineage (GTDB taxonomy): Bacteria > Actinomycetota > Actinomycetes > Actinomycetales > Demequinaceae > Demequina. The sequence continues at coordinate 6,124 of NZ_JAHEBP010000048.1, forward strand.
ATGGGTGGCAACGGGTCCGGCAAGTCGACGCTCGTACGGGCCCTGGTGGGCGCCCTGCCCACGTCGGCGGGAGAGATCCGGGTGTTCGGCGGCGAGCGCGACGCGGCCGCCTACGACCGGATCGGCTACGTCCCCCAGCGCGTGACGGCGGCAGCGGGCGTGGCGGCCGACGCGCGCGAGGTGGTGGTGTCCGGACTGCTCGGGCGTGGCCGGCTGCTCGCGCCCCGACGCGCGAAGCAGCGCGCCGTCGCCGCCCTGTCCGATCTGGGTATCGGGTGGCTGGCGCACCGCAACGTGGCCACCCTCTCCGGAGGTCAGCAGCAGCGGGTGCTGATCGCGCGGGCGCTCGTGCGCGATCCCGACCTGCTGATCCTGGACGAGCCCATGTCCGGCGTGGACGTCCCGTCACAGGAGGCGCTGGCGCATGCGCTCGAGGAGCGCAAGGCCCGCGGAGGCGCGATCGTCATCGTGCTCCACGAGCTCGGAGCCTTGGCGCCCCTCATCGACCGTGCCGTGGTGCTCGAGGACGGCTACGTGACGCACGTGGGCGAGCCGCCCGCCGCACTCGGCACGCACGCGCTGCCGGGGCACGACCACCTCCACGCACACGAGGATCCCCCCGCACCCACGGCCGGCCCGATCGACATGGGGGTGCCTACATGATCCTCACGGACCCCCTGGTGCAGCGGATGCTGCTGGTCGGCCTGCTCGTCGGCGTCACGGCACCCATCGTCGGCACCTACCTGGTGCAGCGGCGCATGGCCCTCATGGGCGACGGCATCGGCCACGTCGCGCTGGCGGGCGTCGCCGCCGGCTGGCTCGCCGGCTCGGCCGCGGGGCTCGCCGAGCGCGACGCGCTCGCCATCCCCGGCGCCGTGATCTTCGCCATCGGCGGCGCGGTGATCGTCGAACGCATGCGATCGCACGGCTCCGCCGCGGACGTGGGCATGGCGATCCTGTTCTATGGAGGCATCGCCACCGGCGTGCTGCTGATCGGCGCGGCCGGGGGGTCAAACGCCAACCTGCTCGGCTATCTCTTCGGCTCGATCTCCACCGTCTCGTGGACCGACGTCTGGCTCACGGTGGCATTGGCGGCCCTCATCATCGGCGTCGGAATCGGGCTGCGCCGCTCGCTGTTCGCGGTCACCCACGACCAGGAGTTCGCCCGCTCGACCGGCCTGCCCGTGGGCATGCTCAACATCGTGGTCGCGATCCTCGCCGCCGTCACCATCACCGTCGCCATGCGGGTGGTGGGCGTGCTGCTCGTCTCGGCGCTGATGATCCTGCCCGTCGCCATCGCTCAGCTCACCACTCACTCGTTCAATCGCACCATGCTCATCGCCATGGCGGTCGGCGGTGCGATCACCGTCGCGGGAATCTCGATCACGTTGTACTACGACCTGCAGCCGGGAGCGCTGATCGTGGTGCTCGGGGTGGCCGCGTACATCGCGGTGAGCGCGATGGCCTCGCTCAGACGATCAAGGGGAGCACGCCGATGACGGCCACCCGTAAGACCAAGCAGCGCACGGCGATCCTGGCCGCGCTCGAGGAAGGCGAGTTCCGCTCGGCGCAGGCCTGGCACGAGCGCCTGCGGGCCGATGGATCGAGTGTGGGCCTCGCGACCGTCTACCGTGCGCTCCAGGCCCTGGTCGAGACCGGGGACGTCGACGCCGTCGTGAACGACGGCGGCGAGATGCTCTACCGACGGTGCCAGGCGCGCGAGGAGCACCACCACCACCTCCGGTGCCGCGTCTGCGGCCGCGCCGTCGAGATCGCGGTGCCGTTCTTCGAGGACTTCGTGGCCGGCCTGGTGAGGGACCACGGTTACGCGGACATCCAGCACACGATCGAGCTCACCGGCGTCTGCCCCGACTGCGCGGCCCGCGGCGAGCGCTGATGGCGGGCGTCCCGGGCTTCGTGTCCGACGGGCCGTGGTGGGGGCTCTTCGCCTTCCTGTGCGGCGTGGTGTTCGTGCGCACGCAGGCCACGTACTGGGTGGCGCGATGGGCGCGCACGGGGGCCGATGCGATGGCCGACCGCGCCGAGGCTCACGAGGGCTCGCGAGCGCGGCTTGCGCGGCGGTTCTCCGGCCCGGGCATGGAGCGCGCGCGTGAGTTCCTGGAGAAGTGGGGCTACCTGGGCATCCCGGTGTCGTTCCTGACGATCGGCTTCCAGACGATGGTCAACGCCACCGCGGGCTACACGCGCATGCGCTGGGACCTTTACACGCTCGCGATGATTCCCGGCTGCCTGGCATGGGCCACGGTGTACACGGCGATCGGGCTGTCGCTGTGGGAGGCGTGGCTGCGCTCACCGTGGCTGCTGGCCGCCGCCCTCGTGGCGCTCGTGGGCGTCGTGTTCCTCCTCAACCGGTGGAGGCGTCGCCGCCGGCCGGCCGAGCCCGCCGACGCCTCGTCGCCCTACGCGTCTTAGGCGGCGCCGAACCTTCGATTGCGCCGCGCGTACTCGTCGACGGCGGCCCACAGGTGCGTGCGGTTCACCTCGGGCCAGAGCACGTCGCTGAAGACGTACTCCGCGTATGCGGCCTGCCACGGCAGGAAGTTCGAACTGCGCTGCTCGCCGCTGGAGCGCCAGAACAGGTCCACGTCGGGCATATCCGGCTCGTCGAGGTATCGGGCCAGCATGCGCTCGTCGACCTTCGCGGGGTCGATCTCGCCCGCGGCGACGCGGAGCGCGATGGCTCGCGCGGCGTCGGCGATCTCGGCGCGTCCTCCGTAGTTCACGCACATGGTCAGCGTGAGCACGGTGTTGTCCCGGGTCAGCTCCTCCGCCCGCTCCAGCTCCGTGATCACGGACTTCCACAGGCGTGGGCGCCGGCCGGCCCAGCGCACCCGCACGCCCCACTCGTGCATCTCGTCGCGGCGCCGGCGGATCACGTCGCGATTGAAGCCCATGAGGAAGCGCACCTCCTCCGGACTGCGCTTCCAGTTCTCGGTGCTGAACGCGTAGGCGGAGATGTGGCCCACCCCGCACTCGATCGCGCCCGCGACCACGTCGAGCAGCGCGGCCTCGCCGCGCTCGTGACCGGCCGTGCGGGGCAGCCCGCGCTCCTTCGCCCATCGCCCGTTGCCATCCATCACCACGGCGACGTGGCGCGGCACGGCCTCACGCGGCAGGTCGGGCGGCGTCGCGCCGGAGGGGTGCGCGGGAGGCTTCTGGGTCACGGCTCGACCCTAGCGGGCCGCTCAGCCGGCGGCATCCCTGTCGACCAGTGGCAGGCTGCGGATCTTGCGTTCGAGGTGGAACTGCGAGTAGGCGGCGGTGAGCCCGGCGGCCTCGCGACGATGCCGGGGCAGCGACGCGTCGGCGACGCCCCAGTCCCCCTCCAGCAGGGCGGCCAGCAGGCGCATCGTCTCCGCCGCGGGCGCCGCGGAGCCCGACGGGCGGCAGTCCTCGCACACCGCTCCGCCGCCCCCGACGGCGAAGGCACGATGCGGCCCGGGCCGCCCGCACGAGGCACAGTCGTCGAAGCTGGGCGCATATCCGGCGATCGCGAGCGACCGCAGCAGGAAGGAATCGAGCAGCATGCCGGGTTCGTGGTCGCGCCGACTGAGCGAGCCGAGCGCGCCGTGGAGCAGTCGGTACTGCTGCGGCGCCGGCTCCTTCTCATGATCCACCAGCTTGTCGGCGGTCTCCACCATCGCGGTCGCGGCGGTGAAGAGCCCATAGTCACCGGCGAGGTGACGCGCGTAGGGCTCGCGGGTCTCGACCTGGCTGACCACGTCGAGGTTGCGCCCCTCGTAGAGCTGCACGTCGATCAGCATGAACGGCTCGACCCGCGAGCCGAGCCGGCTCGAGGTACGGCGTACACCCTTGGCCACCGCGCGCACCTTCCCGTGGTGGCGCGTGAGCATGGTGATGATGCGGTCCGCCTCGCCCAACTTGTGGGTGCGCAGCACGATGGCGTCGTCGCGGTACAGGGGCACCGGACCATTCTCCCTCTCGCGGGCCGTCAGCCCGGGACGGCGACCTCCGGCGGGTTGGCCCATTCTGGGGAGGACGCGGCCGCCGCAAACCCCGCCAGCAACATCTCGAGGCCCACCTCGAACGACGCACCAAAGGAGTAGCCGGGCCGCATGACGTGCTCGGACGTCAGGCGCACCAGGTGGGGATACTCGCCCGACTGGAATGCGGCGGCGATCTCCTGGGCCACCTCCGCCATCCCCTCCCCTCCCTGCGCCGGGAGGCTCGCCTCCTCGATGGCGAACCCGTAGACGAAGCTGTCGAGGACCGCGTACGCGTGCGCCATCAGCGGCAGCGGCAGCCCTCCGCGTGCGAGCGCGGCCAGCATCGCCTCGTGATGCCGGAGCAGCTCGGGCCCCGGCGACCTCCTCGACTCGAGCAGCGGCACGGACCAGGGATGACGCACCAGCACCGCACGCGCCGAGTGGCATCGCCTGCGGATCGCCTCGCGCCAGTCGAGGTCTGCGGCGGGCGCCTCCATCTCGGCGAAGACATGCTCGACCAAGCCGTCGAGCACCGCGTCCTTGCCGTCGACGTAATGGTAGATCGACATCGGCCGCGTTCCCAGGCGGTCCGCGAGCGCGCGAATCGTGAGCGCCTCGATCCCGTCGCGGTCGGCAAGCTCCAGCGCGGCCTCGATGACCCGCTGGCGTGAAAGCTTGGGCCTGCGTCCCTCCTGGTCAGACATGTTTCTCCACCGTTCTCGCCTCTCAGCGCTTGACAGTCGTACTAAGTACGTCTACGGTTCATCGTAGCAGTCGTACTAAGTACGAAAGCAACACAACAGGGGAGGAAACACCATGACCGCCAGCACCACCGCCCAGGCCGCAGCAGCAGCCTCGGCCGCCACCATCGCCGCCGCCGCGAGCGCGGCCCCGTCCACCACCGAGAGCGTCGCCACCATGCGCGCCGCCGTCCAACGGACCTACGCCGAGCCCGACGCCATGCGCGTCGAGGACGTCCCCGTCCCCACCCCCGGCCCCGGCCAGGTGCTGCTCGAGGTCCGCGCCGCGGGCGTCGACCGCGGTGTCTGGCACCTCGCGACGGGCCGCCCGCTCGCCGTGCGCGCCTTCGGCTTCGGCCTGCGCCGTCCGCGTCAGCCCATCCAGGGCTCGGACGTCGCCGGCGTGGTCGTGGGCATCGGCGCGGGCGTGACTCGCTTCGCCGCGGGCGACACCGTGCTGGGCAACGCCGTGGGCGCCTACGCCGAGTTCGCGCTCGCGTCCGAGGACCAGCTGGTCGCCAGCCCCAAGGCCCTCAGCTTCGCCGAGGCCGCCGCGACCGCCATCTCGGGCATCGCCGCGATGCGCGCGGTCGAGGATGTGGCGAAGGTGAGCGCAGGCGACCGCGTGCTCGTCTTCGGCGCCTCGGGCGGCGTGGGCTCCTACGCCGTTCAGCTCGCTCACGCCGCGGGCGCCACGGTCGTGGGAGTCGCGAGCGCCGCGAAGTCGGAGCTGGTCCTCTCGCTGGGCGCGGAGCGCGTGGTGGACCACGCCACCGCCGATGTCACCGAGGAGTCGACACCGTACGACGTGATCATCGTCGCGGGCGGCCTCACGCCGCTGCGGAAGCTGCGCCGGATCCTCGCACCCACCGGGACGCTGGTCATCGTCGGCGGCGAGGGCGGCGGAATCATCGCCGGCGGCGCCGGCCGGTCACTCGCCGCGGGCCTGCTGAACCGCTTCACCCGCCAGAACCTCGTCGGCATCCTGTCGACCACCACCCTGGACGCCCTGGAGCGACTGACCGCGCACATCGTCGCCGGCGACGTCCGGCCCGCGCTCACCCGCACCTACCCGCTCGAGGACGCCGCGCAGGCGATCACCGACCTCGCCGCCGGCCGCATCGCCGGGAAGGCCGCGATCACGGTCCGCGGCGACCGCTGACCCACGGCTCGACAGGAGACCCCATCATGAACCGCAACGCCCTCACGCCCGCCGCCGCCGCCCGCTGGGCCGGCCTCGGCTACATCGCGATCGTCGTGCTGGCCATCGGCGCCAACTTCGCCGTCCGCAACCGCCTGGTGGTGCCGGACGACGCCGCCGCGACCATGAGCAACATCGCCGAGAACGAGACGATCTTCCGCTTCGGGATCGGCGCCTTCGTGGCGATCGCGCTGATCGACATCGCCATCGCTTGGGCGCTCCACGTCACGCTCCGCGCGACGGGCGAGCGCCGGTCGCTGCTCGCGGCTTGGTTCCGTCTCGCGTACACCATCGCCTTCCTCCCGGCCATCACGTTCATGGTTCTCGCGCTGACGCTCGCGACCGGTGGCGACACCCTGAGCGGTCTCGACGACGGGCAGAGGGAGGCGTGGACCGGACTCGCGATGGAGGCGTTCGACGTCGCATGGCTGATCGCGCTGGCCGCCTTCGGACTCCACCTCATCGCGATCGGACGCATCCTGGTCGCGTCCCGCCTCGCCCCCCGTGCGCTGGGCATCGTGCTGGGCGTCGCCGGCGTCGCGTACATCGTCGACACCTTCGCGCACCTGCTGATGGCGGACTACGCGTCCTACGCGGATGCCTTCCTCGCGATGGTGGCCATCCCCTCGATCGTCGCCGAGCTCTGGTTCACCGGCTGGCTCCTCGCGCGCGCTCCGCGCGCCGTGGCGGCCCTCCCCGGCCAGGCGCGAGCCACCGTCGCGGCCTGAGCCTGCGGCGACCCGGTCGCCCCCGTCGCGCATCGTCCCGATGCCCGCGGCGGGGGCGATTCGCGCGCTCGGGGACCGGCGCTACTGCTGGGTCTCGAGCCGCGCGGGCTCGCTGAACACCAATACTTCGATGTCAGCGCCGGAGATCGCGGCCGCGACCTCATCGTCCGACGGAGCGTCGCCCAGGTCGCCGGTCACGGCCGACGGGTCCTCGAGCGCTACCACCGCGGACACCACCGCGCCATCCTCGGTGCTGCCCACCAGGACCGCGCGGCAGGCGCTGCCCTCCGTGTCGGTGAGGGTGTCCTCCCAGCACAAGGCCTCGGACACGTCGTCGCCGCCGGTCGAGTCCACCAGCAGCGCGAGGATCGACTCGGCGGTGACGATGTAGCCGGACTCGGGCGAGCCCGCCCAGCACTCGAGCTGGGACTCGGCGCCCTCCGCGGCGATGCCCGCCATCTGGACTGTGTCCTCGCAGCTCACCGGATCGAGCCCCAGCGCAGCCAGGTCCGGCAGGTCGACCTCGGGTATCGACGTGCAGGCGGTCAGCAGCACCGCCGACGCGAGGATCCCTCCCAGCGCGAGCGAGGCACGGAGCCTCATCGACCCTCGCGGTTGACGGCCGAGATGATCGCCTTGAGCGTGGCCGTGGTGATCGACGGATCGATGCCCACTCCCCAGAAGATCTCGTCGCCGATCTGGCACTCGACGTAGGCCGCGGCCGTCGCGTCGCCGCCCCCGGTCATGGCGTGCTCGTGGTAGTCGAGCACGTCCACCCGGACGCCACGCGTGCCGAGCGCGGCGACGAAGGCCGCCACCGGCCCGTTGCCGGACCCCTCGACCGTCACCGCCACGCCCGCGTCAGAGATGTCCGCGGCGAGCGTGTCCGGGCCCACATCGGATGATGTGGCGCGGGTGCCTACCAGGGAGAACCTGCCCCACTTGCGCTCCGGATCGGGTGCCGGCAGGTACTCGTCCTCGAAGATCTGCCACAGCCGCTCCGCGGTCATCTCGGCGCCGGTCGCATCGGCCTCGCGCTGAACCACGCGCGAGAACTCGATCTGGAGCCGGCGCGGAAGGTCGAGGTTGCGCTCCGTCTTGAGCAGGTACGCGACGCCGCCCTTGCCGGACTGGGAGTTGACCCGGATCACGGCCTCGTAGGACCGGCCCACGTCCTTGGGGTCGATGGGCAGGTACGGGACCGCCCACACCAGGTCGTCGACGCCCACGCCCTGGCGCTCGGCCTTGGCCTCCATCGCCTCGAGGCCCTTCTTGATCGCGTCCTGATGCGAGCCGGAGAACGCCGTGAAGACCAGGTCGCCGCCCCAGGGGTGTCGCGGGTGCACGTCGAGCTGGTTGCAGTACTCGACGGTGCGACGGATCCCGTCGATGTCAGACAGGTCGATCTGGGGGTCGATGCCTTGGCTGAAGAGGTTCATCGCGAGCGTGACCAGGTCGACGTTGCCGGTGCGCTCGCCGTTGCCGAACAGGCAGCCCTCGATGCGGTCGGCACCCGCCATGTAGCCCAGCTCGGCGGCGGCGATCGCGGTCCCGCGGTCGTTGTGCGGGTGAAGACTCAGCACCACGGAGTCGCGGTAGTCCAGGTTCCTGCTCATCCACTCGATCGAGTCCGCGTAGACATTGGGCGTCGCCATCTCGACGGTGGCGGGGAGGTTGATGATGACCTGCCGGTCCGGGGTGGGCTTCCACACGTCGAGGACCGCGTTGCACACCCGCACCGCGTACGCGAGCTCCGTGCCCGTGTAGGACTCGGGGCTGTACTCGTAGAACACCCGCGTCTCGGGGATGGTCTCCTCGAACTTCTGGCACAGCATCGCGCCGTGCGTGGCGATGTCGAGGATCTGATCCTCGTCCGCGCGGAACACCACCTCGCGCTGGAGGATCGACGTCGAGTTGTACAGGTGCACGATCGCCTGCTTGGCGCCGCGCAGCGACTCGTAGGTGCGTTCGATGAGGTGCTCACGCGCCTGCGTCAGCACCTGGATGGTGACGTCCTCCGGGATCCGGTCCTCCTCGATGAGGGCGCGGACGAAGTCGAAGTCGGTCTGGCTCGCGCTCGGGAAGCCCACCTCGATCTCCTTGTAGCCCATCCGCACCAGCAACTCGAACATGCGCATCTTGCGCTCCGAGTTCATGGGCTCGATGAGGGCCTGATTGCCGTCACGCAGGTCGACGGCGCACCAGCGCGGGGCCGCGGTGATCCGGGTCGCGGGCCAGGTGCGATCCGGCAGATCCACCTGGATCTGCTCGTGGAACGGGAGGTACTTGCTGATGGGCATGCGGGTGGGCTGCTGATCGCCGCCGGTGTAGTGGCTCATGGGGTGTCCTTCTGCTGCTTGTCGCTGGTGGGCCGGCACAGCAACCGCCGCGACGAGGATCCGGCCTGGATCAGGCCTCGTCGCGGCGACGAAGGAGCAGGCTG
>NZ_JAHEBP010000153.1 GCF_024642165.1 Demequina sp.
GCGGACGCCTCGCCGGAACTGCTCGCCATCGTGGTCTCGGTGGCGGCCGGAGCGCTGCTCGCGATGGTGACCAACGCGATGATCCCCGAGGCCTTCGAGGAGGACCACTGGGCGACGGGCCTGCTCGCCGCGGCCGGCTTCCTGGTGGCCTTCGTGCTGAACGAGCTGACGTAACCGAAGCCGGCTCAGCCCCACCCGAGGGCGCGCAAACCGGCGGCGACGGCCGCCGCCGCCGCGACCACCACGATGAACGGCGCGCGCCGCCACAGCAGCACCGCGGCCACCGCCACGGCGGCCACCCGCGCATCGATCGCGAGCGAGCCGCCGGAGGAGAACGTCTGCACCCCGACCAGCGCCGCCAGCAGGGCGACCGTCACGAATGCCGCGATGCGGTGCACACGGGGGTTCTCGAGCCACGACTCCGGCACCGAGTGCCCCGCGACCTTGATGCCCCACGAGAGCAGCCCCGCCGCCACGATCGCGACCCACATCCATGCATACGCGCTCACTCGGGCACCTCCTCCGGTCGCGGGTGGCCCCAGCCCGCGACGATCGCGACGAGCGCGGCGGCGAGCACGGGGACGCCGGCCGGCGCCACGGGGGTGAGGGCGAGTGCCAGCACGGCTGCCGCGGCCGCGACCGCCTGGGCGCGCCGATGCGCGAGCCGAGGCCAGACCAGCGCGAGGAAGGCGGCGGCCGCCGCGGCGTCGAGACCCCAGTCCGCGGGGTCGCCGATGCGCGAGCCGAGCAGCGCCCCGAGCACGGTGATCGCATTCCACGCGACGAACACGCCCACTCCGGTCCACCAGAACCCTGCCTGCCGCGCCGCGCGGTCCTCCGCGGGCTGGGCCAGCGCGACGGCGGTCGACTCGTCGATCGTCACCTGGGCGGCCCACGCCCGCCGCCAGCCGCGGATCGGCCGCAGCACGGGGGCCAGGCCCACGCCGTAGAACCCGTTGCGGAGGCCCAGGAACGTGGAGGTCACCACGGCCGCGAACGGCCCGCCACCCGCGCCCACCACTCCCACGAACGCGAACTGGGAGCCGCCGGAGAACACCAGCAGCGACAGCGCCGAGGTCTGCCACACGTCCAGGCCCGCGGCGACGGACAGCGCCCCGAAGCTCAGGCCGTAGGCGCCCGTGGCCAGCGCCACGGACAGCGCCTGCTGTCGGGTGCGGTTCCGCAGGGGGCGTGCCATGGCGCACATCCTGGCACGGGAGGCGGGGGCCACCGGCGCGGGCCGCGGCACCTCGCGTGGTCAGGCCACGCGGTGGTAGGTCACGAAGCGATGCCGGAGCCCTGTGCGGGACGTGGCCCACTCGCCGGCGTCTGCGCTCCACCGCCGCGCGTCGACTGGCGGGGCATAGGTGTCGCCGGCGACCTCGAGGTCGATCTCGGTGACCTGGAGGACGTCCGCGATCGTCATGGCCTCCGCCAGCAGGCCGGAGCCGCCGATCACCCAGCAGGTGACGTCGGGGTCGAGCTCCTCGGCGACGTCGAGGGCCGCGCTGAGCGACGAGGCGCTCGCCGCGCCGGGGAACGTGTTCTCGTGGCGGGATACCACCACGTTGGTGCGGCGCGGGAGCGGGCGGAAGCGGGGCGGGAGCGACTCCCAGGTGCGCCGCCCCATGATGACCACGCCACCGGCGGTGAGCTGTTGGAACCGGGCGAGGTCCTCCGGAAGGTTCCACGGCATCGTGCCGTCAAGGCCGATGACCGAGCGTCCCTCATCGTCCCGGGCCTGCGCCCAGATCGCCCTGACCGTCACGGCCGCTCAGACCGCGACCGGGGCCTTGATGCCCGGATGGTGCTGGTAGTTCTCGAACACCACGTCGTCGATGTCGTAGTCGAGCAGCGACTCGCGGGGCGCCAGCGCCAGGGTGGGGTACGGGAACGGGTCTCGCGAGAGCTGTAGCTCCACCTGCTCCATGTGGTTGGAGTAGATGTGGCAGTCACCGCCGGTCCACACGAAATCACCCACCTCCAGGTCCGTCTGGGCCGCGATCATGTGCGTCAGGAGCGCGTACGAGGCGATGTTGAACGGCACGCCCAGGAAGAGGTCCGCGCTGCGCTGATAGAGCTGGCACGAGAGCCTGCCGTCGGCCACATAGAACTGGAACAGCGCGTGACAGGGCGGCAGCGCCATCTCGTCGATGAGGGCCGGGTTCCACGCGGAGACGATGTGACGGCGCGAATCGGGGTGGGTGCGGATCGACTCGATGACGTTCGCGATCTGGTCCACGTGGCCGCCTCCGGGCGCCGGCCAGGACCGCCACTGGTAGCCGTACACCGGCCCGAGCTCGCCGTCCGCGTCCGCCCATTCGTCCCAGATGGTGATGCCGCGCTCCTGCAGCCACCGGACGTTGGTGTCGCCGCGCAGGAACCACAGCAGCTCGCCCACGATCGAGCGCACGTGGACGCGCTTGGTGGTGAGCAGGGGGAAGCCCTGCGAGAGGTCGTAGCGGAGCTGGCGCCCGAAGACGGATAGCGTGCCGGTGCCGGTGCGGTCGCTCTTGGGGGTTCCCGTGGCCAGCACGTCGCGCAGCAGGTCCTCGTACGGAGTGGGGATGTCGCTCACGTGCAGAACGATACGCCTCGACGTCGACGCCGCGTGGAGACCCGCGTCGGCGGCCGCGCGGCTCGCGGATGCGCCGAGGATCATGCCGCGGGCGCGGTAGGTTGAGAGCCATGACTTCCACGCACCGACCGTTCGGCACCGTGCTGACGGCGATGGTCACGCCGATGCACGAGGGTGGCGCACTCGACCTCGAGTCCGCGCAGGCACTCGCCCAGTTTCTCGTCGCGCGCGGCTCGGACGGCCTGGTGCTGTCCGGCACCACGGGTGAGGCCCCCACCACCCACGCCCCCGAGAAGGTCGACCTGCTGCGCGCCGTCCGCGAGGCCGTGGGCCCCGACGTCACGATCCTCACCGGCGCCGGCTCGAACGACACCGCCCACGCGGTGCGCATGGCCGAGCAGGGCGAGGAGGCGGGCGCCGACGGCGTCCTCGCGCTGACGCCGTACTACTCGAAGCCCTCGCAGGCGGGCCTCGTCGCCCACTTCCGCGCGATCGTGGGCGCCACGGACCTGCCGGTCATGGTCTACGACATCCCGGGCCGCACCGCGCTCGCGATCTCCGACCCGGCCTACGACGCTCTCGCCGCGCTCGACCGCATCGTCGCCGTGAAGGACGCGACCGGCGACGTCGCGGGCGCCAAGGCACGCATGGAGCGCACCGGCCTCGCCTGGTACTCGGGCGACGATGCGCTCACGCTCGACTTCCTGCGCGCCGGCGGTGTCGGCGTCGTGTCCGTGTCTTCCCACGTGGTGTCGCGGGAGCTCGCCGCGATGATCGCCGCGCACGACGCGGGCGACGCCGCGGAGGCGGACCGCATTCACGAATCCCTGCTTTCGGTGCACGAGGCCATCTTCACGGGCCCCGGCGCCATGAACGCCAAGTCGGCGGCGTACTGGCTCGGGGCCATCCCCGGCCGCGCCATGCGGCTGCCGCTGCTGCCTGCCACGCCGGCCGAGTACGACGCCCTGGTGGCGCGTCTCGAGGCCGCCGGCATCCACCCCTGACGGAGACACCATGAACTTCAATCCGGAGCTGCTCGCTCCGCCCGCGCTCAAGCCCGGAACCCTTCGCATCGTCCCGCTCGGCGGGCTGGGCGAGGTGGGCCGCAACATGCACGTGCTCGAGATCGACGGCCGCCTGCTCATCATCGACTGCGGCGTCCTGTTCCCCGAGGACCACCAGCCGGGCGTCGACCTGATCCTGCCCGACTTCGGCTACATCGAGAACCGTCTCGAGGACATCGAGGCGATCGTGCTCACGCACGGTCACGAGGATCACATCGGGGCGGTGCCCTACCTGCTCCGGATGCGCCGCGACATCCCGATCCTCGGCTCGCAGCTCACCCTCGCCTTCATCGAGGCCAAGCTCAAGGAGCACCGGATCACCCCGGT
>NZ_JAHEBP010000154.1 GCF_024642165.1 Demequina sp.
GACTCGCGGCCTCCGTCACGTCCGTCGCGTAGGAGGCCGTCGAGAACCGGTGGGTGTAGTCGCGGAACACGGCGCCCAGCTTGCCGTAGTTGTTGTCGAGCATCACGTGGTCGATGCCCAGCAGCACCGCGAGCACGTGGGCGTGCAGCCGGTCCACCACCACCAGGCGGCGACCGCGGTACAGCGAGACGCCGGCGCGCACGTTCGCCTCGTTGATCCAGCCGATGCTCGCGGCGAGCAGCCGGCGGAACGCGCGGCTGCGCAGGAGGCCGGGACGGCGCTTGGCGAGGGCGGGGACCCGCCGGGCGGCGCGCCACGCGGCGGTATCGAGCGTGGCGCTGGTCCAGTCGGCGACCTCGACCGGGACTCCGGCCGCGGCCTCGACGGCCGCTCCGTCGAGACCCGAGGCGCCCTCCTTGTCCTCCCGGGCGAGCACCAGCACCTCGCGCTCCGGCGCCGGGCCCGGACTGCGCGTGGGCGTCCACCCCAGCGCCATGTCCCAGCAGTACCGCCTCGGAACGGCGGGCAGCTGCTCGGCGGCGCGCGCCTCGCTCTCGTGGTCGCGCACCAAGAGGGTGAAATCGGGGTGGCCCCCGATGATGCGGTTCGCGTTGGCGGCGCGCTTGGGCTCCTCGAACCAGATGGACTGGGGCAACTGGACGATGCGGCGGTCCGGCAGCTCCTTGGCGATCCGCTCGCGGTGGCTCTGGTGGCCGCGCCAGAGGTCCCCGAAGTTGCCCCCGCCGTGGAGCAGCACCACGCCATCCTCGGGCACGGCGGCGCGCACCGCATCGGCCCGATAGCTGTCGATGTCCGCCACATACGCGACGTCGAGGCCCAGCGCCCGGAAGTACGCGACTTCGCCTGCCCAGATCATGGAATCGCCCACGTTGCGCTGGTTGGGGGCGTCGAGCACCGCGACTCGCGCGCCCCGGCCCACCACCTCCTCCAGCACGGCGAGGGTGGACGCGCGGATCTCGGCGAGCACCGCGGCGTCCGCCGGCGACAGCCAGGGCACGGGGCTCATCCCGGTCATGCGGCCTCCTGCCTGCGCGTCGCGTCGGACCCGGGGCCCCGGATCACCCCTGGATCGTACCGGGGCCGCGTCAGACGTCTCCGCCTGCGGGAAGGTCCTCGCCCACGATGCGCTGGCGCACGGCGTCGACCGCATCCGGGGCGAGGTCCTCGGCGCTGGCCACCGCGACCCACGCCTCGAGCGTGGTCGAGCCGTACCGATGCCCGTCGCCGTCCGGGCCGTCGAGGTCGACGGCGGTGTCGAACATGCCTTGCAGGCCCGTCACGATGGGGTACCAACGCATCTCGGGGCTGATCTCAGCGGACCGCTGGCCCTCACGCAGCCACTCAGGCTCGCTCCACACGATGGGCAGGCCGATCCACACGATGGGATCATCGGCGTGCTGCAGAAAGGCCACCCGCGGCTGGTCCCACGTGCCCGAGGACGATGAGACGTCGAGCCCGTCCGCGAACCACCGGAACTGCTGGCCGGCGTCGAGCACCGGCACCCCCACCGGCGAGCCCTCGTCGCGGCGCGCCGTGAGGTCCGCATTGATGGCGGTGCCGTACGGGGTGCCCGCGAGTACCGCACCGTCCCCCGCGGCGCGGAGCGATTCGGCGTCGGCGAAGCTCTCCTGCATCGCGCGGGAACCAAGGCTGAGGCCGTAGAGGATGAGCCGCGGCCGGTCATCCTCGGGAAGCGCGGACCACCACTCGTGGACGGCGGAGACCAGCGCCGCGGTGGATTCGCGGTAGGCGCCGGGATGGAACGCGAAGGACTGCCAGCTCTCCGCCACGGTGTACTGCACGGCGACAAGCGCGGTATCCCCGTGGTTGAGGTACTCGACGGCGTCGATCGCCTGCGGGTCCAGCCAACCGGTGCCGGTGGTCGCCGCGACCACGAGCACGGAGCGCTCGTCCGCATGCAGGCGCTCGAGCTCCCCGACCGCCGCGGCGGCGTGTTCGTCCCACCCGCCCGGCTCGTCGAGTCCCACGTAGACGCGGATCGGCTCGACGGCGGGCGCGCCGGTGACGGTCGAGATGTCGTGGGCGTTGGGACCGCGGCCCAGGATGTTGCGGCCCTCGCGACCGGCGTTCTCCCACGACAGCGCGCTCTGCGCTCCCACCGACCGGTACACCCCGGACGGCTCCTTCACGTACTCGCTGAACGACGCGTTGTAGTCGCGGTAGCTGTACTCCGTGTAAAGCGCGAAGCCGCCCACCCCGACCGCGCCGAGCACCACCAGGCCGGCCGCGATGATCGTGATCCCCAGGGCCGCCGCGCCGCCGGTGGCCCGCGTCGCCTCCGCGTCGCGACGGCGCGTGAAGCCTAGGGCCATCCTCCGCTGCAGGGCGGCCAGGCCCTTGCCCGCCAGGAGCAGCGCGGCCGCGGTGCCGACCGCTACACCGAGCGCCACGAGCAGGTCGGTCACCGTGAGGTGCGCGACGCCCACCCTGTCGCGGAGCTGGTCCTGGGTGCGTCGGAAAGCGGGCACCATCAGGACGGCGACCGCCACGGTGGCCGCGCCCAGCACCGCCCAGGCGATGCGCGCCACGCGCCGCCCGGGCGCGGGAATCCAGCGGCGCGCGATCGTCGAGATCAGCGCCCCGATCATGTACCCCACGCCGAACGCGAGCCCCGTGAGCAGCCCCTGGTTCAGAGGGGTCCGCGACAGCAGCGACGGCGTGGTCGAGAGCACAGCGAGCAGGATGCCCAGGGCGGCCCCGACGTAGTCGATCCACCACCATCCGCGCCGGGGCTTCGTCGCCCCGTCGCCGTGCCTCGCGTCGGCCATGCGCTCAGAGTAGGGCTTGCCGGGCTCCGTGCCGCTCAACGATCACGCGTTGAATCGGAACTCCGCCAGGCCGCTGTCGCGGCAGGAGGAGGTCGAGGCTCCTTACAGCGGCAACGGGTTGGGGCCGGTTGCGGTCACGATCCGCTGAGGCAGCCCCGGCACGTGATGGAAGCCGTTCTCAAACGGTCCAGCGACGGACTCCACCGCATCACGAAGCGAAAGTCGGTAGAACTTCACGTGCGTGAAGTCCTGGAACAGGATGTAGACGGGGTCGGGCGTGCTCTTCGGACCTTGGAACTGTTGGCCCGTCAGGACCGGCTTGTGGGCCTCGACAAACTCGTCGAAGCCACCGGAGATCACGACGCCCAGGTGCTCCAGCCCCATCTTGTACACGCGCTGGTGCACCGGCGGGATCAGTTCGATGAGCGGCACCGCCTTCCCATCGAGGACGTCGAGGGGCTCCGCGAGGACAAGCAGGGAGATCGGGCGGCCGTTCCAGAAGTTCTCACGATTGGCGACCGCGTGGCGCTCGAGCTGCGCGCGGACCTGCACGTACTGGTCCCACTCGGGCACGCGAAAGGCGAGGTGGCTCAGCGAGTGCGGGCGAATGTCGATGCCCAGGGCATGCAGGCGTTCCGCTTGCTGCGCCGCGAACGCCCGATAGTCCCCGACGATCTCGGCCACCGGATCGATCATCGCCGCCCCCTCTGAAAGTTCGTGCCCGCACCGGGCCTGCGCATCGTCGCGTCGGGGCCGTGCCTCGGGACGGCTATGCGCTCAGAATATGTCGCCGCGCGGTAGCCCGGCGCGAGCTCTCGCCACAGTCGCGCCCGCCCGGACGGCTCGGGGAATCTCTGCGACCTGGTCGACGCGGGCCAGGAGCGCGTCAATAGCCGACTCGTCGGCATCGGCGTCCACCGTCACCGCGTACACGATCCCTCGTGATTCCCACGCAGTCTCGTCGAATCCACCACGCGCCACCACCTCGACGCCGCGGAGCGGGATGCCCAGGGTCCGCGCTTCACGGTGGATGTCGTTGAGCACGCACCCTGCCACCGCCAGATGGAGCAGGTGAGCGCCGGTGAACGCGGCGTCGGTCACCACCCCCGCATCAGTCCACCGATGAGCGAAATGCGTGCCGTCGCC
>NZ_JAHEBP010000049.1 GCF_024642165.1 Demequina sp.
TCGACGTCGCCAGGTAGTAGTCCTCGCCCACGCGGATCGCCGAGGGGTCGGGAGCCGTGCCCTTGATGACGGGATTCGAGTACATCAGCCCTCCTCGGGTGCGGCGCCCGCGGTGCGGGCGATCCATCGATGGGTCCCGCCGGTCACCACGGTGGTGGTTCCGTCGGGCAGGGAGACCGTCGCGGTGGTGGCCGCCGGCAGCGTCACGTCGAGCGTGAACACGCCCTCCGCGATCTGCCACGACACGGCGAGCTCGCCCGCCGGAGTCGCTAGCGTGGACGACGCGCGGGTCAGGCCCCCGGGGACGGGGGCGATGGTGACGCGTCGGTAGGCGGACTCTCCGGCCGCGGGCGCGGCGGGCAGCCGGATCCCCGCCACATGGGTGTGGAGGAACGATGCGACCGCGCCCTTCGAGTAGTGGTTGAGGGAACCGCGCACGGCTCCCTCCGCGTCGATGCCGTCCCACCACTCCCACATGGTGGTGGCGCCGGCGTCGAGCATCCCCAGCCACGAGGGCTGGCCCGTGCTCACCAGCAGGCGGTGTGCGAGCGCTTCTTGGCCGTTGTCGGCCAGCACCTCCAGCAGCTGGCCCGTCGCCAGGAATCCGGTGCCCAGGTGCTCGCCCGCCGTCTCGATCAACGCCGCGAGACGTGACGCCGTCTGGGGTCGCAAGGCCTCGGTTACCAGGCCGAACGCGAGGGCGCGCACGTAGTGTCCCTGGCTCTCCTCGGCGAGCGTGCCGTCTTCCTGGAGGTACTCGGCACGCCAGGCGGCCAGCGCGCCATCCGCGATCTCGCGGCACTCCGCGGCCGCATCGTCCCGTCCCACGATGCCCGCCATGAGCGCGGCCAGGTGCGCGGAGCGGTGCAGGAAGGCGGTGGCGACGATGCCGTGGTCGACGGCGGGGTCCGGCCGTGGCGGCACGCCGGGCTCGAGCCATTCGCCGAAGTGAAAGCCCGTGTCCCACAGGTAGCGCTCGTGCGGCGCCTCGACGGGCCGGGCGGCCGCGCGGTCGGGGTGGCGGCCCGCCGCCGCGCGTCCGGCCGCGTAGCGCACCCAGGCGAGGGCGGCCGGAAACTGCTCGGCCAGCGCGTCGGCGTCGCCGTACGCGCGCCAGAGCTCCCAGGGGACGATGGCCGCGGCGTCGCCCCACCCGGCGGACCCGGCGGACATGTCCTCGAACGCGTCGCCGGACGGCTGCGCGCCCGCCGGGTTGGGGATGACGGTGGGGACGCGGCCGTCGGTCCACTGATCCGCCGCGAGGTCGCGCAGCCAGCGGCGGGAGAAGCCGTCCACGTCCGCGAGCAGCGCCGCGGTGGCGACGAACACTTGCCAGTCCCCGGTGAACCCCGAGCGCTCGCGCTGCGGGCAGTCCGTGGGCACGGCGCACACGTTGCCGCGCAGACTCCAGCGCACCACCTCGTGCAGGCGCTCCAAGCGGGGGTCCGAGCATGCGAACTCTCCCGTGCGTGCGAGGTCGGTGTGGACCACGACGCCGCGGCCTCCCGAGAGGTCCAGGCCCTCGGGGACCCCGTCGATCTGGACGTAGCGGAAGCCGTGGGTGGTGTGGCGCGGCTCGAAGACGTCCGCGGGGCGCCCGGCGGAGATGACCTGGTCCACCTGCCCGGCGGTAAGCATCTCCTTGGTGGCGAAGTTGAAGGCGCGCAGGTGCTCGAGCGTGACCAGGCCGTCCGCGTCCAGAGACTCGCCGTGGGTGAGGGTGAGTCGGGTGCCCGACGGGCCGAGGTCCGTGAGCCGCATCCAGCCGTTGATGTTCTGGCCCAGGTCGATGACGGCGGTGCCGGGCCGTGGCGTGGTGATCGCCGTGGGGGAGAGCTCCTCGATGCGCCGGACCGGAGGCCCCTCCGCGGGGACGAGCCGCGAGCGGTCCGCGACCAGTGCGTCGGACGGAGTGTGCACGGCGTGCCAGCCGTCTCCGTCACCGGTGAACCAGGCTGGGTCGAGAAGAGTCAGGTCCACGGCCTGGCCGTCCATGAGGTCCGCACGCGTGACGTGGCTGGTGCGCGACTCCCAGCCGGGGCCCGTGGCGGCCAGCGGTGCCGCCGATCCCTCGACCACCACGGCCGCGAGGGCCGCGGTGCGCGTGCCGAAGCCGTCGGGCCGACGCTGGAAGCCGTGCCGGCCGCGGAACCACCCGTCGGACAGCAGGAGCACCAGCGTGTTGGTGCCGGGCCGCAACAGGCCGGTGACGTCGAACTCCTGGACCTCCAACCGCGATCGGTAGGAGGTGAACCCGGGCGTGAGCTCCTGGTCGCCGACTCGGATACCGTTGAGAAATGCCTCGTAGATGCCGTGTGCGGTCGCCACGAGCCACGCCCCTTCCGCATCGCCGTGCCACTCGAAGCGTGTCCGCAGCAGGTGGGCGGGTCGCTCCCCAGCGGGTGCGGCCGCGGGCTCGTGGGGCGCGATCCAGGCGGCGCCGACGAGCGCCGCGACGCTCCGGTCGGGGCGCGTGAAGAGGGCGGGAACGGTCATCGCGGAGTCCTCCTTGACGTGGGCGATAGGTCATTTCTACCACATGGCATGTGTTGACTTTACAAGTGGTCGGCAATTGCGATACGTTCCCGGCACCGGGACTCGAGGACGAGCCCCCTCGACAAGCAAAGGTGCTAGACGATGACCATGTCGCCCGCCGACTCCGCCATTCACGAGAACCAGGCCGTGGCGGCCGGTTTCCGCAATCCCGGGACCGGCTTCCTGATCTCGCTCGGCTTCGCCGCGATCCTCCTGATGGCCTCGCTGCTCTCCGTGGGAATCCTCACGATGCCGCTCCAGGCCACCGCCATCGACCCCGACAACTCGACCACCATCGTGTCCGTCGCCAGCCTCCTCGCCGGCATCACCGCGCTCATCGCCAGCCCCATCATGGGACGCCTGAGCGACCGCACGGTGTCGCGGCTCGGCCGCCGGCGTCCCTATCTGATCGCTGGCGCCGCGCTGATCCTGCTCGGCGCGCTGCTCGTGCTGAACGCCGCCGCGACGCCCATGCTCGCCGCCGGCTGGGCCATCATGGGCCTGGGCCAGATCTCCGCGTTCACCGCCCTGGGCGCCTCGATCCCTGACCAGTTCGCCGCGGAGCGTCGCGGCCCCGCCTCCGCGCTCTTCGGGGCGGCGGGCGTCGCGGGAGCCGTCATCGGCCTGTGGATCGGTTCTCTGTTCTCGCCGAACCTCACCCTCATGATCATGGTCCCTGCGGTGCTCGCGGCTCTCGCGCTCGTCGCATTCGCCGTGGTGCTGCGTGACGAGCGGCTCGCCCGTGAGGACCGGCCGCCCTTCGAGCTCCGCGAGGCCTTCGGCACCTTCTGGGTGAGCCCTCGGCGGCACCCGGGCTTCGCGCTCGCGTTCGCCAGCCGCTTCGCGGTGTTCTGCGCGATCGCCGCAGTCAACGCCTACATGGCGATCTACCTCATCCTGGGTCTGCACATCAGCCCGGTGGAGATCGCGAGCAAGATGTTCGTCGCCAACCTGCTGTCCGGAGGCATCGCCTTCGTGATCGCCAACATCGCCGGCCGCGTGTCCGACAAGGTGGGGCGCCGCAAGCCCTTCGTGGTCGCCTCGGCGGTGATCTTCACCGTGGGCCTGGGTCTCATCGTGGTGGCGGACAGCTTCACCGGGTTCCTGGTCGCGCTGGTGGTGATGGGCATCGGTCAGGGTGTGTACCTGGCCGTGGACTTCGCGCTCATCACGCAGGTGTTGCCCTCGCAGGACGACGCGGCCAAGGACCTGGGCATCATGAATCTGGCCGCATCGCTCCCGAACATCCTGGTTCCCGCCGTGGCGCCCATGCTGCTCGCGATCGGCGCGACCGCGGAGATGCCGCAGAACTTCACGCCGTTCTTCATCGCGGCCGCCGTCGCGGGCGCCGTGGGTGCGGCGCTCATCGTGCCCATCAAGGGCGTCCGCTAGGCGAGGCGCGGCCCGGTCTCCGCGCTCCGGCGCGGGGGCCGGGCCTTCGCCGCGCGCGGGCGGCTAGGGTGGGCGCGAGAAGGAGGGCCGATGCCGCTGACCGATGATGTGGAGGTGCGTCGGCGACGCAGCCCCCAGGCCGTCGCATCCGCCGAACGGCGCGAGGAGATCCTCGACGCCGCCGTCGAGGCCTTTGCGGACAAGGGATTCAACGGCTCGTCGATCCGCGACGTCGCCGGGCGTGCCGGCCTGTCGCACACGGGCGTGCTGCATCACTTCCCCGACAAGGCGGCGCTGCTCGAGGCCGTGCTCGACCGCTCCGTGCGGGCCGCCGGGGACGACTTCCAGCTGGACGACCGCGACGCCGAGCACTTCCTGCGAGGCTTCATCGCGCTCGCGGCCCGCGATGCGGCGCGTGGGGTGGCGGGAAGCGAGACGCGCATGTTCCGCCTGATCGCCGCCGAGTCCCTGTCCGCGTCGCACCCGGCTCACGGCTACATGCGCCGCTGGTATGCCAGGGTGCGGGCGCGGGCCGCCGAGGCGCTCGAGGACCTCGACGAGCGCGGACTGCTGACGATCCCGCGCGGCGAGATCCCCGTCGCCGCCGCGCAGATCGCGGGCCTGCGCGACGGACTCGACCCGCAGTGGATGCTCGACCCCGACGCGATCGACCTGGTGGCCGCCGTGCGGGATCACCTCAGCCGCTACACCAGCCTCGAGCTGTAGCGCGGCGCTAGCCTGAGCCCGTGACCACCGGCACGCGCCCCCGCATCGCCCTGTCCCTCGGCAGCGGGGGAGCGCGCGGTTATGCGCATATCGGCGTCATCGACGAGATCGAGCGGCGCGGGTGGGAGATCGTGGGCGTCGCGGGCGCGTCCATGGGTGCGCTCGTGGGCGGGCTGTGGGCGGCGGGAGGGCTCCCGGCCTACCGCGAATGGGTCGAGGGCATGTCGCGCCGCGACGTGCTGCGGATGATGGATCCGGCGTTCAAGGGAGCGGGAGCGATCCGCGCCGATCGCATCATGCAGCGCATCGACCAGATCCTGGGCGGCCGTGTGATCGAGGACCTGCCGGTCCCGTACACGGCGATCGCCACCGACCTGCTCTCGCAGTCCGAGGTGTGGTTCACGAGCGGCCCGATCGTGGAGGCGATCCGTGCGTCCATCGCCATCCCGATGGTCTTCACCCCGATACAGCGCGACGGCCGGCTGCTCGCGGACGGCGGCATCCTCAACCCGGTGCCCGTGATCCCGCTCGCCTCCGTGCGCGCGGACGCGATCATCGCCGTCAACCTCGCGGGCAACGCCAGGGGTGGCAATGCCCCCGGACCGCCCGTCGACCCCGCGTCGGGAACGTTCTCCCGCCTGCGCCTGCCGGCGTTCCACGTCGCGGAGCCCGGGCTGGTCAGCATGATCACGGATCGCCTGCGGTCCCGGGGCGAGGGCGACGTCGACGCCGCGGTCGAGGCGGCCGCCGTCGCCCCCGGCGGGATCAGCACCCTCGACGTCATCGACCGGTCGCTCCAGACGCTGCAGAACTCGGTGCAGCGGTATCGCCTCGCCGGGTACCCGCCGGATGTCATGGTCAACGTGCCATCCGACGCGTGCGGCACCCTTGACTTCCATCGCGCGACGGAGCTGATCGGCCTGGGCAGCGCGCTCGCCCGCGAGGCCTTCGATGCCTGGGAGGACGGTCCCGCTTGACGGGCGCGGCCCGGACCCGGGACCCGGGGCGCGCCCGGCCGCGTCGTCGCGGGTCTACGCTGACCTCCGGTGGAGGCGAGCCGGCCCGGCGTCGCGCCACTCGAACGATCGAGGGAACAGCGTGACCCACACCCCCACCCGCCGCGCCGGCCTGCGATGGCTGCACGGCCGCACGGCCCTGCTCATCGCGTTCGCCTTCTCCGTGATGGCGGATCCCGTGTCCTCGGTCGCATACGCGATCGAGGCCGCGCTGCGCGCGCTGGACGGCAACCTGGCGCTCCTGCTGCCCGCCATGGCGGCGGTGGTGGGGGTGGTGGCCCTGGTGGTGGCCAGCTACCACCAGCTGGTCGCGAGATTCCCCGAGGGGGGCGGCTCGGCCGCCGCGGCCGGCGGCGCGTTCGGCGAGGGGTTCGCGTTCGTCCCCATGGGCGCGCTCGTGGTCGACTTCGTGCTCACCATCGCGATCTCCGTCTCCGCCGGATCCTCGGCGATCATCTCGTATGTGCCCGGCCTGGCGCCCTTTCGGCTGCCGCTCGCGCTGGCGCTGCTGCTGATCGTGGCAGGGCTGATGTGGTTCGGGCATCTGGGCAGGGCCGTCTTCGCGCTGCTCACGGTGATCTTCGTGGGCACCGCGGTGGCGGTGCTGCTACCGATCCTGGGTGACCCGCGCGTGCCGCTCGAGCCGTACGAGGGGCTCACCCACTCCGCGCCCATCGCCGTGGCGCTCGCGTTCCCCGTGGCCATGGCCCTCGCCACCGGCATCGAGGCGCCGTCGTCGGCGATCGCCCAGCTCGCGCAGCTCGACGACTCGGGCCGCCGCAGCTTCGGACGGTGGGCGCTGTGGCTGACGCTCGGCATCGTCGGGACGCTCACGCTGGCGATCACCGGCGCGGTGGTGTGGCTCGGCATCGGTGTTCCCCACGAGGACACCACGCTCGTCGCGGAACTGGCCCGCGCCGCAGACGGGCGGGCGCTGTTCGCCGCCTTCCAAGGCGCGACGGCGCTGCTGCTGCTCTCCGCCGCATCGTCCTCCTTCCAGGCCGGACCGGGACTGCTCAAGGCGCTCGCGCGCTCCGACGATGGCACCTCGCGCCACGGCGTGCTGCCCTCGGTGCTGGGCCGCACCAACCGGCATCACGTGCCCATGGTGGGCGTGCTGGTGTTCCTCGTCGCCTCGGCGCTCGTGGTTGCCGCCGCGGGCGCGCGGGACCAGCGCCTGGTCCTGTTCTACGCGGTGGCGGTCTTCGTGAGCTTCCTCATGGGGCTCGTCTCGATGGCGCGGTTCTCTCACCGAGACGGCCGGCCCGGGTGGGTGGTGCTCAACGTGGTCGCCGCCGTAGCGGTCGGCTTCACACTGGTCGCGAATCTGACGCGGCCGGCCGCGATCGGCTCGCTGGCCGCGACGGGCCTGGTCGCCGGCGGCCTCTACTGGGCCTGGGTGCGCGCCGGCCGCCCTCGCGGCGCCTCCCAGGCCGTCGCGGAGGCCGAGGCCGGCGAGGCCGAGGTCGACGAGCTGGTGCTCGACGAGCTCGCGCCCGAGCGCACGGAGGGTGCCGGCGCGTGACCGTGCGCCGCGTGGGCGCCGTCGGCGCGACCGGTATCGGCGTCGGCTCCATCCTGGGCGCGGGCGTGTTCGTGGTGTGGGGACCGGCGGCGACCCACGCCGGATCCGCGCTGGTCTGGGCGGTGCTGCTCGCCGGGCTGGTGGCGGCGCTCAATGCCGGATCCACCGCCCACCTGGCCGCCGTGCACCCCGTCGCCGGCGGCGCGTATGCGTACGGTCGGGCCGAGCTGGGGCCCTGGCCGGGGTTCGTCGCGGGTGCGGGTTTCGTGGTGGGCAAGACGGCCTCGATCGCGGCCATCGCGCTCGCGATCGGCGAGTACTGGTGGCCCGGGCACGCGCCGGTGGTCGCGACCGCCGCCATCGTCGCGTCATGGGCGCTCAACTCGCGCGGCGTCACGCGCACCGCGGCCGCGAGCGTGGTGGTCGCGACCGCGGTGGTCGCCGCGCTCATCGCGGTGGTGGTCGCCGCATCGGGCGCGCCGGCTCGGGACGCCGGATCCTCCTGGCTCGCCGCGCCCGCAACCGCCTTCGGCGGCCACGTGGGAGGCGTGCTCGCCGCGTCTGCGCTGATCTTCTTCGCGTTCGCCGGGTACGCCCGCATCGCGACGCTGGGCGAGGAGGTGCGGCGTCCCGCACGGACCATCCCGCTCGCGATCGCCCTGGCGCTGGGCATCGCGCTCGCGTGCTACGTCGCTCTCGCACTGGTGCTGCCCGCCGTGCTGGGAGAGGATCTGGCGTGGTCGACCACGCCGCTCGCCGATGCGGTCGAGGGGACCTGGCTGCCCGTGGGCGTGGTCACGGCCGCCGCCGTCGCCGGCGCGTCCGGGTCGCTGCTCGCGCTGACCGCGGGCGTGGGTCGCACCGCCATGGCGATGGCGCGTGAGGGCGACCTGCCCCGCACCCTCGCGCGCGTCAACGCGAGGGCCGTTCCCGTGGTCGCCGAGGGCGCGGCCGCGGCATCCGCCCTGGTGCTGGTGTGGGCAGGCGGTCTCGCCTTCGCGATCGCCATGTCCTCCTTCGCGGTGCTGCTCTACTACGCGGTGGCCGGCGCGTCCGCATTCCGAGCCGCGGGCGCCGGCCACGTCGCATCCTGGCGGATGCCGCGGGTCGCGAGCGCCGCCGGAACCGTGGCGTGCGTCACCCTCATGGCGTCGCTGCCGTGGGTGGCGACCGTGACCGCCGCCGCTGTGCTGGCGGTGGCCGGGGCCGCCCGCGCCGTGGCGGGGAATGCGGTGGGCCGCGACGTTCGTTGACGTGTCCACAGCCACGATGGGAGACAGCAATGCGCGCGATGTGGAACGGCGCGGTGATCGCGGAATCGGACGACACGGTGGTGGTCGAGGGCAACCACTACTTCCCGCCCGAGGCGGTGCGTGCAGACCTGGTGCGTGAATCCACCCTGACGAGCGTGTGCTCGTGGAAGGGGCAGGCCTCGTACTACGACGTCGTGGTCGACGGCGAGGTCAACGCGGATGCCGCGTGGCACTACGACGATCCGCGCCCGCGCGCCGAGCACGTGCGCGGCCGCGTCGCCTTCTGGCGTGGCGTGACCGTCTCGTAGCGCCTCACCCCATGCCGTGGGCGAGGGCGTACCCGATCCATGCCGCGCCCAGCCCGAGCACCAGGGTGGCGGCCACATAGGTGGTCGCCGCCGATCGGCGACCGTCCTTCCACAGCACCACCACGTCCAGCGCCAACGACGAGAACGTCGACAGCCCGCCCGCCACCCCCGTGCCCAGGGCGAACATCCACCCCGGGCTGAGCAGCGCATCGGCCCCCCCGGCGAGCACGGCGCCCAACAGCGCCGAGCCGAGCACGTTCGCGACGATGGTGGGCCAAGGGAACACCTTGCGCGCGTCGAGCCAGCCCAGCGAGTAACGCAGGCACGCCCCCACGCCGCAGCCCAGGATGGCGGCCGCGTAGGCCCAAGGGCTCACTCGTTCTCCTCCTCGAAGACCGCGCGCTCGTCCAGCGGCGTCGGCGGCCGGTTGCCCACCCACCAGCCCGCGGCCGCGCCCGCGATGGCGGCGACCATGGTCGCCGCGAGCAGCGCGGCGGAGGCGAGGGGCGTGGTGTCCACCGCCCAATGCAGGCACGCGATCGACGAGAACGTGGTGAAGCCGCCGAAGAATCCCGGGCCCACGGCGGGAAAGATCACCCACGGGCCGCGAGCCTGGGTGCGGGCCACGCTCGCCGCGAGCAGCAGCGAGCCGACCACGTTGATGACGATCAGATCCCACGGGATCGCGCCACCGGTCGCCGGAAGGACCTCTGCGATCCCGATGCGTGCCGCGCCGCCGAGCGCTCCGCCCGCCAGGACCAGGGCGAGCTGGCGGGCTCGCGTCATCGAGCCAGCCAGGCGTCCGCTGCCGTGAGTTGGGCGGTGAACGCCCGGAGAACGGCACCGGCGACGGCCTTCTCGATCATCGCTCCCACCCAGGGCATGTGCGCAAGCACGTCGCCCGTGGCGAGCAGCTCGGTTCCGGTGCCCTCTGACGTGAGCCCGATCGCGCCCGCGACGTGCCCGGGCGTGCCCGCGATGTCCACCGCGAACGTGCCGATGCGATCGTCGTCGGTGGGGGGCTCCCAGACCTCGGTGTACGTGATCGCCAGGTCCCGACCGAGGAAGGAGCGGAACTCCGGCGGGATGGAACTGGCCGGGACGTGGGCGCGCACCATCACCGTCGCGGAGCCGTCCTCGCGACGGTCGATGTCCACGGATTCCGGCTCGGTGCCCATCGCGGTAGCGCGCTCGAGCCCGAAGCCTGGGTCGGCGAGCATCGCCGAGACGGACTCGAGGCTGGCGTCGAAATGATGCCTGTGTGTGATCTTCACCGGTCGGACCCCCTGCACCCAGGCTAGCGCTGTCCTCGCCCCGGCCTACGCTAGACCCGTGGCTACCTTGCGCGAGACCATCGAGGTCCAGGGTCCGATCACCGACGCCGAGTCCGAGTGGCTGGGCATGCTGGTCGCCGATTGGCAGATCATCGCCGACCTCTCCTTCGCCGATCTGGTCATGTGGCGCGAGCACGAGGATGGGTTCGTGGCGGTGGCGCAGTGCCGCCCGTCCACCGGTCCCACGGTGCACCTGGACGATGTGGTGGGCACCCGTGCCGCGGCGGGTCGGGTGGCCCACCTGAGGCGCGCGCTGGTGGAGGAGGGGATCGTGGCGTCGCGAGAGCCCCGCTGGGACGAGACCTACGCGGTGCGCGAGGACGCGCTCCCGGTGGTGATGGACGGCCGGCCCATCGCGGTGGTGACGCGGGAGGTGTCGCAGGCGGTATCGCGATCGTCGAGTCGCCTCGAGCTCAACTACAAGGGTGCCGCGGACGATCTGCTGCGGATGGTGACCCGCGGCGAGTTCC
Source organism: Demequina sp. (assembly GCF_024642165.1). Lineage (GTDB taxonomy): Bacteria > Actinomycetota > Actinomycetes > Actinomycetales > Demequinaceae > Demequina. The sequence goes on from NZ_JAHEBP010000049.1 coordinate 10,560, forward strand.
CGGTCCGGACGTCGATGACCGGACCGCGGCGCGGCGCGCCCCGCGTGGGCGACGGCGTGCTGCGTCTCGACGCCGTGGGCCACGTCACCTACGCGTCCCCGAACGCGTTGTCGTGCTTTCACCGCCTGGGCGTCCACGGCTCCCTCATGAACAAGTCGTTGCCGCGCGTCACCAGCGAACTCCTCGAGGATCAGGGCGTGGTCGACGAGACCCTCGCGATGGTGGTCGCGGGGCGTGCAGCGTGGCGCACGGACCTGGAGGCCAACGGGGCCTCGCTGTCGCTGCGCGCGATCCCGGTGACCGAGCACGGATCGCGGGTGGGCGCGGTGCTGCTGTGCCGCGACGTGTCCGACCTGCGGCGGCGCGAGCGTGAGCTGATCACCAAGGACGCCACCATCCGCGAGATCCATCACCGGGTGAAGAACAACCTCCAGACCGTGGCGGCGCTCCTGCGACTCCAGTCGCGCCGGGTGCAGGCTCCGGAGGCGAAGGAGGCGCTCGCCGAGGCGATGCGGCGGGTCGCGACCATCGCGCTCGTCCACGAGACGCTGTCGGGCACCCTCGACGAACTGGTGAACTTCGACGACCTGGTGTCGCGGTCGATCCGCATGGCGGCGGAGGTCGCGTCCCCCGACACGCAGGTGCGGATCCTCAACACGGGCGAGTTCGGGCTCATCCCCGCCCAGTACGCATCCTCGCTCGCGCTCGTCATCACCGAGCTTGTGACGAACGCGGTCGAGCACGGCTTCGAGGGGCGCGCCCAGGGCACGATCACGGTCACAGCGACCAGGGACGGACACGCGCTCCATGTGCAGATCGCGGACGACGGCGTGGGTATCGAGGGGGACCCGAGCGGACTTGGGTCGCAGATCGTCCGCACTCTGGTCATGAACGAGCTGTCGGGCTCGATCGAGTGGCGCAAGATCGAGGATGGCTCGGTGGTCGATGTGCGGGTGCGCGTCGAGGAGCGGGCCTCCGATCCCCGGCTGTGAGCCGCGGGCGGGGCACGAACGGCATCGAGCCCCGCTGACGTCATCCGTCGCGGGGCTCGATGCGCGGCCGGCGGCTGCCGGCGCGGGTTACTTCGCGGCGCGGCGCGCGCGTGCGGCGCGGCGCTTGAGCGAGCGGCGCTCGTCCTCGGACAGCCCGCCCCAGACGCCGGAATCCTGGTTGTACTCCATCGCCCACTGCAGGCATGTGTCGCGAACGGTGCAGGTCTGGCACACCGACTTCGCCCTCTCGATCTGCACCAGCGCGGGGCCGGTGTTCCCGACCGGGAAGAACAGCTCCGGGTCTTCGACTTCGAGGCATGCTGCGCGGTTGCGCCAATCCATGGGATCTCCTTGGGGGATAGCATGGCGCGGCGATCCCCGGGGGGTTGGTGGGAATCGTCGCGCCATCACGTTTCGACTTCATTAAGGTTCGCATAAGTAACGAACATGTTTCAAGAGGTGTTTCCAGTGTGTTGGGTCACAATCGGCCGGGAATGGCCATGAACGGCCTCGAGGACGCTCCGACGCCCCCGCGTCAGCGGTGGCGCACGGTCGGTTGGGTCGGGGTCGGCGTCGAGGCTGCCGCGCTCGCGGTCGCCTCGGTCGCATACGGGGTGCACGCCTTCTCGCTGCCCGAGCCGGCCTTCGCCGTGGGGCTCTCCGCCTTCGCCGCGGTGGTGGCGATGGGGCTGGCGGCGGCGGCGCGTGGGCTCGCTCGCGGAGCGCGCTGGGCGGTGTCCGCGGCGCTCACCTGGCAGGCCCTGCAGGTGCTGGCAGGCATCAACCTCACGGGAGTCCGCCCCGGCTTCGGCATCCCCGTCGCGGTGCTCGCGGCGGTCGTGGGCATCGCGGTGGTCCTGGGCGCGCGCGACGCGCTGCGCCCGGCGTCCTGACGGGCCTCAGCCGGAGCGGGTGTCGGGGGAGGGCGCCGGGCGTAGCTGACCCGCGGCGAGCTCGCTTCCGCTGCGGATCACCACGCGTCCGGGTCCCGGCTCGGCGTCCGCCAGCCCTGGCGGGACCCGGAGGCCGAGCGCCCTGAGGTGAGCGGCGTCGGGCTCGACGATCACCTCGATCCCGGCCCCGGTGCCGAGCCGCTCCGAGGTGTCGACGGCTGCGCCCGCGCTCGCGATCGTCGCGACCGCCGCCGCGCGTTCGCGCCCGGGCGGTCCCACCACCACCACCCCGCCGGTCAGCCGCAGCGGGCGTGCCGCATCGCCGGTCACTCCGACGGCGTCGGGCGCCAGGCCCGGCGGGCACACCAGCGGTTCCACCAGGCGCGGACCGTCGACGTGGGGGGCCCGAGCGATCCTGCACTCCCCGGTCCAGCCCGGGCCGATCGCCACGGCGTGGCCCGGCACCAGCGACGTGGAGACCAGGTCCGCGGGCACGCCCCACAGCGTCTGCTCCACGCGGTCGAGACCGCTGAGCACGAGCCGCAGGCCCGCCCGCGCCGCCCAGCGGGCCCCCCAACCCGGCCCGCACGCCAGCGCGACGGGAACCCGGCGTGCCACGGCCTCCAACGCCTGCTCGGCACCTCGCAGCACGGACTCGAGGGATGCGCACGCGCGCTCGACGTCGTCGATCAGGAGCGCTGGGATGGACGCGCTCGCCGCCAGCTCGAGGGTGCGCGCGGCCTCCCGCGGGTCCGCGGGCAGCGCGACGGCTCCGGGAGCCGCGGCGGCGATGGCCGCGAGCGCCGTCGACCTGCCGGAGCCGCGCGGACCCACGACCACGCACGGCCCGCCATGCGGATCCCAGCGCACCGGCCGGCGCGCCCGTGCCGCCGGCAGGTCCACCCAGCCGATGCCCCCGGGAGGCGGCGCGGCACCGGGGTCGAGCGGCGGCAGCCAGAGGGGCTCGGCGCCCGTCTCCGGCCAGCGAATTCGCGTTGCCTCCGCCAGGGACGGTCCCGGTGGGGGAGCCGCGCCCGCGGGCCGCACCGGCGCGCGGGGGGTGGCCAACGGCAGCGCCGCCTGCATGGTGAGGCGTCGCGACGGCGTGGCCACGATCGCGCGCCCCGGGCGGTCCGGTGCCAGGGCCGCGGCCGCCGCGTCGCCCAGCACGTCCACGCTCTCCGCCGGGGACGCCGTGCGCAGCGCTATCACGGTCCCGACGTTGGCGCGGATCTCGGGGGTGACGGAGCCCGCCGGGCGTTGTGTCGCCAGCACCAGGTGTACGCCCAGGGACCTGCCCTGCGCGGCCAGCCGTGCGAGCTCGGGCACGAATCGCGGGTCCAGCCCGCCCAGCTCCTGGAATTCGTCCACGACGAGCAGCAGCCGCGCGGGTGCGGGCGACGTCGCGCCACCGCGGGCCTCCCACTCGCGCCAGGAGGCGAGGCCCTCGCGGGCCAGGGCGCGCTTGCGTTCCCGCAACTCGTGGGCCACGCCCAGCAGTGCTCGGCGCGCGTGCGAGGCGTCCAGGTCGGTGAGCAGTCCGCGGACGTGTGGCAGGGCCGCGCAGGCGCCGATCCCCGCGCCGCCCTTGAGGTCGATCAGGCCGATTCCGAGGTGAGTCGGGCCCAGGCCGTGCGCGAGCGCCGCGGTGAGCGTCTCGAGCAGGGCCGACTTCCCCGACCCCGTGGTTCCCGCGACCAGCACGTGGGGCCCGTCGCGATCGAGATCGAGCGCGACCACGCCGTCCTGGCCGACGCCGATGCTGGCGATTAGACGGCGCGGCGCGCGCACCGAGGATGCCGGCCCCGCCGCCGGGGCCTGCGGGAGCTCGGCCCAGCGGACGGTCGCCGGGAGGTCCGACGCACCCGTGGAGGCGCCACGGCGGGCGGCCAGCTCTGCGGTCGCCGGTGTCACCGCGGCCGGCCTCCATGGGATGCGCCGCCCCCGGATCGAGATGGCCCCCGCATCGACGTCGATCACGGTCGCGGCCTCCGACGCCGGGCGCGCGCCGGGCTCCACCACCTCCACCGAGCCGGCCGGGAGGGCGCCGGCGCACCAGCGCATCCAGGGCTCGGCGAGTGCTCCTCCCAGGGCCGCGTCCTGCGCCAGCGCCAGGGCCCGCGCCGCTCCACGCGCCATCCGCGACTCGCCGACGATCGCGACGGGCAGGGGCAGCCCCGCGAGCGCGTCGAGCCCCACG
>NZ_JAHEBP010000050.1 GCF_024642165.1 Demequina sp.
CCGTTGCGGATGTACCACTGGCGCGTGGTGACGATCTCGAGCGGCTTGTCGCCCTTCTCGAAGAACTTGACGGGGTGCTGCGTGGGCTTGGCCTCGCCCTCCATGAGCCCGGCGTCCTGGAGCATCTCGACGATGCGCTGCTGGGCGGAGAACACCGTCTTGCCGGCCAGCTCGGCGTACGCGGCCACCCCGGCGTCCGAGGTGATCCCCGCCGGGGCGTCGGCCAGCACGCGGCCGTCCCAGCCGATCATCGGCCGGGTGGGCAGCTTGAGCTCTCTCCACCAGGTGACGTCCGTGACGTCGCCGAAGGTGCAGATCATCGCGATGCCGGAGCCCTTGTCGGGCGACGCGAGGCGGTGCGCCACCACCGGCACCTCGACGCCGAACAGCGGCGTGCGCACATGCGTGCCGAACAGCGGCTGGTACCGCTCGTCGTCCGGGTGTGCCACCAGCGCGACGCACGCGGGCAGCAGCTCGGGGCGCGTGGTCTCGATGTAGACCGACCCGTAGGAGCCCGTGGCCTCCTCCATGTCCGCCGCGGGCTCGAACGCGAGGCGGTGGTAGGCGCCGGGGCGCTCGCGGTCCTCGAGCTCGGCCTGCGCCACGGCGGTGCGGAACGTCACGTCCCACAGCGTGGGCGCCTCGGCCTGGTAGCACTCGCCGCGCTCGAGCCCCCGCAGGAACGCCTGCTGCGCCACCGCCTGCGAGGAGTGCGAGATGGTCCGGTAGGTGCGCGACCAGTCCACGGACAGGCCCAGGTGGCGCCACAGCGCCTCGAACTGCTTCTCGTCCTCGGCAGTGAGCCGCTCGCACAGCTCGACGAAGTTGCGGCGCGAGATCGGGACCTGGTCCGCGGCCTTGATCGACTGGCCCTCGCCGCCCACGTACGGGGGCTCGAACCCGTCGACGTAGCCGAGAGTCGGGTCGCAGCGCACGCCGTAGTAATTCTGCACGCGGCGCTCCGTGGGCAGCCCGTTGTCGTCCCACCCCATCGGGTAGAACACCTCGCGCCCGCGCATGCGCTGGAAGCGCGCCACCACGTCCGTGTGGGTGTAGGAGAACACGTGACCCACGTGCAGCGAACCCGAGACGGTGGGCGGCGGCGTGTCGATCGAGTAGACCTGCTCACGCGTCGCCGACTCGTCGAATCGGTACGTCCCGGAGGCCTCCCAGGCCTCGTTCCAGCGGTCCTCGAGTCCGTCGACGGTGGCCTTGTCGGGGATGCGCGAAGTCATGCCCGCCATTCTTTCAGACGGCGGGCACTTCGAGTTGCCCGCGTCTGCCCCGGACGGGACGATGCGGCGGCCACCTAGAGTTCGACGGCCGCCACCACCTCGGTAGGGGTGGTCGAGCCGACGTCCGGCGCGGACGAGTCCCACGGCTCCACCGAGACGGCGATCGCCGCCGCCTGGTCCAGATCCGTGATCCAGGCGGACTCGTAGCCGCCGTCCGGCGTGGGCCGCAGCACGGGCCCCGGCACGGGTGCCGAGCCGTCGGCGGGCACCACCCAGATCTGGTAGGTCTGATCCTCGCCCAGCGCCGGCATCGTCCCGTCGACGGCCACGCCGTCCTCGGTCTGCCCGCCCACCGCGCGGGAGACCCACACGGTCGCGTCGCCGATGTCGAGCGGCAGGTCCTCGCGGTCCGCGGCGAGCCGGATGCGGTCGAAGTCGGAGGCGACGTCGATGACGTCGCCGCGGTTGAGCAGGAAGCCGAATCCGACGGCGAACACAGCTGCGACGGCCGCCGCGGCGGCGAGCATCGCCGCGACGGGACGGCGGGTGCGCCGGTGCCGGGCGAGGTCCGCGACCTGTGGCACGGCGGCGGGCGCGGTGGGCGGGGCGGCGAGCTCCGCGGGGGCTTCCTCGGGGGCCTCCTCCGGGGCCGCCTCCGGCTCCGGAACGCCGTCCTGCGCGGTCACCGCCAACTCGGCGGCGATGCGAGAAGCCAACCCGGCCGGAGCCTCCGGCCCGGACGCGGAGGCGAGATCCGCATCGTCCTCCGCCAGTGCCTCCAGCACCACGCTGAAGCTCGCGAGCTCGTCGCGGCACGCGGCGCACTCGTCGAGGTGGGCCTCGAACGCGGCGGCCTCGTCGGGGCTCAGCGATCCCAGCGCGTAGGCGCCCACCAGTTCGTGGATCTCATCCATGGTCACACCTCCTCCAGGCTGTCGCGCAGCTTCGTCAATGCATCCCTGATGCGGGTCTTGGCGGTGCCCAACGGCACCCCCAGATCGTGGGCCACCTCCGTGTGCGTGCGGCCACCGTAGTACGCGAGCTCGAGAGCCTCGCGCTGCTTGTCCGTGAGCGACTCCAGGGCCCCGCGGACGCGCCGCGACTGGAACGCCCGGTAATCGTCCTCCACTACGGCCTCCTGCGGTGCGGGGGTCTCGTCCCGTTCCGCCACGGCGGCCTCGGCCTCCATCTGCTCGCGCTGGCGTTGCTCGCGCCGGACGCGATCCACGGCGCGGCGGTGGGCGATGGTCAGGATCCACGCCTTCGCCGTCCCGCGGGCCGGATCGAACTGCGCCGCCTTGCGCCACGCCTCGACCATCGCCTCCTGGGCCACGTCCTCCGCCATCGACGGGTCCCGCACTATCCGCAGCGCCACCCGGTACACCTGCCCCAGCATCGTCGTGTAGAGAGCCTCGAACGCCGGTGCCGAGCCGCGACCCGCCTGCAGGAGCAGGTCCTCGAGACGCTGGGCCGACGCATGCGCCGGCTCGGCGGGAACGGACCGCAGGTGGCGGTTCGGATCCACGACGGACTCCCTCCGCAGCGTCGCGACGGGGCTCACGACCGCACCATCCAAACACGACGCGGGGTTCGCGCCGGCAGCCGCGCCGCGGCAGGGCGGTCCCGAACGCGGTGCTCGCCCATGGTTCCCCCCTTCCGACGGCCGGGGCGACGATGCGGCGGTGCGGGGCCCGGCCCGCCCCCAGCGCGGTCCCGGCCCCGGTCCTCATGTGTGGACATCAAGGGTTCGCGCGGCCGCCCGGCGCGGATTGGAGGAGTTTGCGAACTTCGCCGGTAGCCTCTGCGACATGGAGGCGAGGGTGGGCGCCGGCTTTCTCAAGGCGCTGGAAGAGTTGGACTCCCGGGCGGGAGACGTGCTTGAGCCGCGCCTGCGCGACATGATCCGTCTGCGCGTCTCGCACCTCAACGGCTGCCACTACTCGATCCGGCTCCATTCCGAGGCGCTCGCGCGGGCCGGGGCACGTCCGGACCTCATCAGCGCGCTGGCCCGTCCGGCGCGTCAGGTGCGCGACGGGCTCGTGTCCGAGGGCGAGGGTGCCGCGCTGCGCCTCGCCGAGGTGCTGACCGATCCGCCCCGTTCGCTCGAGTCCGAGGCCAGGGACGATGCGGGGTCCTGGTTCAACGCCAACCAGCTGGGGGCGATCGTGGAGACCGTGGCCCTCACCAACGCGTGGAACCGCGTGACGCGGGGGACGGACTAGGCAGGTTTCGGCGCGTCAGGCTCGGCGCTCCCGGCCTCGCCCGCGCGCGCGACCATGAGGTCCGCCACCTCGTAGACACCCACGATCACCCGCGACGCCCCCTGCTCCTCGAGGTAGGCGACGTCCGTGTCGCGGTGGCCGCGCGCCACGATGTCCACCTCCGGCGCCAGCGCCCGGGCCTTCGCCACCACCGCGCCGGCGTTGAGGGGATCGGGCACGCCCACCAGCACGGCCCGCGCCGCCTCGATCCCCGCCGCCCGCAGCACCTTGGCGCGTGCCGCGTTGCCCAGGATCGCCTCGTGCCCGTCCTCGCGGATGGCGGTCACTCGGGTCTCGTCGTCGTCGATCACCACCACGGGCATGCCGCGCCCCCACAGGCCCTCGGCGATGCGGGCTCCGACGCGGCCATACCCCACCACGATCACGTGGCCGGTCACGGTCGACGTGACGGGCGCATCGTCCACCTCGCCGGGGTTCTTGCGCGCGTAGATGCGCGACACCCAGGCGAACAGCAGCGGGTTGAGGATGATCGAGATGATCGCGCCGGCCAGCACCAGGTCCTGCGCGTCCTGATGGAGCACCTCCAGCTCCGCCCCGAGCGTGACCAGGATGAAGGAGAACTCGCCGATCTGCGCCAGGGATGCCGCGACCACCAGTGCCATCGATCGCGAGTAGCGCATCGCGCGCACCAGCCCGAACGCGACCAGGAACTTGCCGCCCACGATGATCGCGACGGTCGCCAGGAGCGCGACGGGCTGCCGCAGGACGATGCCGGGGTCCACCAGCATGCCCACGGCGACGAAGAACAGCACGGCGAAGGCGTCGCGCAGGGGTAGCGAGTCCTCGGCGGCGCGGTGGGACAGGTCGGACTCGCGCAGGATCATGCCGGCGAAGAACGCGCCGAGCGCGAACGAGACCTCGAAGAGCCACGCGGCGCCCACCGCCACGCCCAGGCCGATCGCGAGGACGCCGAGGGTGAAGAGCTCGCGCGAGCCGGTGTCGGCGACGCGGGCGAGCGCCCATGGGATCACGCGGCGGCCCACCACCAGCATGAGCGCCACGAACGCGCCCACCCGCAACAGGGTGATCGCCAGCTCGCCGGCGAGCTCGCCGGGCGTCGCGTCGCCGCCCGCGAGCACCGGCACCACCACCAGCGCGATGACCATGGCGAGGTCCTCCACGACGAGCCAGCCGATGGCGATGTGACCCGCCCGGGTGTCGAGAAGCTGGCGCTCCTCGAGCGCACGCAGCATCACCACCGTGGACGCCACGGACAGCGCGAGTCCGAACAGCAGCGACCCGGCCGTGCCCCAGCCGAGGAGGTAGCCCAGGCCGGTGCCCAGCACGGTCGCGAGCGTCATCTGCGCCAGCGCTCCGGGCAGCGCGATCTTGCGCACGGCGAGGAGCTCGCGGAACGAGAAGTGCAGCCCCACGCCGAACATCAGCAGGATCACGCCGATCTCGCTCAGCTGCTGCGCCAGGTCCACGTCGCCCACGTAGCCCGGTGTGTAGGGGCCGATGAGCAGGCCGGCCGCGACGTATCCGACGATGGGGGACAGCCGCAGCTTCTGGGCGAGGAAGCCCAGGATGAACGCCGCCACCAGGCCCACCGCGATGGTCATGATGAGGGGGGCGTGATGCAGCATGCCGCGACGCTACCCGAGCGAGTTTGCCGGGATGTGTCGGTGGTGCGAACGTCTGGCGTCGGGCGCCAGGGGGAATGCACGGCGCTGGGCCAGTGTTCCGGGTACTAAGTCCTAGAACCTACGCCGGCCATGAGTCCCTGGTAGCCGGAGGGCGGTCAGGTCGACAATTCACGAGGGCGCCTCTCCCGGGAGGCGCCCTCGTCGTCTTCTTGCGTCATGCCTGGTTTGTGGTGCCCGCGGGCGTTTCGCGCGGTAATGTGTCGATCATGGTGAGATTCCTGATCAATGCGCTGATCTTCCTCGGCTCCGCGGCCCTCGGCCTGTGGGTCACGTCCCTGATCGTCGACGGCTTCGAGATCAATTTCACGGGCCTGCTCATCGCGACCGTGATCTTCGCGGTGCTGCAGAGCCTGCTGTCGCCGTTCATCTTCAAGATGACCACCAAGTACGCGAGCGCCTTTACCGGCGGCGTGGGCCTGGTGTCGACGTTCGTCTCGCTGCTCATCACGTCGATCATCACCTCTGACCTCACGATCGACGGCGCCACCGCCTGGATCGCGTCGGTGGTGCTGGTGTGGCTCATCACCGCGCTGGCGACGTGGCTGCTGCCGCTCATCTTCCTGCGCAACCAGATCGAGAAGCGCAAGGGCTGAGCGACACTCAGACGCACGGTTGGGCTGTTGGCCGCCCGAAAGCGACACTCAGCCGCACCGTTGATCGACCGCACCGTTGATCGCGACCGCTACAGCAGCGCCGCCAGCCGGCGCGCCGCGTTCGCGGCGCCGTCCGTCTCGACATCCCGGAAGTCGACATCGCGGCCGACCTCCTGGGAGATCGCCTCGGCCAAAGCGTCGGGCGTGAGCTCGTCGAACTCCATGCAGCGCCCGGCACGGTAGCGGTCCAGCCGCGCGCGCACGTGGAAGTTCTGCTCGAAGTGCTCGCGCAGCGGCACGTAGATGAAGGGCACCTTGGCGGCCGTCAGCTCCATGGTGGTCGTGAGTCCGCCCTGCACGATCGCGAGGTCGCACGCGGCCAGGTGGCGGTGCAGGTCCGGCACGTAGGCGCGGTACTCGACGCCCGGCGCCTGCGGCATCGACTCGGGGTCCAGGCGCGGCCCGGTGACCACGATCATCCTCAGGCCGGGCACGGCCCGGCGAGCCGCATCGGCGCCCGCGACCACCCGGCGGATCAGTGCCCCGCCCACGCCCGAGCCGCCCACCGCGACGATGCAGACGCGCTCGTCCTCGCGGTAGCCCAGGTCCGCCCGCAGCTCCTCCTTGGTGCCCAACGCGCGCGGGTCGAAGCCGGTGATGTAGCCGGAGAAGTCGTAGTTGCCCTCGGTCCACTCCCGGATGCCCGGAAGGCCCGGGCCGAAGGTGCCGTCGACGATGTCGTCCGGCGACCCCACGAACACCGCCGCGTCGCGCATCGACGGGTGGCGGGCGACGTGCTCGATCATCTCGGCGTTGTAGTCGGCCGTGACGGCGGCCTCGCGCGCCCCCCGTGACGGCATCGGCAGATACCCCACGAAGTCCGTCATCCACGCGAGTGCGGCCTTCTTGAGCCCGGGGTTCTCGAAGAGGTGGTAGTCGACGTCCCAGGACTCGTCGGCGATCACCAGGTCGTAGCGCTCGCCGGCCACCACCTCGTCGAAGACGTGGAAGTTGTGGGCGAGGATCTCGTCCATGGTGCGCAGTGTCTGGAAAACGGCGAGGTTGTGCTCGCCGGATTCGGACTCGATGTGCGCAGACTCGTGCGCCAGGGCAGACGATGCGGGGTGGAGCCTCTCGCCGGACGCCGCCAGGACGCGGGTGACCGGGTCCTGGGCGAGCCAGTCGATGGTCGCGTCGGGGTGGAGGGCGCGCAGCTCCTGCGCGATGGCGAGGTCGCGGCGAGCGTGGCCCAGACCGATGGGGGAGGACAGGTAGAGCACCCTGGGGCTCGCCGCGGGCGCGACGTGCACGGCGACGTCGAGCGGGGCGATCCCGAACACCCGATCCGCGAACGCCTTGATCTCGTGGTTGGTGCGCACGGGGTAACGCGACTGCGGGGCGTGGCTCACGTCCGGGTGCAGGTGCAGTTCGGACGCGGGCATCGCCGCGTGCGCGAGCTCCGAGCTCCGGTAGTCGGTGATCCGGTCGCCGGTGCCGTGGATCAGCAGGCAGGGGATGGTCGACGCGGCCAGTAGCGCGCGCCACTGGTCACCGTCCTTGTCCATGTGGCCGTCCCCCACCGCGGCGGCGACCGCCGAAGGATGCTGGTCCAGACCCCATTCGACCAGGTCCTCGACGCCCTTCGTCGAGTGCGGATCGGAGGCCACCTGGGCCATGAAGAACTCGAGGAAGTCGCGCCAATCCCGTTGCCAGTAGTCGAAGTCGAACTTGGCCCAGCCTTCGGGCGTGGGGTTGGTGGCCGGGTCGTACGGAGCGCCGCCGCTCACGCGCTCGCGCGGCTCGATCCGCCAGGGATGGGAGGCGGCAATGGCGACGGTTCCGACGATGAGGTCGGGTGCGTACGCCTGGAGCGTCATGACGAGCTCCGCGCCCATCGAGAACCCCACGGCCAGTGCGCGGTCGGTACCGGTCGCATCCAGCACCGCCAGGGCATCGTCCATGCGGTGCGACTGGGTGAACCGCGCGGCGTCGGTGGGGCGCGAGCTGCGGCCCGTGCCCGCGGCGTCGTAGGTGACCACCCTGTAGTGCCGCGACAGAAACGGGATCTGCATCTTCCAGTGGCGGGAGTGGACGATCTCCCACGTGGGGACCAGCAAGATGGTGGGGGCGTCCCGCTCGTAGACCTCGTAGTGGAGGGTGGCGCCGTCGCGCTCGACGTCGCCTTCGTGGGTGGGCAGCACTGCTCGCATGGTGGGGACTCCTGCGGCTCAGGTGGATTCCGCGGCCTCGATGAGGTCGCCCACGGCGCGGACGGCGGAGATGAGGGGCACCTCGGGGGAGTCCTGCTCGGTGAGGAGCAGCACCTCCGCACCCATGAAGATCGCGGCGACCAGGGCGGTGGCCTGCTCCACGGTGAGCGTGCCGAGCGTCAGCCCGCGGCGGTAGTGATGGCGGAGCGCCTCGCCGATGACGTCCGTCCAGGCGGTGATCATGTCCCGCACCCGGGACCGGATCGCGAAGTCCGAGTATCCGGCGGCGATCATCTCCTGGAGGATGCGGACGTAGCCGCTGGCGAGGTCGGCCTCGAGGTAGTCGCAGGCGACGGCCCACTGGCGCGAGAACGGCTCGTCGCTCGCATACATGGCTGCCTGGCGGTCCACGAGCCGGCGGTTCTCGGCGTCCAGGGTGGCGAGCACCAGCTGCCCCTTCGAGCCGAAGTGGTAGTGGATCTGGGACAGGGGAACGCCCGCGAGCTCAGCCACCTTGCGCGTCGAGAGCGTCGCGTAGCCGTGAGTGACCACCAGCTCGCGGCTGGCCTCGAGGATGCGCCGCTGGGTGCTCGGTTCGGTGGTGGTGGGCATGGTGGGTGTCTGGCCTCCGCGCTCGGGTTCGGTCGACCGACCGAACATGCCTCGACCGTACTCCACCCCTCGTGTCGCGTCAACAGCTGGGACCTTCGTCACTGGCGCGATATACCCAGGGGGGTATGTTTGTGGGAGGAACGGGCGTCGACGTCGACGGCCCGCGTGATCAGCGAGGAAGGTGATCCGAATGGCCCGAGTGGTCGTCCTGGGAGCGGGAGTGTCCGGGCACACCGCAGCCCTCTATCTGCGCAAGAAGTTGCCGCGGGAGCACGAGGTGGTGGTGGTCAATCCCAAGCCCACCTACAACTGGATCCCGTCCAACATCTGGGTGGGCGTGGGCAAGATGAGCCACGAGGACGTGGTCTTCGACCTCGCCCCGATCTACGCCAAGAAGGGCGTGACGTTCATCCAGGCCAAGGCCTTCGCGCTGTGGCCCGAGGGCGATGAGGACGATGCGCGGCCCGCCGTCGAGATCGAGCACACCACCCTCGCGCGCGACGGGGAGACGGAGAAGCTGCGCTACGACTACGTCATCAACGCGACCGGCCCCAAGCTGAACTTCGGCGCCACCCCCGGACTGGGCCCCGACGGCGGCCACACGCTCTCGGTGTGCACGCCGGATCACGCGACCGAGGCATCGTCCCGGCTCGCCGCCCTCACCGAGGTGCTGCGCACCAAGAAGCAGCGCGTGGTGATCGGGGTGGGCCACGGGACGTGCACCTGCGAGGGCGCGGCGTTCGAGTACACGTTCAATGTCGAGCATGAGCTGCGTGAGGCGGGGGTGCGCGACAATGCGGAGATCGTCTACCTCACCAACGAGAACGAGCTCGGTGACTTCGGCGTCGGAGGCATGCAGTTCGAGCAGAACGGCTACCGCACCACATCCCAGCTGTGGACCGAGTCCCTGTTCCGCGAGCGGGGCGTCAAGGCGATCACGGGCGCGGCGGTGACCTCCGTCGACAAGGGCGTGATCCACTACGACCAGCTCGACGGCTCGCACAACGACCTCGAGTTCGACTTCGCGATGCTGCTGCCGCCCTTCAAGGGTGCGGACTGGAAGGCGTACTCGAAGGACGGAACGGATATCACCTCGACGATCTTCGCGCCGAGTGGCTTCCTCAAGGTCGACGCCGACTACACGCCCAAGAAGTACCCGGAATGGTCGGCAAAGGACTGGCCGCGGACCTACCAGAACCCGACGTACAACAACGTGTTCGCGGTGGGCATCGCGTTCGCGCCGCCGCACCAGATCTCGCAGCCGCGCGCCACGCCCGACGGGGTGGCGGTGGCGCCGTCGCCGCCGCGGACCGGCATGCCGTCCGGGACCATGGGCAAGGTGGTCGCGATGTCGATCGCGGACATGATCCTGACGGGAGCGCCCGCGCCCACGCACTCGGCCTCGATGGCGGAGATGGCTGCGGCGTGCGTCGCGTCGGCTGGTCACGGGATGCGCACCGGCACGGCTGCGGCCATGACCATGAGTCCCGTGGTGCCGGACTGGGAGAAGTACCCGGAGACGGGGCGCAACCTCAAGGAGACGTTCGGCCAGGTGGGCCTGTCCGGCCACTGGGTCAAGCGAATGCTCCACACGCTGTTCATCTACAAGGCGAAGGCCCGTCCGGGCTGGACCTGGATCCCGGAATAGGAGGCGCGCCATGGACACCACCAACGCGCGGATCTCGAACGCGCCGCTTCCGACCTCGGGCGAACTGCGCAGGCGCCGCAACGTCGTCGTGCAGTTCTTCCGGTTCGTCGGGACGTCCTGGACCATGTGGCGGCTGGCCCGCAGGCATCACTGACCTCCCCTCGCTGGGGGGCGGCGCGGGGCGGGGACGGCTGGTCCCGCCCCGCGTTTCTGCGCGCTCGCGGTGGGTGCCGGGAGGTGAGCGACACTCAGGCGCACCGCTGAGGGAAATCGCGCCCAGAAACGACACAATTCCGCACCGTTGTTGAGGGCGCGGAGCGGCCGCGATCAACCGTGTGTCTGAGTGTCGGTTTCGGGCCGTCAGACGGTCAGCGGTGCGTCTGAGTGTCGCCGGCCCTGGCTAGGGCGCAGGGTCTGCGGGGCAGGAGGCGTCGACAGGGTCCGCCAGGCATGCCGTGATGGTGAGACGGCGATCCGGGTCGAGCCGGGCCAGGATCTTGAGGGTCAACGCCGCGAGGGAGTCGATCTCCTCGTCGGTGAGCCCGTCGAGGATCATCGCGCGCACCGCGTCCGCGTGCACGGGCCGCGTCGCCAGGAATGCCTCCATCCCCGCGTCCGTGAGCGTCGCGTTGAACGCCCTGCCGTCCTCGGGGCACGCCGTGCGCTCGACCAGACCCTTGCGCTCGAGGCCGGTCACCACGCGGGAGAGCCGGGGGAGCGTGGCGTTGGTGCGCGAGGCGAGCGCGCTGAGTCGCAGCCGGCGCCCGTCCGCCTCCCACAGCGCCTCGAGCAGCGTGAACTCGAACGCGGTGAGCGACTCGCCGGCGAGCTGCTTGTCGAGCGCGGTGGGCAGCAGCTCGAGCATCGCGTGCAGGCGCGCAACGGCGACGCGTTCGGGCTGTCGCAGGGCGGTCTCGGTGCTGGTCATGCACCCATCCTACCGGAAAGTTGCATCTACAACCAAGAGGCGCTACAGTCCATGGTTGTAGGTACAACTAATGGCGCCGCGACCCGGCCCCCATCCTTTGAAAGGGAACTCACATGACCACCTTCACCATCATCGGCACCGGCACCATGGCCAACGCGATCGGCGGCGTGCTCGCCGAGGGCGGCAGCTCCGTCACCTACGTCGCGAAGGACCAGGTGGGCGTCGAGCCGCTGACCGGCGACGTGGTGGTGCTCGCGGTGCCGTTCCCGGCCGTCGAGTCGATCCTCGCCGCCTACGGCGCCGCCTTCGACGGCAAGGTCGTGGTCGACATCACGAACCCGCTCAACTTCGAGACGTTCGATTCGCTCGTGGTCCCGGCCGGCTCGTCGGCCGCCGCCGAGATCCAGGCGCGCATCCCTGGCGCGACCGTGCTCAAGGCGTTCAACACCAACTTCGCCGCGACCCTCGCCTCGAAGCGAGTGGGCGAGCTCACCACCACGGTCCTGATCGCGGGCGACTCGGCGACCGCGAAGGCGGCCCTCTCCGCGGCGGTCGAGGCGGGCGGGCTCGAGGCCATCGACGCGGGCTCCCTGGTGCGCGCCCACGAGCTCGAGGCGATCGGCTTCGCGCAGCTCACGCTCGCGGTGTCGGAGAAGTTCGGCTGGGCGGGCGGCTTCGGCGTCGTTCGCTGATCCTGCACCACGCGCGCCCCGCGCGGCGGCCAACCGGTCGCCCGCGGGGCGCCGTCATGTCCGGACGGACACGGCGGGACCCGCCAGATCCGTCCGGATCAATTGCCCAGTTGCTCCAGCACCGACTCCTGCTCGGCGAGGCGCTTCTCGAGGTGGTCGGCAAGCTTCGCGGTGTCCGCGGCGGTCCAGCCCTCGGGATCGGTCACGCCCACCCAGGCCTGCAGGTTGCCGGCCGCCGAGTACATGTGCCCGTAGCCCCACGGCACCGCGCCGGCGCCCGGCATGTCGAGCATCGTCTGCCAGCCGGTGATGATCGGGAACCAGCTCATCTCGGAGGACACGTCGGGTGCCCGCGTCTCGTCGGTGAGCCACTCGGGCTCACGGATGAAGATGGTGGGGTTGAAGAACACCACCGGGTCGGAACCGTGCTGGTAGTAGACCACCTTGGTGTCGCCCCACGTCGCGGTGGGCTGGTCGAGGATGTCCTCCTCGCCGGTGAAGCGGACGGTGCGGCCATTGCTGACCGCCGGCATCCACGCGGGCGAACCCTCGTCGCGGGCGCGGGTGAGTTCGTCATGCAGGGGGTTGACGAACGGCGGACCCGCCAGCAGCGCCCCGTCGATGGGCTCGTTGAGGATGTCGATGTTCGACAGCACCGACTCGACCCCGAAGGAGCCGAGCGAGAGGCCATAGAGGTACAGCTCCGGCCGGGAGTCCGCCGGGAGCTCCGCCCAGTAGTCATAGATGGTGCGGAAGGACACCTGGGACGTCTCCTTGACCGCCGCCTGGTCCGCGAGCAGCGAGATCCAGCTGGGCAGGTACGAGTACTGCAGGCCGGCGATCGCCGTGTCGCCGTTGAAGAGGAACTCCAGGGAGTCGACGCCGTTGGGCTGCAGGAATCCCGTGCCAGTGGTGGTTCCGATCACCAGGATCTCGCGGTCGAACGCGTTGGTGCGCACCAGTTCCTCGAGCAGCAACTGTGCACGTTCCTCGAGCGTCTCGGCGGACTTGAGGCCCACGTACACGCGGATGGGCTCGAGCGCACCGCCGCCGTTGTAGGCGTCGAGCTCCTCGACCGTGGGCGCGGTGGACACGAAGTTGCGCCCCTGGCGACCCATCTGTTCCCACTGGACCACCGAGTCGGGGCTGCCGGAGCGCAGCGGGGACTCGACGGTCTGGGTGCCCGCCTTCTCGCCGCCATCGCGCACCGAGAACAGCGCGTTAGAGGCCGCGAAGAAGCCCTGCACCAAGAGGCCGGACAGCAGCAGCCATATCAGGATGAGGAGCGCCGCGGACGAGAGCGTGATCGCGAGCCGGCGCGGCAACCACCGGTCCAGGAGGTCGCCCGACCAGCGGAACAGCGTGCGCAGCGAACGTCCGACCACCAGCACCAGCGCCGCGGTGATGACGCCGACGCCGATCACGATGGGCCACGCGGTGGGGCTGAGATCCGGCATCCCGAACTGCTGCCGGATCTCGTTCTGCCAGCCCACCCAGCCCCAGATGCCGCTGGCCACGTTGAGGGCGATGATAGCGAAGAGCGACCACACCACGATGGTCTTGGCGCGGCCGCGCAGGTTGGGGACCTCGAGGTAGTTCCAGACCGCGTGACCCGCCGCGCCCACCCCGTAGCCCACCATGAACGAGACGCCCGAGCCGAGGCCCTGCACCATGGGAATGCGGGGTAGCAGCGACGGGAGCAGCGACACCGACATGATGAAGCCGCCCAGCACGAGCCCGACGCCGGAGAACGTCGGTTCGAAGATCCGCGGCGGCAATCGGTAGCCGGGTCGCGCCTCGCGGCGCACCTTGCGGGTGCCGGCGACGCGGTGCGACCGCGGCTGCGATGCGTGCTCCTGGTTGCGCCGTTCGGCGGCCTCGGCCTTGTCTGCGACGGACTCATGCATGCGGCACGCCCTCTCCCGTTACGAGGACCTTAGCGGAGCGAGGGGCGCGGTCCAAGGAGGGTGCCGGGAGTTGCCGCGGGGCGGCTGAGAGCGCGCCCACGAAGCGGAGAGCGCTCTCCTTCATAACTATTCAATAACCCGTCGTCCCAGGCCGGGCGGACCGCGATAGCGTCGAAGAGGTGCGGACACAATGGCGTGTCCGCACCTCATTCTTCGAGCGCCACCCCTTTCCGGGTGCGATCTCGCTGCGCATCCCGGGACGGTGAGGGGGTTCCGGGCGGCAGCAGTCGCCCGCGCGCGAGCAGGTCAGGCTGCCAGAAGGTAGTCGGAGCGGGCGCCCGGGTGGCGCAGTACGGCGAAGGCGCGCGCGGCCTCGTCGGCGGTCAGGCGTCCCGATTCGATGAGGTGCTCGACCAGGCCGTGCTGGGGGGAGTGGCTCTCGACGGCGACAGGGCGGGCTCCGTCGCGCTCGGCATCCGTGCGACGACCGCGGCGAAGGCTGACGACCGCGAGGGCGGTGGCCCAGTCGCTCGCGGGGGTGAAGGAGGGGGTCTCGGCCTGAATCTGGTCGTACATTTCGGGGGCTCCTGGTCTGTTCCGCGGAGGGGGAATCTCCCCTTCTCGCTATTCGGTCGGTCGACCGAACAACCACAGTTTGCGTGATGCGCGGAGATCTGTCAACAGGAGATTTCGGCCGTCGCGGGACGATGCGGGGGCGGGACGATGCGCTCACGCGCCGGCCGCGCGGGCGCGCCGCAGTGGCGCCGAGGCAGTGGCGCCGCGGCAGTGGCGCCGAGGAGGCGGGCGAGCGCCGGGGCGCGGGTGAGCCCCTACGCGTCGCGCAGCAGCGGCTGCGTCATGCAGTGCGCGCCGCCGCGTCCGCGGCCC
>NZ_JAHEBP010000155.1 GCF_024642165.1 Demequina sp.
GTCGGGCTGACAGGATTTGAACCTGCGACCCCTTGTAGGGACCGGGCTATTTCCGGTCCTTCACGGTTGTTCCCGAAACTCACGGATTCCCTCAAGTTGCTAGGGAACCGGGCGGCTCTCTGTTCACGAGGGTATCCGGACGTTCACGGTTGTTCACGGTTGAATCTGATGGCAATGTGATGAGGTCGCGAGGCGCCGCGCGCTCGACGGTCGATTCCACCCATATGCCTTCTGTCGTGACAACGTATTGACGCCGTCATGACATTGTCTCTACAGTGGCGGGTGAGTCTTTGGAGGACGACATGGCTACACCCACTCGCGACGAGTACCTGCAGATGCGGATTTCCGCCGAGGCGAAGGACCACCTGCGGGAGGCCGCGAGGGCTGCCGAGCAGGATCTCTCGGCCTTCGTGCTCCAGGCAGCGAAGAAGGCTGCCGACGAGGTCCTCGCAGAGCGCTGGACGTTCCAGCTGTCCGACGAAGACTACGACTCGTTCCTCGCCCAGCTCGACGAGCCGTCACGGGTCCTTCCCGGGCTCAGGGATCTGGCGGCCGAGCCGTCGCCCTTCGCCGACCGCTGACTCGCGAGGCTGGCCGGTGAGTGACTACCTCAGCCCCGTCCACCTCTCGGACGCACACGACGTCACGGGATTCCGCTGCACGAGCAATGAGCTCGCCACCTGGCTGCAGAAGCATGCGCGCGGATCCCACAAAGGCGGCCACACCCGAGTCGCCGTCGTCACGCTCAGCGACAGCGCCGACGTCGTCGCGTACTACGCGATCGCCATGGGCTCTGTCGCCCCTGCCGAAGCCACTGCTCGCATGACTTCTGGCGGTGGCCGCCACCCCATTCCCGTCATCGTTCTCGCACGACTCGCCGTGGACGAGCGCCACACGGGCAAGCGCCTTGGACGGGCACTCCTGCTCGACGCCATCCGTCGCGCCATCGCCGCCTCCAGCGACATCGGTGCCCGAGCGATCATCGTGCACTGCAAGGACACCGCAGCCAAAGACTTCTACCTCAGCGCCATCCCCGAATTCACACCCCTCCCCCACAATCCGATGACGCTGGCGCTGCTACTCAAAGACGCTCGCGCATCGCTCGGAATCGGCTAATCCACCGGCGGCAAGAAGTCCGTACGCATCGGCGAATCACAGCTTCGCGCCTCTACGAAACCCGGGGGGTAACACTGAGCATGGCGCTCGCCCCGTCGCCACGGCCTGTAGCCAGCGAGGCACTACCACATGCCGGTTCCAGAGCGCGCGTGGGTGCGCCAAATCGCTCGGGGCGGTGAGCGATATGTGCGCTGGATGGCTTGCAGGGGACATGAGCGCGCTAGCGTTCGAGTCCTACCGTCGTGCCGGCATCCGGGCTGTAGCCGTAGAGGTTGTCAACCATGACGAGGGACAGCACCTCTGTTTCATTTGACCTGTCGACGGACGGGTTTGCCGGGGAGGGCGTTTGTGTCGAGTTCACCGTTGGAGATGAGGCGCACACCGTTGACTATGACGTGGCGCATGCCGGTCGATGGGATGGTCGGATGCTGGAAGGTGGCCTTGTCTTCCACCTCGTTGGCGTCGAAGACGATCAGGTCGGCGTCTTTCCCGACCTGCAGGCGTCCTTTCCGTTTCATTTGAGGGGTCGACTCTTCGAGGATCTGGGCAGGGATCAACGAACACTTCTCGATCGCTTCCATCAGGGTGATCTTCCCGAGCCTGTTCACGTATTGGGAGATGAACCTGGCGTATGTTCCCGCCGATCGAGGATGAGCAACCGCCTCGTCGGGAATGGGCCACACATCCTCGTCCACGAAGCTGCCATCCGGCATGGCCCAGGGCATTGCATCAGAGGCGATGGCAGCGCCCGGATAGAGATTCGACATGTCGAGCATCTTCTGGTGCGCTTCATTGGTTTCAGGATGGATGTAATGCCAAACGACCAGATTGCCGGGATCTTCGGCCTGCAACTCTCGGAGACGTTCCTCACTGGCGATCGCTTCCCCGGTTGCGTTGACCACGATGTCGGACCAGTCCGAACCGGTGCGTTTCCGGAAGTCGGGATCGAGGAACATCGCCGCGCCGATCAGCGTGGAGCCGGCACCATACGGATACGCCTCGGTGGTGATCTTGAGACCGGCCGCCTGGGCTTCTCGGATCGCCGTTGCGCATCGTTCGATGTCGCGCAGGCTGGTCGAGTTCAGATGACAGATGTGCATGTGAGCGCCAGTCGTTGCTGCATACGCGATCAATCGCAGGTACCCCTGAAACGAGCTGTCCGGGTCGACATTGGCCATATACGAGATATGCGTGAAGGTCGGCACCCCGTATCGAGCGGCAAGAGAACAGACTTCTGCCATCTCCTGGACACCCGCACCCGGCGCATACCCATTGTTGATGCCGACCCCGATTCCACCCTCTCGCAGTCCTTGCTCGATCCGAGCGAGGATTGCATCGACCTGCGGCTGATCCGCGACATGCGTCGACCATTCCGGATGACCAAAAGCCCGCTGGAAGTAGGTGAGCGTTCCATCGGGATCACCCAACTCGGGGTTCAACTCGGCGACACGGGCAAAGGTCCAGGCCACCGACGCCCCATAGTTGATCGCTCGACCCGAAGAAGCTTGCGAGTCGTACCAGGTCCCTATCGGCATGATCCCCGACTCCAACTCCAGTGCCGTGGTCACACCATCGAACGCCTGGATCCGATCACCCGCGATCGACTGGGTGTGACTGTGCAGATCGATGAACCCCGGCGCCACTGTCAACCCAGACGCATCGACCGTCACCTCTCCAACCAGAGGCGACTCCGAAACCGCCACGATCTCCCCACCACGGATCCCGACATGCCTGATCCCGTCCAAACCTGACTCGGGATCGATGACCCGACCATTGGTCACGATCACATCAAGAGCCGTCACCACCGCACCACCTCTCTACCTGAGTTTCACCCTCTTGACGATAGCCCAGCAGCGCGAGACCGATTGGTGGACCACCGATCAGCCGGACCCGTGATTGGCCGACGGTTACAGGTCGTCGAGTTGGTGAGTGTGAGCGCGCCGGTTCCCGCGATTCGGGGTCTGTCCGTCGCCTCTGTCCGGCCTCGATGTACCCGTCCAGCGGCTGGGTAGGATCCGCAGAGCACGTTCGACGGTGATTGGGAGGTCGTGATGACGTTTCTCGGGGCGTCCGGTGCCGTCTTCGGTGGGCTGTTCGTGTTGTTCCATCCGTTCGGGACGTGGCCGATCTTCCTCGCGGTGACGAAGGATCGCACGACCGCCGAACGCAACCGGGTCAGGCTCCACGAGGCTCTGTGCGACGTCAGAAATCACGACGGTGCCCCCCGGTTGCCCCCGACGGGCCCGACGAACGTGGAGGCTCGCATTCTTCAAGGGTGAGGAGATCGAGCATGTCGGCCCGAATGCGGCGCTTCGCCTCTGCGAACGCGGAGATCGCGGCCACCCGCTCGGCGCCGGAGGCCCCGGCCTCCTGGAGGGCCAGCACAGCCTCGTAGCACGCCCCCGCGACGGCGTCGCCTAGATAGTCCTCGGAGCGCGCAAGGATTGCTTCCACAGCCTGTTCTGGAGTCA
Source organism: Demequina sp. (assembly GCF_024642165.1). Lineage (GTDB taxonomy): Bacteria > Actinomycetota > Actinomycetes > Actinomycetales > Demequinaceae > Demequina. The sequence goes on from NZ_JAHEBP010000155.1 coordinate 3,588, forward strand.
TGGAAGGACATTAGGCGAGGCGACTGACACGCATAGGTAGGCGGTGAAGGTTGGCCAAGCAGCGCATAGCGAGTCGATCAACAGAGATTGCACCAGCGCCGGCGCGGCTCTCGTGCGGTGTCACGAAAATGTCACCAAGAGGCCGGGCAAGGCCGATGTAGAAGGGCCCCGCACCAGAGTTTCCCCTGGTACGAGGCCCTACGCGGTCGGGCTGACAGGATTTGAACCTGCGACCCCTTGACCCCCAGTCAAGTGCGCTACCAA
>NZ_JAHEBP010000156.1 GCF_024642165.1 Demequina sp.
TCGACTGGTGGCCGGACCGCCGCGCGTTGAGCGAGCTACGCTCGGAGAGCGTGCGGGACGCGACCGCGAGCGGCACCTCCGCGAGGTTGCGCACCAGCGCGGCGGCCTCGTGCGCCACCGTCACGTCGTGGTCCGAGAGTTCCGCGAAGTCGCGGTCCGCGAAGTCGCCGAGCGCGACTACCGCGGCTGCGAGATCGGTGACCGAGAACCTCATGACAACAGTCCATCACCCGGGTCTGACATTCCACGACAAACTGGACGATGCGGCACAAACCTGTGGATAACCCGCTATGCCGTTCGGCGCGTGCCGCGGCTATCCTCGACTCAGCGGCAGGGTGGGGCGGCCGCGCTGAGGGCCGGTGACGGCTGCCCTTCGCGTCGCCCGCGTGCCGCCGCAACCGGCGACCGGGGGAGGGCGCGATGGGCGACACGGCCGAGGACACGGGCCCAACCCCCGCAACCCCCCCAACCCGTGCCCGCGAATGGTGGAGCATCGCGCCGGTGGCCGCGGTCATCGTCGCGATCCTCGCGTTCGTGGTCGCCTTCGTCTGGGACGGCGTCCACCTCCAGAGCGCCGCCGCGGACCTCAAGAGCGACGCCCGCATCGTCCAGGAGGCGGTCGACGCCCGCGACTCCTCCGCCCTGCGCGCGGGCGTTCAGGACCTCGAGCAGTCCGCCCAGCGCTTCGCCGGCGCCACGGACGGTCCGCACTGGTGGCTCGCGGCGCACACGCCGTGGGTCTCCCAGCAGGCGCGCCCGCTGCGCCAGGCCGGCGCCTCGATCCGCGCGATCGCCAGGGACGCCCTGGCGCCCCTCGCGGCGCTCGACAGCCTCGACGCCCTCGAGCCACCGCGCTTCGAGGACGGCCGTATCGACCCGTACGTCCTGGAGCCCTTCCGCCCTGCCCTCGAGCAGGCCGCCGCGACCCTGACCGCGGAGAGCGCCGCCCTGGACGCGATGGACCTCACGGGCACCTTCGAGCAGGTCGCCACCCCGTTCGTCGAGCTCAGCGAGGAGATCTCCTCGCTGGCGACCACGGTGCAGGACGCCCACGTCGCCGCAGAACTGCTCCCCGCCATGCTGGGCGCGGAGGCGCCGCGCAACTACCTGGTGGTGGTCCAGAACAACGCCGAGCCCCGCGCCACGGGCGGCATCGCGGGCGCCGTCATCGAGGTCACGGTCGATGACGGCCGCATGACGCTAGGCCGATACGTCCCCGCCTACACCCTCACCGATCGCGAGGCCCCGCCGGCCCTCACCGAGGATGAGGAGCGCATCTTCAGCCGCCGCATGGCCATCTACCCGCAGGACGCGAACTTCACGCCGGAGTTCCCCCGCACCGGCGAGATCCTCAGCGAGCAGTGGACGGCGAAGACCGGCGACGTCGCGGACGGCGTCCTGTCCATCGACCCGGTCGCGCTCGGGTGGATGCTCGAGGGCGCCCCGGCCATGACCATCGACGGGTTCGACATCGACGGCGACAACCTCGCCCAGGTGATGATGAGCGACGCCTACGCCGCCTTCGCCACTCCTGACGAGCAGGACGCCTTCTTCGCCCGCGCATCGTCCGTCCTTTTTGGTGAGCTGGTGAGCGGCGAGGCCTCGACGTTGGGCGGCGTGGAGCGGGCGGTTGACGCGGGGCGGCTGCTGTTGTGGGCGGACGATGCGGGGGAGCAGGACCTCCTGGCGACCACCGCGATCGCGGGTGACTTCGTGGGAAGGGACCGTGCCCTGGGCATCTTCTCGAACGACGGCTCGGGTTCCAAGATCGGGTACTACGTGGATACGGCCGTGGAGATCACCGATCACTTCTGCGCCGACGGTTCGCTGGAGGGCCAGACTGTCGCGCTCACCCTCACCCACTCGTACGAGGGCGACGTCGCGGACCTGCCGGACTACGTCGCGGTGGGAGGCGGGTTTGTGCCGCCGGGCGAGTTCCAGACCAACGTGCTGGTGTACCCGCCGGTGGGCGTGGGCATCGAGGCCCTCACCGTCGACGGTGAGGAGGGCCTGTTCGCCGCGGACTCGCACCACGGCCGCGGCGTCGCGCAGCTGAGGGTCACGCTTGACCCGGGACAGAGCACGCTGCTCGAGTGGGACCTGGTGGCGGATTCCTACCTGCGCACGCCCCCCGACCTGGTGCTGACCCCCGGTCCTCGCGAGGCGGACGTGACCCGCGCCTCCGACACCGCGGGCGTCGCCGGCTGCTAGCCCCGCGCATCCTCCATCGCGCCGGCGAACGCCTCGATGGTGAGCCGGTACCAGGTGTCGGGTGAGAAGTCCGTGGCGTAGCGGGCGCGGGCGGACTGCGCGGCGTCGGCGCGCGGCAGCGCGAGCGTCGCGTCCAGGGCGTCGGCAAGGCTCTGGGGCGAGCCGGGGGTGTGGAGGCGTACGGCGTCGCCTTCGAGTTCGGCCAGCCCGCCCGATGCGGCGGCCACCACGGGCGTCCCGGCCGCCAGCGCCTCGACGGCCACCAGCCCGAACGGTTCCGGCCACACAGAGGGCACCGCGACCGCGCCGGCGCCCGCCATGAGCGCGGTCACCTCGCGGTGCGGCAGCCGGCCCAGCCATTGGATCCCGGGGGTCAACTCCCGCGGCGCCTCGGGACCCACAATCTGCAGCAGCGCGCCCGGCCGCCGCTCGCGGAGCAGCGCGAATGCCGTCAGCAGGTCCGGCAGCCCCTTCTCGGGGGTGTCGCGCCCCGCGAAAACCACCACCTCCCGGGGTGCGGCGTCGGAGTCGGCGGGCGAGGCGTCGCCGGGCACCGTCAGGTTGGGCCGCACGGTAATGCGCGCCGCGTCCATGCCGGCGCGCTCGGCCACGTCCCGCACGTAGCGCGAGATGGCGATCACGTGTGCGCCGGCGCTCGCCTTGCGGTCGACGCGCCGCGCCAGGGTCGCCACGGCGGAGACGGCGCGCGAGTCGCGGTAGCACCCGTGGACGATGCCCGCCACGCCGGGGTTGCCCACACAGCTGTCGCAGAACTTCCCGTCCCGGAACAAGTTGGCGGAGACGCACGCGAACCGGTAGTTGTGCAGCACGCGCACCACCGGGACGCCGTGGGCGCGGCAGGCCTCGATCACAGAGCCAGAGAGCCCGGGGAACACGTTGTTGACGTAGGCGACGTCGGGCCGGAACTCGCGGAGGTGCTCCGCGACCATCGCGGCCGTAGCCGGGTTCGACACCGTGGCGCGCAGCCTCCCCGCCGTCCCGAGCGTCGCGAGCTGGGCGTTCTCGACGGTGACGTCGAGCACCTCGTGCCCGCGCTCGCGCAGGTGGGCGACCTCGGTGCGGTGCACCTGGTCCTCGCCGCCGGGCACCTGGTAGAAGGCGTGGAGCGCGAGGATCCGCGGCAACGGCTCAGCCACCGGTGCCACCGCTCACAACCCCCGCACCCACCGGTCGATCACATCCACCGCCGAGCGCATCGCGCCATACGCCGCCTCATACTCCGCCCGGGACCCTCCGAACGGGTCCGGCACGTCGGGCACCTCGATACCGGCCAGCAGATGCCGATGCGCCGCCCCCGCCCGCGCCACACTCATCAGTCGCGCCTCCGCCCCGGCCCCCACCAGCGGCACCCGCATCTGCGCGAACGCCACCAGCTCCAGCAGCAAGAAAATCCGATCTTTGGCCTCCGGCGCCATCCGCAGCAGGTAGTCGACCTGGTTGGCGCTGAACGCGATCACCAGGTTCACCTTGCGCACCTCGTCGTGCGTCACCGCCTCTGACCGGTGGCCACGCCCGTCCATGCCGTCGTGTCGCAGCAGGGACCGCATCTCTC
>NZ_JAHEBP010000157.1 GCF_024642165.1 Demequina sp.
TCAAGCAGATCATCGTGGCACTCGCGAACGTCCTGGGCCGCGGCGACATCCGCGTCCTGGCCAACGTGAACATCGGCACCGACCTGTCGCTGCAGGACCTGCGCGAGCACTACGACGCGGTGATCTTCGCTACCGGGTCGTTCTCGGACGCGGACCTTGAGATCCCGGGTATCGAGTTGACTGGCTCACATGGCGCGGCGGACTTCGTGTCCTGGTACGACGGCCATCCGGACGTCCCGCGCGAGTGGCCTCTCGAGGCGCGCGAGGTGGCCGTGTTCGGCGTGGGCAACGTCGCGCTCGACGTCGCTCGCATCCTCTCGAAGCACCCCAAGGACCTCATGCCCACGGACATCCCCGCCAACGTCCAGGCCGGCCTCGAGTCCTCCCCGGTGACGGACGTCCACGTGTTCGGCCGCCGCGGTCCGGCGCAGGTGAAGTTCTCGCCCCTGGAGCTGCGCGAGCTGGGCCACGTGCCCGACGTCGACGTCATCGTGTACCCCGAGGACTACGACTTCGACGAGGGGTCGATGGCGGCGATCGACGGCCACCACCAGACCAAGCAGGTGGTCAAGACCCTCACCGACTGGACCCTCAAGGAGCCCACCGGCGCCTCGCGCCGCATCCACCTGCACTTCCTGCAGAGCCCGCACGAGGTGCTGGGCGAGGACGGCAAGGTCGTAGGTGTCCGCATGGAGCGCACCGCGCTGCGGGGCGACGGCAACGTCACGGGCACGGGCGAGTTCATCGACTATCCGGTGCAGGCGGTCTACCGTGCGGTCGGCTACTGGGGAACCGAGATCGACGGCGTGCCGTTCGACGGCGGCCGCGGTGTGATCCGCAACGAGGCGGGACGCGTGACGGACGAGGACGGCGCCGCGGTTCCCGGCTTCTACGCCACCGGCTGGATCAAGCGCGGGCCGGTGGGACTCATCGGTCACACCAAGTCCGACGCGTCGGAGACCGTCGCGAATCTGGTCGAGGACGCTCCCGACCTGTACGCGAACACGAAGGCGAGCCCCGAGCAGCTGAGCCCGGACAACATCCTGCGACTGCTCAAGGAGCGCGGCGTCCCGGTGGTGCAGTGGAAGGACTGGGAGGTCCTCGACGCGCACGAGCGTGCCCTGGGCGAGCCGCACGGGCGCGAGCGCGTCAAGGTGGTCCCGCGCGAGGAGATGACGGACATCGCGCTGGGCCGGTCCTGACCCGCCGGATCCGCCAGAATCTCTCGGGCGCATCGGCCGGATTCCCACGGGCGCATCGGCCGGATTCTCGCGGGCGCATCGGCCGGATTCCCACTGGTCGATGTGAAGCGAGTCATCGCAGGTGAAGGATGTGACGGTCCCAGCCGTCACGCCCGCATCGTCCCGTCACATCGACCAGTGGGAATCCGTCGGGGTGGGGGAACCTGTTCGGGCACGCGACCGTTCTTGGTGCGAGAGATCGCGGAGGATACGTGGATAGGAAGTACTTCAACGGGCTGAAGACCACCGGCCTGTTCGTGGCGCTGTGGGCCGTCATGCTCGGCCTCGGCGTGTTCGTGGGCGGCGGCCAGTACCTGTGGCTGTTCGCGCTGCTGTCGGTGGTGGGCACGGCGTTCGGCTACTGGAACTCGGACAAGCTGGCGATCCGTGCCATGCGCGCCCGGCCGGTCACGGAGGTCGAGCAGCCCGCGATGTACCGCATCGTCCGGGAGCTCAGCCGCGAGGCCAACCAGCCCATGCCGCGGCTCTACATCTCTCCCACCGCGGCCCCCAACGCGTTCGCTACCGGCCGCAACCCGCAGAACGCCGCGGTGTGCTGCACGGACGGCATCCTCGAGCTCCTGGACGAGCGCGAGCTGCGCGGCGTGCTGGGCCACGAGCTCATGCACGTCTACAACCGGGACATCCTCATCGGCTCCGTCGCGGCCGCGTTCGCCGGCATGATCACCGCGATCGCGCAGATGCTGTTCTTCTTCGGCGGCGGCAACAGCAATCGCGACAATCCGTTCGGCGCGATCGGCCTCATCGCGATGCTCATCCTCGCGCCCATCGCGGCGTCGCTCATCCGGATGTCGATCTCGCGCACCCGCGAGTACGACGCGGACGAGGACGGCTCCACCCTCACGGGCGACCCGCTGGCGCTCGCCTCGGCGCTGCGCAAGCTCGATGCCGGCACGCGTGCGCGCCCGCTCAAGGACTCGCCCGAGCTCGAGAACGTCTCGCACATGATGATTGCGAACCCGTTCCGCGGCGCCGGCCTGCAGAACCTTTTCGCGACTCACCCGCCCATGGATCAGCGGATTGCGCGGCTCGAGGACATGGCCCGGTCTCGCGGCTACCAGCGCTAGCTGTCGCGCGCGCGACGCGTGAACGTCACGTGCGTCACGCCGCTCGGCGTGCTCACGGATTCGCTCGCGAACCGCTCCTCGAGACCGTCGAGCCCCGCCCACGGGCTGGTCCCGCGCCCGAGCACCACCGGCACCACCACCACGTGGAGCAGGTCGATCAGGTCCGCGGCGAGGAACTCGTTCACCACCGTGGGCCCGCCGCCGATGCGCACATCGAGGCCGCCCGCCAGCTCCCGCGCCGCCTCGAGCGCCACCGCGGGCGGGGCCGCGAGGAAGTGGAACGTGGTGTCGCCCGCCGTCAGCGGCGGCCGGGGGCGGTGGGTGAGGACGATGACCGGGGTGTGGAACGGCGTGTCCTCGCCCCACCAGCCGCGCCAGCCCGGGTCGTCGTGCCAGCCGGGCGGGCCGAACTTGCCCGCACCCATGATCTCCACGCCGATGCCGTGGCGCCAACGCCCCGCGAACGCATCGTCCGGCGTGGGCTCACCCGGGTCCCCGCCCATGTTCGCGCGGAAGGTCGCCGTCTCCTTGAACCACTCCATCAGCCGCATGCCAGCGTGGCCGAACGGGGCTTCCAGGCTCTGATCGGCGCCCGTCGCGAAGCCGTCGAGCGACACCGCAAGGTTGTGCACGCGCACGAGTGACATGAGCGCAGTGTGCCACCGCGCATCGGCGCGGCGCGCGGCCTAGCGGAAGTTGATGAACTGCAGCGCGGCCTCGACGTCCGCGCCCTTGAGCAGCGAGATGGTCGCCTGCAGGTCGTCGCGGGACTTCGAGCTCACGCGCAGCTCGTCGCCCTGGATCAGGGCGCGCACGGACTTGGGGCCCTCGTCGCGCACCAGCTTGGTGAGCTTCTTGGCCACGTCCTGCGCGATGCCCTCCTTGATGGTCGCGACCAGGCGGTACTCCTTGCCCGACGGCACCGGGTCGCCCCACTCGAGCGCCTTCATCGAAATCTGTCGCTTGGCGAGCTTCGCGATGAACACGTCCAGCACGGCCTTGACCCGGTCCTCGCTGTTGGCCTTCATGAGGATGCTCTCGCCCGAGAACTCGATCGAGGCGCCCACGCCCTTGAAGTCGTAGCGCTGCGCGATCTCCTTGGCGGCCTGGTTGAGCGCGTTGTCGACCTCCTGCTGGTCCACCTTGCTCACCACGTCGAAGCTGCTGTCGCCTGCCATGTCTCCTCCTCCTGCACCCCTGAAGAGAGGGCGCGAGCGGTGCCGTCTGGACCCGCCGCCCTGGTTCGCGTCGCGGGTCGAATCCTTGCTATCCTTCCATGCGCGCCGCCATGCGGCGCATCGGCGGGTTGCCCGAGCGGCCAAAGGGAGCTGACTGTAAATCAGCCGTCATCGACTTCGGGGGTTCGAATCCCTCACCCGCCACCGCAGACAGCGCCCCTCCCGGATCCGGGAGGGGCGCTGTCG
>NZ_JAHEBP010000051.1 GCF_024642165.1 Demequina sp.
CCGGTGTAGTGGCTCATGGGGTGTCCTTCTGCTGCTTGTCGCTGGTGGGCCGGCACAGCAACCGCCGCGACGAGGATCCGGCCTGGATCAGGCCTCGTCGCGGCGACGAAGGAGCAGGCTGGCCTGCCGTGCACGCATAACGACACCCTAGCCGATGCGCGACGCGCGCCGCCAAGTGCGCGCGTCGCTAGCCCGTCAGGCCCAGGAAGACGTCGAGCCGCTCCACCTCGCCCGTCCGGTCGAAGATCTGTGCGCTGGTCTGGGCGGACAGCCCGAGACCGTCGACCAGGGTCGCCTCACCGTCGAGCACGATCCCGATGGAAGCGGGCCCGGCGCCGTGAAGCACCACCGGCACCTGGCACACCGTGAAGGCCATGGCGCCTGCTGGCACGTCGATGGTGCGCACCTCGCCGCGCACGTCCACGAAGGTGAGGGACGAGGGCTCCTCCAGCAGCTCGACCTGGCGCACCCGGGAAGGGAGGAAGTCGATGCGCCCGCGCTCGATCACGACGCCCATCTCGCTCATCCGCGTGATGAGATCCTCCTTCACCTGACCCGTCATTCCCGGCTGCTGCACTCCCGCGAACCCCGGCGTGTGCGAGTACGGGTCCGTGGGCACGGCACCGTACGCCGCCGGCGACTTGTCCGCACCGATCCCCGCGCGGATCTGCTCGTAGTGATCGCGGAGCCGGCCGATCACGGCCGAGTCGGCGCCGTCGCGCAGCGCGCCGAGGAGCGCCTCGTCCACGCTGAGCAGCAGCTTCGACACCATGTGCCAGTAGATGGATCCGAGGCCCTCGTACTTGTAGAAGGTCCCGGAGCGGCCGGTGAAGGACGCGTGCTCGAAGACCTGCTCGTACAGATCGAGCACCAGCCTCCGTTCCGCCTCCGCGACGGCGCCGTACTCCGTGCCGGCCAACGAGTCGAGCGCCTCGCCCAGGGAGCGGGCATTGCGGAAGTCCGCATTGAAGTGGACCTCGCCGGTCGCGTCGCGTGTCACGAGGCGGGTGTCGCCCCGGTCCAGCATGGAGGTGAGGAGCTCGGACTCCGCGGCCCCCGCCGGAGGCACAAGATTCTTGTCGAGGAAGTGAGGTAGGTCGCGGAACGGGTACAGCAGGTAGCTGTTCTGGTCCTCGCGGTAGAGAGCGCTCGATCGCAGGCTGTCGAGCAGGTCGGCGACCTCGTGGGGCCCGAGCACGCCGGCGCTGAGCACCGCCACCTGGCCCTCCAGCATCGGGTCGAGATGGGACACCGCGATCCCGGCGTCGGACACCTTCATGATGGTGTAGGAGTGATAGAGGCCATCGGCGCGCCGGTTCTGCGCGATGCTGTGGTCGGCGTGCTCCAGTGCCGCCGCGATCAGCTCGCGCACCGCCGCGACGGGGACCGGCCGCGACGTCGCGCGGGACATCGGATCGTAGACCTGCGTGCGGTACCGCTCCCCCGCCGTTCCGAGTCGATCGAGTACGGCCTTGCGCTCCGCGTTCGACACCGCCACGCCGGGCACGACCGGGTGCTCCTTCAGCGCGTCGGACGCGGCGTCGAGAAGGTCCGCCACGGCGTCCGAGAGCTCGACCCTGTCGAGGCCAGACGCCGCGAACTGGGCGTCGAGGAACGCGAGGTAGCGCCGCAGGTAGTACAGCGTGACCATGGAGACGCCGTTGCCCACCAGCGCGTTGTTGGCATCGTTCCACTCGGGCCGCTGGGTGTTGAGCCAGATGCCGGCCCCGGGCACGAAGTTCGACAGCTTCGACAGGGCGACGATCAGCAGTTTCTCTGCGAAGTTGGCGCGCACCAGCGAGCCGTCCGGCCCGCATGCCGCCTTGCCATCGGAGCCGATGCGGGCCGCGCGCGCCAGGGCCGCCGCCTCGACCTCATGGTCGAAGTCGATGGTGTCGCGGGGGTTCCGCAGCAGGTCCGCGTAGGGCCGGATCCGGTACGGCACGTCCGCGAAGGTGAAGACCTTGCGCGTGAGGAGCGCGGCGACGCTTCCGGGACGAAAGCGCTCGGCCGCCTCCAAGAGACGCTCCAGGTAGATCACCTGGTGGTCGCCCCAGTAGCCGATGTAGGCCCAGTCGTCGTCCGGATCGAGCACCTCCCACTCGAATCCCTCGCGCAGGACGCGGTAGGGGTTGTAGCCATCGAGCGTCGACGAATCGGCGAACTTGAACAGCATCGACTCGACGAGGTCCGGGTATGAGACAGCGAGCGCCTCCCAGTTCTGAAAGATGTCGCGCCAGTTGCCCTGGTAGTTGAGGGTGGGGTTGCCCTGTTGGTCCTTGAGCCGGATCGCGAACGTGTTCCAGGGCCGGCTCGGGTCCCCGTGGCGGCGGCTGAACGTCAGCGGCAGGTACTCCGCGGTGAGGCGCTCAAGGTCGACGTCTCCCACCGGTGCGACGAGGGCGATCAGCTCGTCGCGGCCGATGTGGTCCGGCAGCGCGCGCAGGAACTCCGCATGACGCGCGGCCACGGGTGCATTGCTCCGGCCCAGGAAGAGCTCGAGATCGTCCCGCGACACCGAATACCCATCCACCGGGATGCCGCCGCGCATGACGTTGAAGAGCGCATTCGCGAAGTGGCGCCACACGCTCGCCTCGCTCGCCGTCGCCTGCAGCCCGTCCGCGCGGCCCACCACGCGCACCAACTCCTGGGTGCCCCGGTCGACATCGGCGAGCACGCGCTCGCGTGCGTCAGTCTCGCGCGACTCCGCGAGGACGGTCCGCACCCCCGCGGCGTCCTTCTCCACGTCGGCGACGATGAGCCAGTCCCCCGACTCTCCGGGCGCGAGCGACAACGACGTCGACACGAGGTACGCGCCGCGACGCCCGCAAACGTCGGACTCGGGCTCCACGGCCTCGCCGCGACGGAACGCGTCGCACTGGACCGTCGACAGCACCACCTCGAACTCCGCGAGACCAGTGGCCCACGCGGTGTTGACGCGCAGGGCCTCGCTGGGTTCCGCGTTATCCACGGGAACCGAGCTCAGCCGGAACAGCGCGAGCCGCGACCCGTCCGCGAGCTCGGTGCGCTTGTAGCCGTCGACCAGGGTGCTGTACTCGAGCTGGAAGCGCCTGCTGATCAGCGCCGGCAACACGTTGCGGATGCCGTCGAGGAGGGCGACGTCCACGGCGGTGTCACCCGTGTTGCGCAGGTGCGCATGCCGCACGAACCCGTAGCGCTCCGAGGTCGACCACGAGTACCGGAACTCCAGCCCGAGATCGTGGTTGATCTCCTCGAACACCAGACGGTCCCCCTGCACGCTCTTGTACAGCGCACGCGATCGGCGGTACAGGCCGTCCTGGCGCGACGAGAACGGCTCCCACAACGCCGCGCGGCCGTCGCGGACGGCCCTGATGAGCGTGACGGCGCCCGTGGTGTCGGACGCATCGTGGATCCGGTCATCCGTGTAGTACGGGAACAGGGCGTTGTCAGGCTCGCGCCGCCCCGCGGTCAGGCCGCCGGAGCTCGACACGAACATCCAGTGGTCCGAACTGCTCACCACGCTCATGAAGAACGGCTCCATCGCATCGTAGGCACCGATGCGATAGCAGCGGCGGCCTTCGAGATCGACGAATTCGCCGGTCACGCGTGGCTGGGAGGGGCTCTCGATCACAGGGTGCTTCATCGCGGTACCTCAGAGTCGGCTCGAACCAGGATTCCCGAGCGCACTCGGCCGTGAGAGCGCTCTCACGAAGCCACTATACACAGTGTGAGAGCGCTCTCACGATGAGCGAAGGGGCCGACGAGAGCTCAGCGGCCCGACGGTCCTGCGACCATCAGAAGCCGAGGCGGCCCAGCTGCTTGGGGTCCCGCTGCCAGTCCTTGGCGATCTTGACGTGCAGGTCGAGGTACACCTTGCGGCCCAGCAGGCGCTCGATGCCGGCTCGCGCGGTGGCCCCGACCTCCTTGAGGCGGGACCCTCCCTTGCCGATGATGATCCCCTTCTGCGAGTCCCTCTCGACGAACACCTGGGCGCGGATCTCGAGCAGCGGGACCCGCGGGTCGTCCGGGTCCTGCTCACGCTCGACCATCTCCTCGACCATCACCGCGAGCGAGTGAGGAAGCTCGTCGCGCACGCCCTCGAGCGCCGCCTCCCGGATGAGCTCGGCCACCCGCACGTCCTCGGGCTCGTCGGTGAGCTCGCCGCCCGGATACAGCGCCGGGCCCTCGGGCAGGTAGCCCACGAGCAGGTCGACCAGGGTGTCGAGCTGAATGTCCTTGACCGAGCTCACGGGGACGATCTGCGCCCAGTCGCCCAACTCCGAGACGTCGAGCAGGTGCTGCGCGACGCGCTCGCGCGCCACCTTGTCGACCTTGGTGACGATGGCGATCACCGGCGCGCGCGCCTCCGACAGCTCGCGCGCGATCCACTTGTCGCCCGGACCCACCTTCTCGTCGGCGGGGAGGCAGAACCCGATGACGTCGACCTCCGCGAGCGTCTCCCGCACCACGGCGTTGAGGCGCTCGCCCAGCAGCGTGCGGGGACGATGCAGTCCCGGCGTATCGACGATCACCAGTTGGGCGTCGTCACGGTGGACGATTCCGCGGATCGCGCGGCGCGTGGTCTGCGGGCGGGAGGACATGATCGCCACCTTCTCCCCCACCAACGCGTTGGTCAGCGTGGACTTGCCCGCGTTGGGGCGCCCGACGAATGCCACGAACCCGGACCGGAACTCAGTCATCGTCATCCTCCTTCCGCCCACGTCTCCGCGGCGCCGTCTCATTCTCGCCCGTGACCGGGGGCGCCGTGCGCGCCACCAGCACCGACACCAGTTGCCGGCGGCGCCCCTCGGCGCGTTCGGCGAGCAGGTCGAGCCCATGCACCGTCACCCGGGACCCCGGAATCGGCACCCGGCCGAGCGCCTTGGCGAGCAGCCCGGCGACGGTCTCGACGTCGTCGTCGTCGATCTCGAGGTCGAAAAGTTCGCCCAGCTCGTCGAGCGGGCACCGCGCCGGCACCCGGAAGCGACCATCGCCCAGGTCCTCGACCTCGGGCGCCGAACGGTCGTGCTCGTCGACCACCTCGCCCACGATCTCCTCGAGCGCGTCCTCGATGGTGACGAGCCCGGCGACGCCGCCGAACTCGTCGACCACGATCGCCATGTGGAACACCTCGTCCTGCATGCGGCGCAGCAGGTCGTCGGCGGGAACCGATTCCGGCACGAACACCGGCTCGCGCATCAGCGAGTCGATCGCCTCGTCGAGGCGCTGAGGATGGTCCCACGTGACCCGGACCACGTCCTTGAGGTAGAGGACGCCGACAGTGTCGTCGACGCCGTCGCCGATCACCGGCACCCGCGAGAAGCCCGAGCGCATGAAGAGCACCATCGCCTTGCGCGCCGGGGTGCCCGCCTGCACGGTCACCATGTCCGTCCTGGGCACCATGACCTCGCGCGTCAGCGTGTCGCCCAGGCTGACCACCGAGCGCAGCAGCTCCGCGTCCTCCTCCTCCAGGGCGTCGCCCGCCTGCTCCACCAGGTCCTCTGGCTCGGCGAGCTCGCGCATCTGGAGCGCGGGCACCACGGCTCGAATCGGCGTCATGACCTGGATCAGCGCCCAGCCGAGCGGCGCGAGCGCCCGGATGGTCGCCTCGGGATGCCGTCGCCCAAGCCCGCGAGGGAGCGCACGGACCACGATGAGCGACAGAAACGCGGCGACCGCGGCCGCCAGCACGATCCCCGGCCACCGCTCCCAGCCCAGTGCCTCACCGAGCGCGATCGCGAGCGCGGTCCACGCCACCAGCGACAGCGACTCGAGCACCGCGTACCCCACCGACGCCGCGTTGTCGGCGTGGTCGGGCAGCACGGCGAGACGCGCGGCGCGCGTGGGCCGGCCGTCCGGCCGCAGTTGAGCGGCGATGCGACGCTCGTCGGCGTAAGGGATCTGCTCGAAGGCGGCGACGATCGCGTGCAACGCCGCGGCCCCCAGCAGTCCCGCCACGCCGACCACGACGAGCAGGGTGACGCCGGACGAGCTCATCGGTTCGCGAGGAAGGTGAGCAGCAGACTCCGCTGCAGCGCGAACATCTCCTTCTCCTCCTCCGGCTCGGCGTGGTCGTATCCGAGCAGGTGGAGGATGCCGTGCGTGGTGAGGAGCAGCATCTCCTCTTCCGCGCTGTGGCCGGCGGCCGCCGCCTGCCGCGCCGCGACCGAGGGGCACACCACGATGTCCCCGAGCAGCCCCGCCGGGGTCGGGTCCTCGGGGGTGCCGGGACGCAGCTCATCCATCGGGAAGCTCAGCACGTCCGTGGGGCCCGGCTCGTCCATCCACTGGACGTGGAGCTCCTCCATCGTGAGCTCGTCTACGAACATGATCGCGAGCTCTGCGCCGTCGGCGACGTGCATCTTCGCCAAGACGTAGCGCGCGAGCTCCGCGAACTCGACCTCGTCGATGCGCGCATCGGTCTCGTTGTTGACGTCGATCACTGTCTTTCCTCCCGGTCGAACCGGCGGCGTTGGCCGGTGGGGCGCGGGGCGCGCGCCTGGCGAGCCTCGTCGCTCTTCGCGTAGGCCGTGATGATGTCGCTCACCAGGCGGTGGCGCACCACGTCCTCGGCGGTCAGGTGGCAGAAGGCGATGTCCTCCACCCCAGCGAGGATCTCGGCGGCGGCCCGCAGTCCCGACTGCGTGGCGCCGGGCAGGTCCACCTGGGTGACGTCGCCGGTCACCACCATGGTGGTGCCGAACCCTAGCCGCGTGAGAAACATCTTCATCTGCTCGCGCGTGGTGTTCTGGGCCTCGTCGAGGATCACGAACGCGTCGTTGAGGGTCCGGCCGCGCATGTACGCGAGGGGCGCGACCTCGATGGCGCCGGACTCCATCAGCTTGGGGATCGACTCGGGATCCATCATGTCGTGGAGGGCGTCGTACAGCGGGCGGAGGTAGGGGTCGATCTTCTCGCTGAGCGAGCCGGGCAGGAACCCCAGCCGCTCCCCCGCCTCCACCGCCGGCCGGGTGAGGACGATGCGGTTCACGCGCTTGGCCTGCAGCGCGGCCACGGCCTGTGCCATGGCCAGGTACGTCTTGCCGGTTCCCGCGGGGCCGATGCCGAACGTGACCGTGTGCCGCTCGATCGCGTGCACGTACGCCGCCTGTCCCTGGGTCTTGGGGCGGATGGTGCGACCACGGGTCGACAGGATCGAGCGGCTCAACACGCCCGCGGGGCGCTCGTCCGCCCCCGAGTCGGGGTCCGCGGGGGTCGCGCGCAGCATGCGGACCGATTCGCGCGCCACGTCGGCGGTCAACGGCACCCCCGCACCGAGCACGTCGCGCAGCTCCTCCACGGCCGTGGCCGCCGCGGACACGTCGGCCTCGTCGCCGGTGAGCGTGATGCGGTTGCCGCGCACGTGGATGTCGACGCCGGGGAACGCTCGCTCGACCTCGCGGAGCACGCCGTCTCCCGAGCCGAGCAGCTCCGGCATGCGCGCCGCGTCGTCCACCACCACCACCCGGGTGACGCTCACGCGCTCCACCCGAGGGTGCCGCCATTCATCACGTGCCCGTGCGCGTGGAACACCGTCTGCCCGGCGGCGGCGCCGGTGTTGAAGATCCACCTGTACTCGCCGCCGCACTCGGCATCGGCGATGCGCTGCGCCACCTGCGCCATCTCCGCGAGCTCCTCGGGAGCCGCCGCGGCGAGCGCCGCCACGTTGGGCGCGTGCGTGCGCGGCACCACGAGTATGTGCACGGGCGCCTGGGGCGCGATGTCGCGAAACGCGACCACGCGATCCGTCTCCATCACCTTCTGGGCGGGGATGTCGCCGGCGACGATCCTGCAGAAGAGGCAGTCCTGCGCGGAGTCGATGTCGCTCATGGCTCCAGCCTAGTGACCGGCCCGCGCCAGTGACCCCGCGCCGCCGCGAGCACCGCGAGCGCCGCGGGTCCCGCGGAGGACGCCCTCAGCACGTGCGGCCCGAGCACCACGGGGAGCCCACCGGCGTCGGTGAGGGTCGCCAGTTCGGCGTCGGAGATCCCGCCCTCCGGCCCCACCACGCACCACACCTCCTGCTCGGGGTCGGGCCAGGCGAGCGAGACGAGCGAGGTGGTCGCGGACTCGTGAAGCACCAGCACCCGAGCGCCGCCGGCCACGGCCTCGGCGATGCGTCCCGCGAGGACCTTGGTGGACACCGCATCGTCCACCTCGGGGACCACCGCGCGGCGGCTCTGCTTGGCCGCGGTGAGCGCGAGCGAGCCCCACCGGGCGCGGCCCCGCTCGACCTTGGGGCCGCGCCACTGGACGATCGCCCGCTCCGACGCCCAGGGAACGATGCGGGTGGCCCCGAGCTCGACCGCCGACTCGACCGCCTGCTCGTCCCGGCCGCCCTTGGCGAGCGCCTGCACCAACGTGATCGCCGGGTCGTGGTCACGGCTCACGGACTCCACACGCAACTCGAACCAGCCGTCCCCGAGGGCGGCGATCGGGCCGCTCGCCCGGCTGCCGCGGCCGTCGACGACGTCGACGGACTCGCCGTGCTGACGCCTTTGGACCGTCACCGCATGACGTGCCTCGTCGCCCTCCACACGGAGGACGTCCCCCACGGCGGCCCCGGCGGCCGCCGCGTCGACGAAGACGGGCGCGGTCACCGCTCCCGGCCCATGAAGGCGTCCTTGAGCCGCGAGAACACACCCCCGCCGATCGGGGCGAGCCGCCCGTCGGGCGTCTCCTCGTCGCGCAGCGTGGCGAGCCGGCGCAGGAGCTCGGCCTGCTCGTCGGTGAGATCCGTGGGGGTGACCACGTCGAGGTGGACGTGCAGGTCTCCGCGGCCGGACCTCTGCAGGCGGCCGACGCCGAGCCCCTTGAGTCGGACGGTCGAGCCCGAGTGCGTACCGGGGCGCACGTCCACGTCCTGCGGCCCGTCGAAGGTGTCGACGGACAGGACGGTGCCCAGCGCGGCGGCCGTCATCGGCACCTCGAGTGTGCAATGGAGATCGTCCCCACGGCGCTCGATGACGGGATCGGCCTTCTCGCGGATCTCGATGTAGAGGTCGCCCTTGGGCCCGCCGGCGACGCCGGCGTCGCCGGCCCCCGTCATGCGGATCCGGGTCCCGGTCGCGACACCCGCGGGGATGTCGACCTTGACGGTGTGGCGGGAGTGCGTGCGCCCCTGACCGGAGCACTCGCCGCAGGGGTGGTCGATGGTCGAGCCGTAGCCGCCGCAGGTGGGGCACGGCGCCGTGGTCATGACCTGGCCCAGCAGTGAGCGCGCGACGCGCTGGACGGAGCCGGTGCCGTTGCACTGCCGGCAGCTCGTGGGTGACGTGCCCGGGGCGCAGCACGAGCCGTGGCAGGTCCCGCACACGTCCGCCAGGTCCACGAGCACCTCGCGGGAGACTCCGAAGACGGCCTCACGCAACGACACCTCGGCCTGCACGAGCGTGTCGCCGCCGCGCTGCGTGCGCGACGCGGGGCCGCGCGGAGCGCCGCCGAAGGGTCCGCCACCGCCACCGCCGCCGAAGAAGGTCTCGAAGATGTCCTCAAACCCGAACCCCTGGGGCCCGGCCCCGGCGCCCGATGCCGAGCGCGGATCGACGCCGCGGTCGTACTGAGCGCGCTTGTCCGCGTGGCCCAGCACGTCGTAGGCGGCCGCGACCTCCTTGAAGCGTTCCTCGCCGGCCGAGCCCGCGACGTCCGGGTGCAGCTCGCGAGCCAGCTTGCGATAGGCCTTCTTGATCTCCGTCTCGGAGGCGTCCCGCGGGACGCCGAGGACGGCGTAGTAATCCTTCACCTAGAGCTCCACCACTCTCGACAGATAGCGGGCGACGGCGCGTACCGCGGCCATCGTCCCTGGATAGTCCATGCGTGTAGGTCCGAGCGCGCCCACCAGGGACGATGCGTCACGGCCGTAGGCCGCGGCGATGATCGACGTGCTCGAGAGCGCCTCATGGTGGGTCTCGGCGCCGATCCTGACCGAGACATCGTCCCCCTGGCCCGCCATCTCGTGCAAGAGGCGCAGCAGCACCACCTGCTCCTCGAGCGCATCGAGCACCGGCGCGATGATGTCGGCGTCGAGTCCCGTGCCGGCGCGCGCCAGGTTCGAGGTGCCGGCGAATACCACCCGCTCGACCGTGCCGCCCCGTGCGGCGGTGAGGACGGTCTGAGCGACCAGGGAAGCCCACGGCGCCTGGCCGGGCGCCGCCGACCACGCGCTGAGCGCGGCCTCGAGGCGCGCGCCGCTGAGGCCGTGCGCCACCTCGTTGACCTCCCGGGCCGCCCGCTCGAAGGCCTCGTCCGAGGCCGCCTCCCCGAGCGCGATGGTCTGCTGGTCCACGCGCGCATCGGCGGAGACCACCACCACCAGCGCACGCTCCGCCCCGAGCCTCACCAGCTCGATGCGGCGCACCGCGGATTCGCGCAGCGAGGGGAACTGCACCACCGCGACCTGCCGGGTGAGCTGACTGAGCAGCCGCACGGAGCGCTCGACCACGTCGTTGATATCCACAGCGTCGGACAGGAACGTCCCGATCGCCCGGCGATGCGCCTCCGGCAGCGACGAGGCGGCGAGGTGGTCGACGAACGAGCGGTACCCCGCGTCCGTGGGGATGCGGCCTGCTGAGGTGTGGGGCTGAGCGATCAGCCCCTGCTCCTCCAGGATCGCCATGTCGTTGCGGATGGTCGCGGACGAGACACCCAGCGCGCGGGTCTCGGTCAATGCCTTCGAACCCACGGGCTCGTGCGTCGCGACGTAGCCCTCGACGATCGCGCGGAGCACGGCCTGGCGGCGTTCCTCGCTCACGTTCCCTCCTGGCACTCGAACTGGTCGAGTGCCAATCCTAACGCGGAGCGCGGCGGCACCCGGTGGCCGCACTCCTCAGAGGCGCCACGCAGAAGCGGCGCGCCCGCGCGCACCTGCGACGCGACCAGTGGTGACTCGCTAGCATCGTGGTGTCGGCACTCGCGCACGACGGGACCGCCGGCGTCACTGCATCCAAGGAGACGTGAACCACATGACCGACTACCCGCCACCGCCACCGCAGTCTCCCCCGCCCGCTGCCGCGCAGCCCATGAGCCAGTCCGAGGAGCGCCTGTGGGCGATGCTCTCCCACCTGGGCGTGATCTTCTTCGGCTTCCTCGCTCCTCTCATCATCTGGCTGATCTTCCGGGAGCGCAGCGGCTTCGTGAACGACCAGGGCAAGGAGGCGCTCAACTGGTCGATCCTGGTGACGATCGCGGGAGTGATCGGCGCGATCACCACCGTTGTCATCATCGGATTCGTCATCCTCCCCGTGGTCGCGATCGTGACCATCGTCTTCGGCATCATGGCGTCGATGGCGGCGTACCGAGGCGACATGTACCGCTATCCGTTCAACTGGCGCATCGTGAAGTAGGGGTACCCACCCCGACGAAGATCAGGGCCTCGCTCCGCCTCCGGGTGGATGCGGGGCCCTGGCGCATTCTGCGAACCTGGAGCCATGAACGAAACAGCTCAGAACCCCCAGACGTCGGCGGACGGCGCTCCCGTCTCGCCGTCGCAGTCCGCGGCCCCTCAGCCGCCCTACGCTCCGCGCCCGATGCTCGAGAGCGACGCCCGCACCATCGCGATGCTGGTCCACATCCTCGCCGCCGTGGCGATCGTGATCTCGGCCGGCACCCTGGCCTTCGTGGTGCCGCTCGTGATGTGGCTGATCTACCGCGAGCGCAGCGCGCTCGTCGACTACCACGGGAAGATGAATCTCAACCTGCAGCTCACCGTGCTGGTGACGGTGATCGGCGGGACGGCCTTGGGCCTCGCCACGCTCGGCATCGGCCTGCTGGTGACGATCCCGCTGATGATCGCCTATGCGGTCTACGCGCTGATCATCTCGATCATCGCCGGCGTGCGTGCCAACCGGGGAGAGTACTACGCGATCCCGCTCGTCATCCCCTTCGTGAAGTAACACGCTCCCGGGGCCGCCTCGCCCCATACGCACGGGCCTCCGCCTCCACGGCGGGGGCCCGTCGTCGTGCCCGTCAGGCTCCTGTCACCCCACGTCGAGCGCGGCCGCGTCGCGGAGGCCCCTCTCGACGACACCCACGAACAGGTCCACGCCCGACGCACGCGGATGTATCCCGTCGGGCCCCAGGATCGACGTGTCGGCCTCGACCACCCGCTGCCAGTCGGCGATCACCACGGTGTCGTAGCGTTCGGCGGCGGCGCGGATCGCCTTCTGCGCTCCAGGCATCCACGATCGGTCGCCATACGGCGTCACCAGCACCACGGGCCGGTCCCCCACGGTGGCCATGAGGCGGTCGATGTCGGCGTCACGGACGGTGCCGTTGGTGCCGAGCGCGAGCACCACGTACGGGCGCAGGCGGTCGTTCCGCGCGAGCCAGTCGATGCGGTCCACGCCCACCGAGAACTGCTTGCCCACCGCCGCCTCGACGCGCAGGCCCGGCATGGCATCCGTGAGAGCGCCCGCGGACCCGAGCGTGACGGAATCGCCCACCATCATCACCGCGCTCCCGGAGGGCAGCGCGGCCGGGGCCGCCTGGGCCTCGGTCGCGGTGGGCGACGGCTCGGGCGCCGCCGATGCCTCGACCGCCGGAACCACCGGAACGGCGGGGCTCACGGGCGCGGACGTTGCCGCGGGCGGCGCCTGCTCGGTGGGAGCCTCCGCCGCGGGCACGGAGGCCTCCACGGAGCGGGCGCCCTCCTCGAGCTGCAGCTCGAGCGAGGTCTTTGCCGGCGCCGCGGCCACCGCGGAGCCGGCGAGCGCGATCACCGCCGCGACCGTGCCACCGAACAGGCCGGCGCGGCGGCGGCGGGCCGCCTGGATCACTTCACGGGTATCGGACACCGGATAGAGCCAGTCGACAAGTCGTCGCGCGGAACGTCGAAAACCCTCGCGCCGCACCGGTAGCTCCAGCCACCGGTAGGAGATGGTGGCCGCGATCACGGTGACGATCGAGGCCAGCACCACCGTCGCGCCCGAGACCATGCGGATGCGGCCACCGTCGAAGCCCGTGGCGAGGATGACGAAGACCGGCCAGTGCCACAGGTAGATGCCGTAGGAGCGCTCCCCGATCCATCGCATCGGCCCCGCGTCGAGCAGCCCGCCCAGGCGCGGTGCCTCGACCACGGCGAGGATCACCGCGGCCGTGGCGATCGAGGCGAGCAGCAGCCCGCCGCGATACGTCCAGGGCGCGTCCCAGGGCATGAAGCCGGCGATGAGCGCGATCGCCACGAGACCGGCGCCGCCGGCGGCGATGCCGGCGCGCGCGACCCTCCGCGACGGCTCGGGGCGGTCCTGGCGGTGGCGCCACCAGAAGGCGAGCGCCGCGCCGATCATGAGGCCGAAGGCGTGCGTGTCCGTGCCCACGTACACCCGCGTCGGGTCACCGTCGACGGGCAGCAGCAGCGCCATGGCAACCGCAGAGGCCAGCGCGAGCGTCGCCGCGGCGGCGGCGGCGCGGCGCATCGCCATCCCCAGCGTGAAGACGCCCAGCACCGCCAGCGGCCAGAGCAGGTAGAACTGCTCCTCGACGGCCAGCGACCAGAGGTTGCCGAACAGGTGAGGCGAGCCCGCTGCGGCATAGCTCTGGCCCACCGCGACCGTCAGCCAGTTGCTGGTGAAGGTGGCGGCCGCGGCGATCTGCGCGCCCACCCCCACCAGCAGGTCGCCCCAGGGTGACCCGTTCACCGGTTGGCCCCGGAGCTGCAGATACACCACGCCGATGGCGACCGCGGCCACGCACACCGCCACCAGGGCCGCCAACGCGGGCACGAGCCGGCGCGCGCGGTGCAGCCAGAAGCGCCGCAGCGAGATCGCGCCGCGCTCGGCCCTCTCCTTGAGCAGGATCGAGGTGATGAGGAAGCCGGACAGCACGAAGAAGATGTCGACGCCCACGTAGCCGCCGGGCAGGGCTCGCGGCGCGAAGTGATAGGCCACCACCAGCAGCACGGCGACGGCGCGCAAGCCGTCGAGACCCGCGATGCGTCCGGATCGGACAGCGCGGGTCTCGTGCGTTCGCGCCGTCTCCGGCGCCAGTTCCTGAATGCTGATCGGCGTCTCCGGCGGCCCCGACGGCCACCGCTCCCTTCCTCGAAATCAGGATAGGGTCGCGCATTCCGGTCTCCTCGCAGGCGCGACGCGAGCCGCGCCGCATTGGCTCGTCGGGCGACCGGGAGGCGTCGGGCGCGCCCGCCCAGCTTGGTCAGGGGAC
>NZ_JAHEBP010000052.1 GCF_024642165.1 Demequina sp.
GCCAGGACGTCCTCGGTCTCGACCAGCTCCAGCGCCATCGCTCCCGAGCCGTCCTTCTTGATCTTGGTCTCGGCGACGTCGCGCGGCCGGAAGTCGGCGACGGCGGCGGCCATCACCACCACGTCGGCGCTCGCCGCCGCCGCACGCACCGCATCGGCGAGCTGCGCGGTGGTCTCCACGTCGACGCGGGCGATGCCCTCGCCCAACGGCAGTTCGACGTTGGCGGCGACAACGGTCACCGCGGCCCCGCGCTCGCGGGCGGCCTCGGCGAGCGCGAAGCCCTGCATGCCTGTCGAGCGGTTGCCCAGGAAGCGCACCGCGTCGATGGGCTCACGGGTGCCTCCCGCCGAGATGACGATGCGCAGGCCCGCCAGGTCGCCCCACGCGCCTCCCGGCGCGCGGGCGGCGGCCGGCACGGCATCGTCTGCGACGGCATAGAGGGCCGCGACCAGATCCTCGGGCTCGGGAAGGCGCCCGGGGCCCGAGTCGGGACCGGTCAGGCGCCCCACGGCGGGCTCGATCACCGTGAAGCCACGCCCCCGCAGGGTCGCCACGTTGTCGCGAGTGGCGGCCTTCTCCCACATCTCGGTGTGCATCGCGGGCGCGAGCACCACCGGCGCGCGGGTAGCGAGCAGCGCGTTGCCCAGCAGGTCCCGCGCCTCGCCGTGAGCGAGCTGAGCCAGGAAGTCGGCAGTCGCGGGCGCCACCAGCACCACATCGGCCTGCTGGCCGAGCCGCACGTGCTCCACCGCGGGGACGTTCTCGAAGGTGTCGGAGGTCGCCGGGAGTCCCGACAGCGCCTCCCACGTGGCGCGCCCGACGAACTCGAGAGACGCGCGCGTGGGGATGACGCGGACGGCGTGCCCATCCTCCTTGAGGCGGCGCAGCACGATGGCGACCTTGTAGGCCGCCACCCCGCCGGTCACGCCCAGGAGGACGCGCATGCGCTACTCGGCGGAGTCGCCGAGGACCAGGAGGTCACCCTGGTTGAGCTCGCGGAGCGCCACCGACAGCGGCTTGTCCGTGGTGTCCGCCTCGACCAGCGGGCCCACGTTCTCGAAGTGACCCTCGCCCAGAGCCTCGTAGTACGAGTTGATCTGGCGGGCGCGCTTCGAGGCGTAGATCACCAGCGCGTACTTCGAGTCGACCTTGGCGAGCAGCTCATCGATCGGCGGGTTGGTGATGCCCTCGGGGTTGGCGACAGTTCCGGCCACAATCACTCCTCTTACGTTGCAAAGACTCGCGACAGTCTACCCGCTCGCGCGGACCACAGAGAGGAGCTCCGCCGCGGCGCGCTCCACGGTGTCGTTCACGATGATCTGGTCGAACTCCTCGGCGGCCGCCATCTCCTGCCTGGCGGTGGCGAGCCGGCGCTCCCGCTCCTCCTGATCCTCGGTCCCGCGGCCCACGAGTCGGTTCACGAGTTCGTCCCAGGACGGGGGCGACAGGAACACGAAGTGCGCGTCCGGCATGGACGCCTTCACCTGGCGCGCACCTTGCAGGTCGATCTCCAGGAGCACGGGCTCGCCGGTCGCGAGTCGCTCATCGACGGGCCCCCGCAGGGTGCCGTAGCGGTTCTGGCCGTGGACCACGGCCCATTCGAGAAAGTCCCCCGCCGCCACGCGACGGTCGAACTCCTCCGGGCCGATGAAGTGGTAGTGGACGCCGTCGACCTCGCCCGGGCGCGCGGCCCGGGTGGTGGCGGACACCGAGACGTAGACCTCGGGCGCCATGTCGCGCAACGCGCGCACCACCGTGCCCTTGCCGACCGCGGTGGGGCCGGCAAGGACGATGAGTCGACTCACCGGCGCTCGCGTTCGATGAGAGCGTCCACCTGGTGCTGGCCGAGGCCACGGATCCTACGGGCGAGGGAGATGCCGATGTCCTCCATCACCAGCTGGGCGCGCTTGGGGCCGATGCCCGGCAGACACTGCAGCAGGTCGCGCACGCGGATGCCCGCCAGCGCCTCGTCCGCCTTGGCTCGACGGATCGCCTCCGCGAGGCTCATCTCGCCTCGCGACAGCTCCTCCTTGAAAACGCGGCGCGCGGAGCGCACTGCAGTGGCCTTGACCAGCGCCGCTGCGCGCTGCTCGTCGGTAAGTTCCGGGGTGGCCATGGCCGCTCCCTTCCGCTCGACCTGCCTAACGCAGGATGGACTGCGCCGCCGCGGACGCCTGGGTGACGGCTCCGCGCAGCTTCTCGACGAACGGGCCTGCCTTGAGCACGCCCCTCGATTGATTGACGAGGACGCGACTGCGCGCGTTCCCGAAGACCAGGGACAACTCCGCTGGTCCCGCCCCCTGTGCCCCGACGCCCGGGGAGAGGAGGGGACCGTTGACCCGGTCGAGATCGATGCCGAGACGCTGCACCGCGTCACCGACGGTGGCGCCGACCACGAGGCCCACGTCTCCCATCGGAATGGCACCGCTGTTGAGCGCGGCCGCCTCGTCGGCGACCACCGCCGCGACGGCACGGCCGTCAGGCGTGATGGCGTGCTGCACTGACGCCCCCTCGGGGTTCGAGGTGAGCGCGAGCACGAAGACGCCCTTGCCATTGGCCTTCGCGAGTTCGAACGCGGGCGCGAGGGACCCGAAGCCCAGGTACGGCGACAGGGTGATCGCATCGGCCTCGAGAGGTACGCCCACCGCGAGGTAGGCGTCCGCGTAGCCCTCCATGGTGGAGCCGATGTCGCCGCGCTTGGCATCGAGGATGGTGAGCAGGTCCAGCTCACGTGCCCGGCGCAGCACGTGCTCAAGCGCGGCCATGCCCGCCGAGCCGTGGCGCTCGAAGAATGCCGCGTTCGGCTTGACCGCCGCGCACGCTCCCGCGCTCGCCTCGAGCACGGTCTCTCCGAACTCGCCCAGCGACTGCGCCGTGTCCGGCATCCCCCACAGGGCGAGCAGCTCGGGGTGCGGGTCGATGCCGACGCACAGCGGACCGTACTGGTCCATCGCGGCCGCGAGCCGGGCACCGAATGCCATCCCCTACCTCCTCCTGCGGCCGCTCGCCGAGCGACCATTGACAACTCTACCTGCGATGTTGAGTTGCTGCTGGGTCGCGTCAGCGACGCGCGGCGGCATCCTGGAGGCTGAGCACGTCGAAGGGTCCCGACTGGAGCGCCTCGATCGCCAGCACGGCCGCGGAGAGCTGCTGCGTGGTGGTGATGATCGCGATGTCCGCCGCCGTCGCCGCCGCCCGGATCTCGTAGCCGTCCGCGCGCGCACCCTGCCCCGACGGGGTGTTGATGACCAGGCTGACCTTGTCCTCGTGGATGAGGTCGACGATGGTGGGCTCGCCGTTCGGGCCGCGACCCTCGGAGTGCTTGCGCACCACCGTGGACGGGATCCCGTTGCGTGCGAGCACCTGGGAGGTGCCCTCGGTCGCCAGGATCTCGAACCCGAGCTGGTGGAGGATCGCCACCGGGAAGGTGATCTGACGCTTGTCGCGGTCCGCGGTGGAGACGAACGCCGTCCCCCCGGTGGGGAGGCCGCCGAAGGCCGCGGCCTGCGACTTGGCGAACGCCAGCGGGAAGGTCTCGTCGAAGCCCATCACCTCGCCCGTCGAGCGCATCTCGGGGCCGAGCACCGAATCGACGGCGATCCCTTCGTGGGTGCGGAAGCGCTTGAAGGGCAGCACGGCCTCCTTGACGGCCATCCGCTGCGTCATGTCGATGGTGGCGGCGTCCCGCTCGGGCAGGATCCCCGCGGCCTTGAGCTCGGCGATGGACCGGCCCGCCATGAGCTCGGAGGCCGCCTTGGCGAGCGGCACCCCCGTCGCCTTGGCGACGAACGGCACGGTACGGGAGGCGCGCGGGTTGGCCTCGAGCACGTAGAGGATGTCCGAGACCAGCGCGTACTGGACGTTCATGAGTCCCCGCACGCCGATGCCGCGGGCGAGAGCCTCGGTGGACACACGAATGCGCTCGAGCTCGCTCTTCGACAGCGTCACGGGCGGCAGCACGCAGGCGGAGTCGCCCGAGTGGATGCCGGCCTCCTCGATGTGCTCCATCACGCCGCCGAGGAAGAGCTGCTCGCCGTCGTAGAGCGCGTCCACGTCGATCTCGATCGCGTCGTCGAGGAATCGGTCCACCAGCAGGGGGGCATCCGTGGCGTGGTCTCCGACGTCCGCCATCCGGGTGCCGTAGTCGAGCATCTGCTCACGCGAATACACGATCTCCATGCCGCGGCCGCCCAGCACGTACGAGGGACGCACCAGCACGGGATAGCCGATGCGCTCCGCGATCTCGACCGCTTGGTCGATGCCGTGAGCCGTGCCGTAGGCCGGCGCGGGCAGGCCCGCCTGGTCGAGCACGCGACCGAACGCGGCGCGGTCCTCGGCGTTGTCGATGGCCTCGGGCGACGTGCCCAGGATCGGCACGCCCGCATCGGCCAGTCGCTGGGCGAGGCTCAGCGGGGTCTGTCCGCCCAGCTGGACCAGCATCCCCTTCACCGGCCCGGCGGCCAGTTCCGCCTGGTAGACGGCCATCACGTCCTCGAACGTGAGCGGCTCGAAGTACAGGCGGTTGGCCGTGTCGTAGTCGGTGGAGACGGTCTCGGGGTTGCAGTTGACCATCACGGTCTCGTAGCGGTCCTTGAGCGTGAGGGCGGCGTGCACGCACGAGTAGTCGAACTCGATGCCCTGACCGATGCGGTTGGGCCCGGAGCCCAGGATGATGATCGCCTCACGGTCGCGAGGCTGGATCTCGTCCTCGCGGTCGTACGTGCTGTAGTGGTACGGCGTGCGAGCCTCGAACTCGGCGGCGCAGGTGTCGACGGTCTTGTAGACCGGCTGGACGCCGAGCGCGGCACGCAGGCGGTAGATGTCGCCCACCGTGAGGCCGCGCAGGTCCGCGATCTGCTGGTCGGCGAGGCCGTGCGACTTCGCCTCGCGCAGCAACTCCGCGGTGATGTCCTTGGCTCGCGCCACGCGCGTCGCGACCTCGTTCATCAGCAGGATCTGGTCGAGGAACCAGGGGTCCACCCTGCACGCCTGGTAGACGGCGTCGAGGTCGATCTCCCCCGCCTCGACGGCGCGCAGCGCCTGCTGAACCTGGATGAAGCGCTTCTCGGTGGGGACGGCGATCTCCTCGAGGAGCGCGTCAAGAGCCTCTCCCGACGGCACGGGGCCGTTCCAGTGAAGGTTCATGCCCTTCTTGTCGATCGAGCGCAGCGCCTTGCCCAGGGCCTCGGTGAAGCTGCGGCCCAGGCTCATCGCCTCGCCCACCGACTTCATGGTGGTGGTCAGCACCGGATCGGCGGCCGGGAACTTCTCGAACGCGAACCGAGGCACCTTGACCACGATGTAGTCGAGCGTAGGCTCGAAGCTCGCCGGCGTGGATCCGGTGATGTCGTTGGGGATCTCGTCGAGCGTGTAGCCGATCGCGAGGCGCGCCGCGATCTTCGCGATCGGGAAGCCCGTCGCCTTGGACGCCAGCGCCGAGGAGCGCGACACGCGCGGGTTCATCTCGATCACGATGAGGCGGCCCGTCTCGGGCTCGACCGCGAACTGCACGTTGCAGCCGCCCGTGTCGACGCCCACCTCGCGGATGATGGCGATGCCCACGTCGCGCATCCGCTGGTACTCGCGGTCGGTGAGCGTCAGCGCGGGCGCCACGGTCACCGAGTCGCCGGTGTGGACCCCCACCGGGTCCACGTTCTCGATCGAGCAGACCACCACCACGTTGTCGTGCTTGTCGCGCATGAGCTCGAGCTCGAACTCCTTCCACCCCAGGATCGACTCCTCGAGCAGCACCTCCGTGGTGGGCGAATAGTGGAGCCCGGCGCCCGCGATGCGCCGAAGGTCGGACTCGTCGTACGCGAAGCCGGAACCCAGCCCGCCCATCGTGAAGGACGGGCGCACCACCACCGGATAGTTCAGCTGCTCGGCAGCGGCGACACACTCGTCCATCGTGTGGCAGATCACCGATGCGGCCGAGTCGGCGCCGCAGCGCTCCACCACGCCCTTGAACAACTCCCGGTTCTCCCCCAGGTTGATGGCCTCGAGGTTGGCGCCGATCAGCTCGACGTCGTACCTGTCGAGCACGCCGGCCTCGGCCACCGCGATCGCGGCGTTGAGTGCCGTCTGGCCGCCCAGGGTGGGCAGCAGCGCGTCGGGACGCTCCTTCTCGATGATCCGCTCGATGACCTCGGTGGTGATGGGCTCGATGTACGTGGCGTCGGCGAACTCCGGGTCCGTCATGATGGTCGCGGGGTTCGAGTTGATGAGGATGACGCGGATGCCCTCGGCCTTGAGCACCCTGCATGCCTGGGTCCCGGAGTAGTCGAACTCGCAGGCCTGGCCGATCACGATCGGGCCGGAGCCGATCACCAGGACGGAGGAGATGTCGTCGCGCTTGGGCATGCTCAGCGGTCGCCCTTCATGAGGTCGAGGAAGCGGTCGAAGAGGTACGAGGCGTCATGCGGACCCGCCGCCGCCTCCGGGTGGTACTGGACCGAGAACGCGGGGATGTCGAGGCACTCGAGGCCCTCCACCACGTTGTCGTTGAGGCACACGTGGCTGACCTTGACGCGGCCGTAGCCCTGCGGGGACTCGCTCTCGCCGTCCAGCGGCGCGTCCACGGCGAAGCCGTGGTTGTGCGCGGTGATCTCGACCTTGCCGGTGGTGCGGTCCATCACGGGCTGGTTGATCCCGCGGTGTCCGAACGCCAGCTTGTAGGTGCCGTAGCCGAGTGCGCGGCCCAGGATCTGGTTGCCGAAGCAGATGCCGAAGAACGGCACCTTCGCGTCGAGGACCGCGCGCAGTGTGTCGACGGCGCGCTCAGCGGCGGCCGGGTCGCCGGGGCCGTTGGAGAAGAACACCCCGTCGGGTTCGTAGGCGAGGATCTGCTCGGCCGTGGAGGTCGACGGCACCACGGTCACGCGGATGCCGCGCTGCGCCATCTGCTCCGGGGTCATTGCCTTGATGCCCAGGTCCACCGCGACCACGTGGGCGGCCTGGTCGCCGTGAGCCGCCACCTCGTAGGGCTCGGAGACGGACACCTCGTCCGCGAGGTGGGCGCCCTTCATCGGGGCGGACGCCCGCACCCGGGCCAGCAGCGACTCGAAGCCGTGCAGCGCATCGTCCTCACCCAGGGCGTCGCCGGAGAAGATGCCGGCGCGCATCACGCCGGCGCTGCGCAGCACCCGGGTGAGCTGGCGGGTGTCGATGCCGGAGATGCCCACCACGCCCTGGGAGACCAGGTCCTCGTCGAGGCTACGCTTCGCGCGCCAGTTCGACGGCCGGCGGGCGGGGTCGCGGACCACGTAGCCGGCCACCCAGATGCGGCGGGACTCGTCGTCCTCGTCGTTCACGCCGGTGTTGCCGATGTGCGGGGCCGTCATCACCACGATCTGCCTGTGATAGCTCGGGTCGGTGAGCGTCTCCTGGTAGCCGGTCATGCCGGTGTTGAAGACGATCTCGCCGAGCGTCTCGCCCGTGGCGCCGTATGCGCGGCCCTCGAAGGTCTGGCCGTCCTCGAGGACGAGGACGGCGCGGGTGTCGTCGGTCACGCGAACGCTCCTTCGAAGCGGGGATCGAGATGGGTGGGGACGCCTCGCAGCAGGGTGGCCACCACGCGGCCCGGCAGCTCGATGCCGCCGAAGGGAGAGTTGTTGGAGCGGCTGGCGCTCGCGGTGGGCTCCACCACCCACGGGTCCGCAGGGTCGATGAGCGTGATGTGGGCCGGCTCGCCCTCGGTCAGCGCTCCCCCATGCTCGTGCTCCACGCGGCCGATGCGCGCCGGCAGGGCGGACATCCGGTAGGCGACGTCGCGCCACGTCATCAGGCCGGTGTCGACCATGGTCTTCTGGACGATGCCCACGGCGGTCTCGAGGCCGATCATGCCCATGGCCGCGGCGGCCCACTCGCAGTCCTTGTCCTCATCCGGGTGGGGCGCGTGGTCGGTAGCGACGATGTCAATGGTGCCGTCCGCGAGGCCGGCACGGACGGCGTCCACGTCCGCCTGCGTCCGCAGCGGCGGGTTGACCTTGAAAAGAGGGTCGTAGCCGCGCACGGATTCGTCGGTGAGGAGCAGGTGATGCGGCATCGCCTCAGCGGTGACGTCGATGCCCCGCGCCTTCGCCCACCGCACGATCTCGACCGAGCCGGCGGTCGACAGGTGGCAGACGTTGAGGCGAGCGCCCACGTGGCCCGCGAGCAGCACGTCGCGCGCGATGATCGACTCCTCGGCCACGGCGGGCCAGCCGGCGAGCCCGAGCTCGGCGCTCACGACGCCCTCATGCATCTGCGCGCCCTCGGTGAGGCGAGGGTCCTGGGCGTGCTGCGAGATCACGCCGTCGAAGGTCTTGGCGTACTCGAGAGCGCGGCGCATGATGACCGGGTCGTGGACGCACTTGCCGTCGTCGGAGAACACCCGCACGCGCGCCTTGGAGTTGGCCATGGCGCCCATCTCGGCCAGCTGCGTGCCACCCAGGCCCACCGTGACGGCACCCACCGGGTAGACATCCACCAGGCCCACCTCGCGGCCGCGGCTCCACACCTGCTCGACCACGCCCGCCGTGTCCGCAACAGGGGTGGTGTTGGCCATCGCGTGGACGGCCGTGAAGCCGCCGCGGGCCGCCGAGCGGGAGCCGGTCTCGATGGTCTCCGCGTCCTCGCGGCCGGGCTCGCGCAGGTGGGTGTGGAGGTCCACCAGGCCGGGCAGTGCCACCAGGCCGGTCGCGTCGATGCGCACCGCGTCCGCGGGTGCCTCGAGCGTGCCGGTCGACACGGCTGTGATCACGCCGTCCTCGATGAGCAGGCTGGCGACGGTATCCCCGAACAGGGACGCGTTCTCGATGACGATGGGGCGGCTCACTGGTCGCCCTCCTCTCCGGCAAGCAGCAGGTACAGGGCGGCCATGCGGACGGCGACGCCGTTCGCGACCTGCTCCACGATCACGGAGCGGGGCGAATCGGCGGCCTCGGCCGAGATCTCGAGGCCCCGGTTCATGGGGCCGGGATGCATGATGATCGCGTGGTCCGGCAGGCGCCGCATGCGGTCGCCGTCGAGGCCGTACAGGCGCGAGTACTCCTCGGTGCTGGGGAAGTACGCCGCCCCTCCCCCGCCCATGCGCTCCCGCTGGACCCGCAGCATCATCAGGGCGTCGATGTCGTAGGACTCGATCGCCTGGTCGAGCGTGTGCACCACCTCGCATGGCCACGGCTCGATGCCGATGGGCACCAGCGTGGGCGGGGCGACCAGGACCACCCGCGCGCCCAGGGTGTGGAGCAGATACACGTTTGAGCGCGCCACGCGGCTGTGGAGCACGTCGCCCACGATCGCCACGGTGAGGCCGGCCAGGTCCGCTCCCGCGGGGTCCGCCACCAGGTGGCGACGCATGGTGAAGGCGTCGAGCAGCCCCTGCGTAGGGTGCTGATGGGTGCCGTCGCCGGCGTTGAGGACGCTGCCGTGCATCCACCCGGACGTCGCCAGCCTGTCGGCCGCGCCGGACGCCCAGTGGCGGACCACCACCGCATCGGCCCCCATCGCCTGGAGCGTCAGCGCGGTGTCCTTGAGGCTCTCGCCCTTGGACACGCTCGAGCCCTTGGCGGAGAAGTTGATGACGTCCGCGCTGAGGCGCTTGGCGGCGGCCTCGAAGGAGATGCGGGTGCGCGTCGAGTCCTCGAAGAACAGGTTGACCACGGTCTTGCCACGCAGCGTCGGGAGCTTGCGCACCTCGCGCTCCTGGGTGGCGGCCATCTGCGCGGAGGTGTCGAGGATGAGGATCGCGTCCTCGCGGGACAGGTCCTGGGTGGACAGGAGGTGGCGCATCGTCACGGTCCCTTCCGCAGGATGACGGCGTCCTCGCCGTCGACCTCCTCGAGGCGCACGTCCACGCGCTCGCTGCGGGAGGTGGGGATGTTCTTGCCCACGAAGTCCGCCCGGATGGGCAGCTCGCGGTGGCCACGGTCCACGAGCGCCGCCAGCTGCACCGAGCGCGGGCGCCCGATGTCTCGGATCGCGTCGAGCGCGGCCCGGATGGTGCGCCCCGTGTGGAAGACGTCGTCCACCAGGACCACGACGCGCCCGTCGATGCCGCCCTGCGGTACCGAGGTCACGCCGATGGTGCGCGTGGGGTTCTTGAACAGATCGTCCCGGTACATGGTGATGTCGAGGGCGCCGCAGCTGTTCTCCGCGTCGAAGCTCGGTTCGACGTGGGCGATCCGGTCGGCGAGACGATGCGCGAGAGGCAGCCCGCGGGTGGGGATGCCCAGGAGGACGATGTCCTCGGCGCCGTCGTTGCGCTCCACGATCTCGTGGGCGATTCGGGTGAGTGCGCGCGCGATGTCGGGCGCGCCCATGATGGTGCCAGTCACCTGGCGACCTCCTTCCCCGCCTCTCTGGACGGTCCTTAAAGGATGTCGATCGGTAGTCACCCTACAGGACCGTGCGGGTCCTTGAGGCGGTCAGGAGTCCGCGGACTTCAGCGCCGGCGCCTCCCGCGCGATCGTGCCGAGCACGCCGTTGATGAACGCCGGCGAATCGTCGGTCGAGAGGTCGCTCGCAAGCGTCACGGCCTCGTCGATCGCGGTGCCGGTCGAGACCTCGTCGTTGCACAGGATCTCCCAGGCGGCGATGCGCAGCAGGGCGCGATCCACCGCGGGCATGCGACGGATCTGCCACTCGGGCGACGCATCCTGGATGATCGCGTCGATCTCGCGCCACCACGCGACCACGCCGCGCACGATCTGTGCGGAGTACTCGGGAAGCGGGGTCTCCCGCCCGGACAGCACCAGCCGCTCGTCGAGCACGGCGAGCACGTTGGCGCCTCGCTGATCGGCCTCGAACAGGACGTCGAGCGCGCGCTTGCGGGCCTTGGTGCGAGCGGCCACTAGTCGTTGACGCGGCCGAGGTAATCCCCGGACGCGGTGTTGACCTTGACCTTGGTGCCGGCCTCGAGGAACAGCGGCACCTGGATCTCCTTGCCGGTCTCGAGCGT
This sequence comes from Demequina sp., assembly GCF_024642165.1. Lineage (GTDB taxonomy): Bacteria > Actinomycetota > Actinomycetes > Actinomycetales > Demequinaceae > Demequina. The sequence goes on from NZ_JAHEBP010000052.1 coordinate 10,940, forward strand.
CGCGGGCTTGGTGCCCCCCGACGAACGGTCGCCCTGCAGGCCGGGCTCCGTGTACGTGACCTCGAGGACCACCGATGCGGGCAGCTCGAGGAAGATCGGGTTGCCGTTGTGCGAGCCGATGGTGGCCGATTCGTTCTCGAGCAGGAAGTCCGTGGCGTCGCCCATGACCGCGGTCGAGACCGGGATCTGGTCGAACGTGGTGGGATCCATGAAGATGTAGGACGTGCCGTCGTTGTACAGGTACTGCATGTCGCGGCGGTCGACCGTCTCGAACTCGACCTTGGTGCCGGCGTTGAAGGTCTTGTCGACCACCTTGCCGGTGAGCACGTTCTTCATCTTGGTGCGGACGAACGCGCCGCCCTTGCCGGGCTTCACGTGCTGGAACTCGATGACGGACCACAGGTTGCCGTCGAGGTTGAGCACGGAGCCGTTCTTGATGTCGTTCGAAGTCGCCACGGGGTTACGTCCTTGAGATTGCTGATGTGCGGAAGAAGTCCGCAGACGATTCTAGCCGACGCGCCGGGCGACGGCTTCGAGCGCCAGCCGGTACGAGTCGATCCCCAGTCCCGCGATGGTGCCGGTGGCGACTCCGGAGATCACGCTGGTGTGGCGGAACTCCTCACGCGCCTGGGGGTTGGTGAGGTGGACCTCGACCAGCGTCAGGCCCGCGGCGGTGACCAGCGCGCAGGCATCCCGCAGGGCGTACGAGTAGTGCGTGAACGCGGCCGGATTGAGGATCACGTGGGCACCCGAGTCCACAGCCTCGTGCATCCAGTGGACCAGGTCCGCCTCGTCGTCGGATTGGCGCACCTCGACATCAAGCCCGGCGTCCGCGCCCCACGCGGTGACCAGCGCGGCGAGTTCCTCGTGCGTGGTGGTGCCGTACTTCTCGGGCTCGCGCGTGCCGAGACGGCGCAGGTTGGGACCGTTGACCACCAGGACGTTCATGGGCTCAGGTTAGCGGGGACGATGCGGCGGGCCGGGTGTGGCGCGCGGCGGCACGATGCACTGCGGGACGATGCACGGCGTCAGTCGGACACGGCGGCGTAGGCGCCCTGGACCAGGGCCGGGTCCGGACCCTCGAGGCGGATCGGGTTGCCGATCCCTGCGAGGATGACGAACCGGAGCATGTCGCCCCGGGACTTCTTGTCGCGGCGCATCGCGGTCTGGAGGGCGTCCCAGCGATGGCCCGGGTAGGAGGTGGGCAGGCCGAGCCCGCTGAGGATGCTCCGATGCCGCTGCACGTCCTCCTCGCTGAGCCTGCCGGCGAGGTGGGCGAGCTCCGCGGCATAGACCATGCCCACGGAAACCGCGGCGCCATGGCGCCACTGGTAGCGCTCCGTGTACTCGATCGCATGCGCGAAGGTGTGGCCGTAATTCAGAATCTCGCGCAGGAAGGACTCCTTGAGGTCGGCCGCGACCACCTCGGCCTTCACCTGGACGGCGCGCGCGATGAGCTCGACGAGGACCATCCGGGTGGCATCATCGAGGCCCGGGGCGCTCGCCTGGACATCCGCGCGCGAACCCGTCTGCGCATCGTCCGCCCGCAGGTGGACGATGTTGTCCTCGACGATCCGCAGGATCTCACCGTCGCGGATGAAGCCGCACTTGACCACCTCGGCGAGGCCTGCCACCAGGTCGTGGCGCGGGAGGGTGTCGAGGGTGTCGACATCGCACCACACCGAGAGCGGCTCGTGGAAGGCGCCCACGAGGTTCTTGCCCTCGGTGGTGTTGATGCCCGTCTTGCCGCCCACGGCGGCGTCCACCATGGCGAGGAGTGTGGTGGGGACCTGGATGACCGCGACGCCACGGAGCCAGGTGGCGGCCACGAAGCCGGCCAGATCCGTCACCGCTCCCCCGCCCAGGCCGATCACCACGTCGGTGCGGGTGAAGTCGGACTTGCCCAGCACCTGCCAGCAGAAGGCGAGCACCTCGGCGGTCTTGCCCTGCTCGGCGTCCGGGACCTCGGCGATGACCACCGTCAATCCGCGCGCGTCGAGCAGTTCCTGCAGACGAGCGACCCTCTCGCGCAGCGGCGCTGCCGAGACGATCAGCACGCGCGTGGCGGTTTCGGGAACGGAGGCCGCCACCTCCGGCAGCAGGTCGGAACCGACGGTCACCGCGTACGGCGATGCCGTGCGGACCTCGATGCGACGGGCCTCGGACATGCGATCTCCTTCAGTGAGTCGACTGGCTAGCCGGCGACGTGAATGGCGGCGTCGATCTGCGCGGCCACCTGCGTGGGGCTGGTCTTGTCGGTGAGGACGGTGACGGTGGCGAGGCGCTCGTAGATCGGGCGGCGGGCCGCCATGAGGTCGAGCCACTGACGTCGGGGGTTGCCCATCAGCAAGGGCCGTGAGGTGTTGAGCCCCACGCGCGGCGCGGCTGCCGCGAGGGTGACGTCGAGAAAGACCACCGTCCCGCCGGACGCCGCGTACGCCTCGAGCCGCTGCTGCGTCTCGGGCGCGAGGATGGCTCCGCCGCCCAGGGCGAGGACGCCGCCATGCTCCGTGAGCGCGCTCCCCACGGCGTCGCGTTCGAGCTCACGGAATCGAGCCTCACCGTCGTCGACGAAGATCTCGGCGATGGGCTTGCCGGCGCGCTCCTCGATGTCCGAGTCGGTGTCGCGCCGCTCGACGGCCCACAGGCGAGCCAGGGCCTTCGCGACGGTGGACTTTCCGGAGCCGGGCGGGCCGATGAGGACGGCCCTGGGTGCCAAACCGCCGTGCGCCATCAGCGCAGGTGGTCCGGGATCGACGCGACGTAGGCGTCGATGTTGCGGCGCACCTCGGCCACCGAGTCACCCCCGAACTTCTCGAGCAGCGCATCGGCCAACGTGAGGGCGACCATCGCCTGCGCGACCACCGCGGCGGGCGCGACCGCGCAGACGTCCGACCGCTGGTGGATGGCCTTGGCCGCCTCCCCCGTCGCGGTGTCGATCGTGTCGAGCGCCCGGGGAACCGTGCTGATGGGCTTCATCGCGGCACGGACACGCAGCGGCTCGCCGTTCGTCATGCCACCTTCGACGCCGCCCGCGCGGTTGGTGCGACGCCGGACGCCGTCTTGGCCGTACTCGATCTCGTCGTGCGCCTCGGATCCGCGCCGCGCGGCCGTGCGGAATCCGTCGCCCACCTCGACGCCCTTGATGGCCTGGATGCCCATGAGCGCGGCGGCGAGCTTCGAATC
>NZ_JAHEBP010000053.1 GCF_024642165.1 Demequina sp.
TGCCGGCCGCCGTGAGCCTGGGGATGAACTACACCGTGGGGGGCACGGACCTGCGTGTCGAGGCCTACGTCATCGACCGCACCGGCCTCGATCTGTACGACGCCCACGTCGCGCTCGACCTGGTGGAGTGGCGCCGGCCGATGCTCGACTACGGTTCGCTCGACGCCTTGGTGGCGGCGCTCGCCGAGGACGTCGACTGGTGCCGCGAGCGCCTTCCGTTGCGCCCGTGACCACCCGCGGCGGAGTGTTACCAGGGCATTAAGTTTCGGCCGCGGTTAGGTCACGATCTCGCAGCCGTTCGAGGTGCGCGCTATGGTCGAGAGATGCCTGCCGCTTCCGATGCTCTCGTGGTGCTGGACAAGGTCAACAAGCACTTCGGCGAACTGCACGTGCTCAACGACATCAACCTCACCGTCGCTCGCGGCGAGGTGGTGGTGGTCATCGGCCCGTCGGGCTCCGGCAAGTCCACCCTGTGCCGTGCTATCAACCGCCTCGAGACTATCGATGACGGCACCATCCTCATCGACGGTCAGGTGCTGCCGCAGGAGGGCAAGGCGCTCGCCCAGCTGCGCGCTGACGTCGGCATGGTGTTCCAGTCCTTCAACCTCTTTGCGCACAAGACGATCCTCGAGAACGTCACGCTCGGCCCCATCAAGGTCAAGGGCACCTCGAAGGCACAGGCCCGCGAGGAGGGCATGGCCCTGCTCGAGCGGGTGGGCGTCGCCAACCAGGCGTCGAAGTATCCGGCTCAGCTGTCGGGCGGCCAGCAGCAGCGCGTCGCCATCGCGCGATCCCTCGCCATGAAGCCCAAGGTCATGCTCTTCGACGAGCCCACCAGCGCGCTCGACCCCGAGATGATCAACGAGGTCCTCGACGTCATGACGGACCTCGCCCACGAGGGCATGACCATGATCGTCGTCACCCACGAGATGGGATTCGCGCGCAAGGCCGCGAACCGCGTGGTGTTCATGGCGGACGGGCTCATCCAGGAGGAGGCCGACCCGGAGACGTTCTTCACCGCGCCCACCTCGGAGCGCGCGAAGGACTTCCTGTCGAAGATCCTGACGCACTAGTACGGCCACAAGCTGCGCCCCTTCGGGGGCGGGGAGAGGAGAAGGACATGATGAACCGGAACAAGGCGGCGATCGCCGCACTCGGAGTGGTGGCGGCCCTAGGCCTCACCGCGTGCTCGTCGGGAGGAGACCCCGAGCCCGACGTCTCGGACACGATGGGCGGCGACGGGATGATGGAGTTCGCGGAGGGCTCCACCATGGCGGCCCTCGCGGAGGCAGGCACCATCACCATCGGCACCAAGTTCGACCAGCCCCTGTTCGGGCTGCTCGCCCCGAGCGGGACGCCCGAGGGCTTCGACGTGGAGATCGGCAAGATCATCGCGGGCGAACTTGGCATCCCCGAAGATGAGATCGAGTGGGTCGAGACCGTGTCCGCCAACCGCGAGCCGTTCATCCAGGACGGCACGGTCGACATGGTGGTGGCCACCTACACCATCAACGACGCACGCAAGGAGCTCATCAGCTTTGCGGGCCCGTACTACAACGCCGGCCAGGCGCTCATGGTGCTGTCCGACAACACCGACATCACCGGTCCCGACGACCTCTCCGGCAAGAACGTGTGCTCCGTCGAGGGCTCGACGCCCGCGCAGAACATCGCCGAGAACTACCCGGACGCGAACCTGTCGCTCTTCGGTGCCTACACGGACTGCCTGGAGCCGCTGCGCAACGGCCAGGTCGACGTGGTCACCACCGACAACGTCATCCTCGCCGGCTACGTCGCGGAGTCGGAGGACGCGTTCAAGGTGGTGGGTGAGCCGTTCACCGAGGAGCCCTACGGCATCGGAGTCGCGCTCGACGACACCGAGTTCCGGATGTGGATCAACGACGTGCTCGAGGAGATCTTCGCGGACGGCCGTTGGCTCGAGGCGTGGAACGCCACCGCAGGCACCGTGCTGCCCGAGCCGGCGGTCCCGACCGTCGACCGGTACGAGAACTAGCACCACCGCCGTGCGGCCCCTTCGTCTCTGAAGGGGCCGCACGGCTCGTCCGGAGGAGAGCATGGAGACGTTCATCGCGGAGTTCGGCACCATCTGGGGTGCCTTCCTCGCGACCCTGTCGCTGGCGGCGCTGGCGGGCGCTCTCTCACTCATCTGGGGCACGGTTCTCGCGACGATGCGGGTGTCGCCCGTGGGCCCTTTGCGCAGCTTCGGCACGGCCTACGTCGAGATCGTGCGCAACACGCCCCTGACGCTCATGTTCTTCTTCTGGGTGTTCGTCGCGCCCAGCTTCGGGATCGTGCTCGGGCTCGGCTTCCAAACGGCGGTGATCGCGTTGACGCTGTACACCAGCTCGTTTGTGTGCGAGGCGCTGCGCTCGGGTGTGAACTCCGTAGGGATCGGGCAGGCGGAGGCGGCCCGCAGCATCGGGCTCACCTTCAGCCAGACGGTCTCCCAGGTGGTGCTGCCGCAGGCGTGGCGCACGTCCATCCCACCGCTGATCTCGGTGCTCATCGCGCTGACCAAGAACACCTCGGTGGCCGCCGGCTTCGCCTTCACGGAGATGATCGCGATCCAGCAGCGCCTCACCAACGCGCACCCCTCCGACGGCCTGTTCATCTTCTTCGGCATCGCCCTGCTGTATCTGGCGATCACGATCCCTCTAGGCGTGCTCGCGGGGACCATCGAGCGGAAGGTGGCGTTCGCGCGATGAGCGGATCGGTTCTCTACGACGCACCCGGGCCGCGCGCCAAGCGGCTCGACAAGACCCTGAACTGGGTGTTCTCGCTCGGCTTCGTCCTCGGCGGTGCATACCTGGTCTACGCCTTCTACCAGCGCGGCATCTTCGACGATCGCTGGACGGTGCTGTGGGACCCGCCCAAGAACCAGAGCGCCGGCGACGTGTGGCTCTCGCTCGCGAAAGGCCTGGGGAACACCCTCCGGGCCGCGGCCATCGCCGCGCCCATCGCGCTCGTCATCGGCGGCGGCGTCGCCATCCTGCGCCGCGGCGCCCGCACCCGCATGCTGTCCGGCCCGGCGGCGGTGGTCACCGAGCTCGCCCGGGGGCTTCCCGTGCTGATGCTGATGTTCCTCGCAAAACTGGTGTTCGGCTGGTCGCCGCTGTGGTCCGTGGTGTTCGGACTCGTGATCTACAACGCGGCCGTGGTGGCGGAGATCCTGCGCGCGGGGCTGGCCGCACTTCCCAAGGGTCAGCGCGAGGCCGGCCTCAGCATCGGCCTGTCGACCATGCGCACCACCCTGCTTATCGAGCTTCCGCAGGGCGTGCGGATCATGCTGCCGGCGCTCGTGAGCCAGATCGTGGTGCTGCTGAAGGACACCTCGCTGGGCTACATCGTCGCGTACCCGGAGCTGCTGCGGACCATCAAGAACAACCGCGACTACTTCGGCGACAAGTACCTCATCCCGCTCTTCCTCGTGGGCGCGGTGATCTACATCCTCATCAACATGGCCGTCTCGCGGCTCGCGACCTACGTCGAGCGTCGGCTGCGCGAGGGTGGCAGCGGCCGCGGCGTCGAGCCCCCCGAGATCGGCCCCACCGGCCCCATCCCGCAGTCGGGGATCGGCGGCCCGGCCCGCGAGGAGGGCGCGCACGCGGGCGATCCGTTGTTCGGCGCGGGACGCCCCGCGTCCTCGACGCAGGTCCCCGTGCGCAGGCCCGGCGACCACGAGCGCCACTAGCCTCACCGCGCGGTCGCGTTGCCGCACCTCGCTCCTGTATGCTTGACCGTCGCCGTAGAACGGCCGCGGATTCCAGTGCCCCGGGCAGCAGGCCCGGGTGCGCCGCGCAACGATCGAAAGAGAGACCGTAGTGGCACTCGACGCAGCAGTGAAGCAGTCCATCATGACCGAGTACGCGACCCACGAGGGTGACACCGGCTCTCCGGAGGTCCAGATCGCGATGCTCACGCGCCGCATCCTCGACCTCACCGAGCACCTCAAGGAGCACAAGCACGACCACCACACCCGTCGTGGCCTGCTCCTCATGGTCGGTCGCCGCCGCAACCTCCTGAACTACCTGCAGCGCGTCGACATCGAGCGCTACCGTACGCTCATCGCGCGTCTGGGCCTGCGCCGCTAGTCGCACGCCCACCCAGCGTCTGCCCGGCCGCTCCCCTCACGGGGGTAGCAGCGGCCGGGCTTTCGCATGTCCGGGCCATGCCGCGGCCCCCGGCTCAATCGTCCCGCAACCCGTCGAGCGCGTCTGCCGTGTCCGCGATAAGCGCCGCGAGTGATTCCGGATTCTCGAAGGCGACGAAGTGGCCGCAGTCGGGGATCGTGGTCGTCCGATATCCCAGATCCGTCGCAAGCCGCGCCGCTGCGATGAAACGAACCTTGGGCGACCGAGCACCTGTGGTGACGAGCACGCGACCTTGGCCGGTGGCCGCGCGGGCCGGCTCGAAGGCACGGAACATCTGCAGATCCCGCGCCACGGCACCCGCATCGGGCGCCATGCTCGGCTCCCACAGCGGGCCGTACAGTGCTCGCCCCATGCCGGCCGCGCCATGCGTCGCATGCGCGGCAGCGATGGGCGCGAGAAGCTCGGGCACCAACCGGCCGACCGCCGGTTCGTGGGCGATCGCGCCCGCGAGCCGGACGTCGGACGCGGCGAGCGCGAGGCACAGTGTGGCGCCGCCGCTGGCACCTACGACGAGCGCTCCCTCCGCAAGAGGTGCGAGCCATCCCAGCTCCGACGCGAGCGACCCCGTCGAGGGACGCTCGGGCGCCACCACCTCACGACCGCCAAGGAGCGCGGCGACCCGCGACCACACGGCGGGCGTGGTGGCCGCGCCGTGCAGAAGGACGATGCGGGGCATGGGCACACGCTAAGGGGCGCATGTCATCGTGCGCGCAGGATGGGGCAGCGGTTTACACGATCGTTACGGCGGGCCCCACAAAGACACGGCGGCGAAACAGCGGACGAGGACGCCAGAAACACTCCGCGGCCAGGATGGCCGGTATGTATACACCGCTCCATGCACGAGTGCACACGGCCAAAGGTCCCGCCTCTTCGGGCCCTGGCGGCGCCTCTGGCGCCGCGCGCTCACGCCGCGAGCGGGCGTATCTGCATCTGCGCACGATGGTCCTCAACGGCGACTTCCCGTTCGGCCATCGGCTCGGTGAGGAGGCGGTGGCGGAGGCGCTCGGCGTGTCCCGCACGCCGGTCCGCGAGGCGCTGCTGAGACTCCATGCGGATCGCCTGCTGCACCGGTATGACGACGGCGGGTTCTACGTCGCCGAGCCCGACCTGCTCGACATCCGTGACCTGTACGAGTTGCGCCTCTCGCTCGAGCTCCACGGCATCACGCGAGCAAACTTCGGCGCGGCGCCGCACGACCCCGAGGCGCTTCGCCGTATTCGTGAGGACTGGCTCGAGATCCAGCGTCGTCCTCCGGAGCCCGACGGCTCGTTCATCGAGCTCGATGAGGCCTTTCACGTCGCGCTGTGCCGCGCTTCGGGCAACGTCGCGATGGTGGAGACGCTGGAAGGAGTCAACGCGAGGATCAGGCACATCCGCATGTACGACTTCCTCAGCGCCGAACGCATCGAGATCAGCATCGTGGAGCACCTGGCCATCACGGACGCCGTGATCGGCGGGGAGTTGGATCGCGCCGCGAGGCTGATGCGCGACCACATCGGAGCCTCGCTCGAGGTGGTCGAGGACAAGGCCGCCACTGCCATCGCCCGCATGATTCGCGGCCGCAGCCGCCGAAGGGATTGATATGGACGCCACCACGCGGTCGCCGATGGCGCCGGACCGACAGGAGCCTCTCCTCAAGATCGGCGGTTTCACCAAGCGCTTCGCCGAGGTGGTGGCGAACGACGACGTCGGATTCGATGTCCTGCCTGGCGAGGTGCACGCCCTGGTGGGCGAGAACGGCGCCGGAAAGTCGACCTTGCTCAAGATGATCTATGGCGTGTACAAGCCCGACGCGGGCTGGATGCTCGTCTCCGGACACGAGGCCACCCCCGGAAGCCCCGCCGAGGCACGCGCTCTGGGGATCGGGATGGTCTTCCAGGACCTGCGGCTGGTGCCGGCTCTCACGGTCGCAGAGAACATCGCGCTCGCGTTGCCCACCGGCCCGCGCCTCAAGATTCGTGCCCTCGAACTTCGCGTTGCGGAGGCGAGTGAGAGATTCGCGCTCGGCGTGGATCCGACCGCGCTCGTTCAGCACCTCTCCATTGGCGAGCGCCAGCGCGTGGAGATCCTGAAGGTTCTGATGACCGGCGCAAAGTTGGTGATCTTGGACGAACCGACCAGCGTGCTCGCACCCCAGGAGGTCGAGGCGCTGCTGGGGGTGGTGCGCCATCTCCGTGACCAGGGTCTGGGCATCGTCATCGTCACCCACAAGCTTCGCGAGGTACGCGCAATCGCGGACCGTGTGACCGTCCTACGCGGGGGCAGGACGGTTCTCGTCGGAGTCGACCCGTCAGAGCACTCGGACGACGCGCTCATCGAAGCGATGGTGGGACGATCCGTGCCGCCTCTGGTCGCGCTCCGGGACGCGGTTGACACGGCAGTGCCCGCCGCTCTCCACCTTGACGGCGTCAGCGCCCAAAGCGACCGTGGTCACCAGGCATTGCACGAGGTCACCCTCCGCGTGTACCCCGGCGAGGTGGTGGGTGTCGCGGGTGTTGCGGGCAGCGGACAGCGCGAGTTGTGCGAGGTCGCAACGGGACTTCGCGGTGTGTCGAGCGGTACCGTCACGCTCGGGGGAGCAGCGGTGCGCTCACCCAAGGCCGCGGCGTCCGCGGGAGCGGTGTGTGTGCCGGAGGATCCGGTGGCGGACTCGGTGGTTTCACGATTCAGCGTGCTCGATCACATGCCCCTCGACGGTCGCACCATGCCACCCAGCGGACTCGGAATCGCCTGGGCGGCGATAGGCCGACGGACGGACGAGGCCGACTCCCGCTTGGGGCTGCGCATGGCGCCACGACATCGCAAACTGAGCGACCTCTCCGGCGGAAACATCCAAAGGGTGATCCTCACGCGCGAGCTCGCCATCGATTCGTCGCTCGTCGTCGCCGCCTATCCCACGCGAGGCCTCGACGCGGCGAACGTGCGCCGTACCCAGGAGGTGCTGCTCGAGGCGCGCGCTCGCGGTGCGGGAGTGCTGATGGTGTCCGAGGACCTCGACGAACTGATGTCGATGGCGGATCGCATCGTTGTGATGCACGACGGCCACATCTCCGGCGAGCTTCCGGCCGCGGGCTTCGACCGTCAGCGCTTGGGCCAGATGATGGTGGAGGGAGTCGCGTGAGCGCGCCTGTGATCGTGAAGCCGCCCGAGGACTCGCCATCGGATAGGGCGGTCGCACCGCGTCAGGCCCAGGCGTTGCGCATCGGCGCGGGCGTGCTGAGGTGGGTTCTCGCCATCCTCGGCGCCATGGTGATCTTCAGCATCCTCATTTCCTTTCAGGGCGCCAACCCTCTCGAGGTCTTCGTCGACATGTGGGCATCGACCTTCCAGAGGCCGCGATCGCTCACAGAGATCCTCATCCGCATGGCCCCCATCACGCTCGCCGCGCTGGCAGTGGTTCTCCCGGCACGGGCGGGCATGATGAACGTGGGCGGCGAGGGCCAGGTGATCGTCGGCGCGGTCGGCGCGGCAGGAGTGGGTCTGGCGTTCGATCAGACGCTGCCCGGTGGTCTCGTCATGGTGCTGATGGCCGGCGGGGCGGTCGTCGCGGGAGCGGCATGGGCGGGTATCGCCGCGTTGTTGCGGCTCGTTTTCAACGTCAACGAGGCGGTCACCACGCTGCTGCTGAATTTTGTCGCGCTCGACCTGCTGCTGTTCCTCATTTACCAGCCCTGGCGAGAATCGCCCACCGCGCAGCCGTCCTCGCGCGAGGTCGCCGTCGGCGCGCAGTTGCCGACGCTCGGATCGACGGGCGTCACGATCGGAATCGTCGTGGCGCTCGTGGCGACGCTCGCGCTCGGTTGGGCGCTGGCTCGCACGCGCTGGGGATTCAAGCTTGGAGTCGTGGGAGGCAACGCCGAGGCGGCGCGCCGAGCTGCCCTGCCGGTCACGGCATTACTGCTGTCCGCGCTCCTCGTGGGAGGAGCGCTCGCCGGGCTCGCAGGTTGGATAGAGCTGTCGGCGGTCGAGTTGAAGCTCAGGCCGGGCTTCGGCATGCAGATCGGGTATATCGGGTTCCTTGCGAGTTGGCTCGCGCGCCACCGCCCGCTGCCCGTCCTGATCGCGGCCTTCGTGCTCGCGGCGCTGTCGGTGGCTGCGGACAGCCTCCAACTCGACTCGGGGCTCCCGGCGGCGACCATCAACATTCTCACCTCGCTGCTGCTGATCGCAGTGCTGGGGTGGACCACCATGAAAGGCAGGAAGCCGTGAGCATCGTCGTCGACGTTCTCTCCGGTGGTGTGCGCGGCGGCACCTCGATCCTCTACGCAGGCGTGGGCGAGACCGTGTCCGAGCGGGCGGGGGTCATCAATCTCGGCACCGAGGGCGCGATGCTCGCGGGTGCGCTCTCTGCCTATATGGTCGCCTCGCACACGGGCAACCCGTGGGCCGGAGCATTGGCAGGTGCGGCGGCAGGCGGGGCCATCAGTTCCGTCCATGCCGTCCTGGTGGTGAAGCGCAAGGCGAACCAGTTCGCTTCCGGCCTGGCCGTGCTCTTCCTCTCCCTTGGCCTCACGTCGCTGTTCGGGTCGTCCTACGTCGGGAAGACCATCACGCCGTTCACCGTGTGGGAGGTGCCGCTTCTCGGCGATCTTCCCTTCATCGGGCCGATTCTGTTTCAGCAGGACCCGCTCGTGTACTTGAGCTATCTGGTCGTGCCACTTGTCTGGTACGTGCTGTTCCGCACCCGCGCGGGACTTCTGGTCAGGACCGCGGGCGCGCGTTCAGAGGCGCTCACCGTTCATGGGTACAGCGTCGCCAGGATTCGCATGGGTGCGGTCATCACGGGTGGATTCCTCGCGGGGCTGGGCGGAGCGCACCTGTCGATCGCGTACACGAACTCATGGTTCGAGAACATGGTCGCGGGCCGCGGGTTCATTGCGGTTGCGCTCGTGATCTTCGCCTCGTGGAGCCCGCTCAAGGTATTCGGGGGAGCCTACCTCTTTGGCGCGGCCCTGTCCCTGGGCCCGGCGCTCCAGGCCCGGGGCTTCGAGATCAATCAATTCGCGCTGCACGTCATCCCGTTCGTGCTGACGCTCGTCGTTCTCGCCGTGCTCGGCAGGCGCACCATTTCGGCCGCGCCTGCCGAGCTCAAACGAGTGTTCGAGAACGCACCCGTCGATCCCTAGCCGTGGCATCAGCCACGGCCCGGATCGCATGACCAGAGCAAGTCCGCTCGCCTGTCAAACCCGGTTGCCGCCGGGTCCGACACCCGCCATACGGTCGCTTTCGCGGCCGAATGAACGAAAGGAACACCATGCATCACCGTACAGTGAAGGCCGCGCTCGCGGCCACGGCCCTGGCCGCCGTGCTCGCGCTGAGCGCGTGCACCGCCGCCGGAACGGCCACGGCCACCCCGGACGCCAGCTCCGCTGCCACCGAGGGGGCGCCTGGCACGGGTGGCTCCGCCGTCGGATTCATCATGGTTGGCCCGAGGGACGACTTCGGTTACAACCAAGCCGTGTATGAGGCCGCACAGGTCGTGGGCGAGTCATACCCCGACCTGGAGATCCTCACGGCGGAGAACGTTCCCGAGGACGACACGGCCGTGGCGACCATGGAGCAGATGATCGACCGCGGTGCGAAGGTCATCTTCGCGACGTCGTACGGGCACCTCGACGCTGCGACCAAGGTTGCTGCCGCGCATCCCGACGTGGTCGTCGTCCAGCAGGGCAACACCATCGAGGGCGCGCCGCTCGCGAACATGGGCACCTATTTCGGAACCGTGTACGAGCCGATGTACCTTGCTGGCATCGCGGCCGGAGAGGCGACCGAGTCCAACAAGCTCGGCTACGTCTACGCCTTCCCGATCCCTCAGACGATCGCCAACATCAACGCGTTCCAGCGCGGCGCAGCGTCCGTCAACCCGGATGTCGAGACCGTGACGGTGAGCACCTCGAGTTGGTGCGACCCGGGCGCTCAGAAGGACGCTGCGAGCTCGCTGCTGTCGCAGGGCGTCGATGTGATCACCCAGCACCAGGACTGCACCAAGACGGTGATCGACGCCACCGAGGCCGCAGGAGCATTCACGGTCGGCTATCACGCCGATGCTTCTGAGCTCGCTCCCCAGGGGTGGCTCACCGGCGCCGTATGGGACTGGGCGCCGCTGTACGGACAGATCGTCGACAACATCACCGCTGGTGAGTTCGTGGGCGGCCCGTTCAACGCCAACTACCGCGTGGGCTACAAGACGGGCACCAACCCGTTCGTGCTTGCCGACTTCGGGACGTCGGTCTCCGAGGACACGAAGGCCGCGATCGCCGAGGCACAAGCGTGGCTCGGGACCGAGGACGGCTCGCCGTTCGTGGGGCCGGTGCTCGACCAGGACGGTGCCACCGTGGTGCCGGACGGCGTCATCCCTACCTACGACGAGGTCGACGGCATGAACTACTTCGTCGACGGCGTCATCGGCAGCCTGGCGAACTAGGCCATCACCATGACCACGGTCGACGCCGGCGCCGAGCACGTCTCAGCTACCTCTCCGTATGCATGGCCTTTCGACGGACGCCTTGACCCTCGGGCGACGGCCGCCGTGGTGGTGCGCCCTGCCTCCGTCGAATGGCCTGATTCGGGTAGTGGCTATGCGGTTGCCGGCGTCGCCGTGGTCAATGCGATCCGTGCCGCCGGGGGAGGCGTGATCTCCGTGATCACCGCCGACCCCGGCGCCGTGCCGCCGGAGCACGTCCAAGGCGAATTCGATGCCGACTCGGTTGTCATATCGCGGGGGATCGACGGCTTCTACGCGAGTGCTCTCGACGACGTGCTCCGAGCGGCGCGAATCGCACGCCTCGTCCTCGTGGGGTTCGGACTCGAGACCTGCGTGCATTCCACGATGCGGTCCGCCAACGACCGTGGCTACGAGTGTTTGCTTGTCAGCGACGCGTGCGAGCCCTACGACCCGGACCTGGTTGCGGCCAGCGTCTCCATGATCGAAATGTCCGGCGGCATCTTCGGCGCCGTCGGGCAGTCGGCGGCCGTCCTGGACGCCTTCACCGCTAGGAGTGAGAAATGACCATCTCTACCACTTTCGGCTCGGTCGACGCCGAGCCCTATGCCTGGCCCTATGACGGCGGGTTCTCTCCTGAAACCACCGCGTTGATCAACATCGACTGGCAGGTCGACTTCTGCGGTCCCGGCGGCTACGTCGACCGGATGGGGTACGACCTCAACCTGACACGGGCGGGGCTTGCACCCACGCAGGCTGTCATCGCGGCAGCGCGCGCGGTCGGGATGCACGTCATTCACACCCGAGAGGGTCACCGTCCGGATCTGAGCGACCTGCCTCCGAACAAGCTCTGGCGTAGCGAGCAGATCGGCGCGGGCATCGGCTCCGACGGCCCCTGCGGCCGCATCCTCACCCGCGGGGAACCGGGCTGGGAGATCGTTCCCGAGGTGGCTCCGGTGGCAGGCGAGATCGTCATCGACAAGCCGGGCAAGGGGTCGTTCTACGCCACTGATCTCGACCTGCTGCTCCGCACCAAGGGAGTGACCCATCTCATCTTCACCGGGATCACCACGGACGTGTGCGTGCACACGACCATGCGCGACGCCAACGACCGTGGGTATGAGTGCCTGCTGCTCACGGACTGCACCGGAGCGACGGACCGCGGCAACTACGAGGCGGCCCTCAAGATGGTCACCATGCAGGGCGGCGTCTTCGGCGCGATCGCGCCGTCCTCCGCCCTGCTCGCGACGATGGGCGCGGCGGTTCCCGCATGACCGTCGAGGACGGCGCTTCGTTCGAGATCGCCGCCCTCCTGGAGGCCTACCGCTCGGGGGCCACGGACGCTGTCGCCATGGTTGAGCTCGCGTATGAGCGGATCGCGTCGTGGTGCGACGACGCCGTCTGGATCTCCGTGGTCGCGCGTGACGAGGCGCTCGCCGCCGCGGCAGCGCTTCCCGTGGACGAGGCGGGCAAGCCCGACCTCACCGGCCTCCCGCTGTACGGCATCCCGTTCGCGGTGAAGGACAACATCGACGTGTCCGGCCTGCCCACCACGGCCGCGTGTGCCGCGTTCGCCTACCGCCCCGAAAGGTCTGCGACGCTGGTCGAAGCGCTGCTCGCGGCCGGCGCGATCCTGATCGGCAAGAACAACCTGGATCAGTTCGCTACCGGCTTGAGCGGCATGCGGTCGCCGTATGGCACTCCGCGCAATGCTGTCTCCGCCGCGCATGTGCCGGGGGGGTCGAGCTCCGGCTCCGCGTCGGCAGTATCGGCCGGACTCGTGAGCTTCGCGATCGGCACGGACACCGCCGGATCCGGTCGCGTCCCCGCCGCGTTGCAGTCCATCGTGGGGATCAAGCCGTCCCGCGGCATGGTCAGCACCGCGGGTCTGGTTCCAGCGTGCCGTTCTCTCGATTGCCCAAGCGTCTTCGCCCTCACCGTCGACGACGCCGCGCGCGTGCTCTCGGTGATCGTGGGGCCCGACGACTCCGATCCGTGGTCGCGGTCATTCCCGGCTTCGATCCGGACGCCCCCGCGCGCTGGACTCGACGGAGTCATTCTGGGCGTGCCCGCCTCGGCGCAGATGGCCTGGACGGACGAGGCCCTTGCGGTCGCATGGGAAGGGTTGCTCGGTCGCCTTGCCTCGCGGGGTGCGCGGCTTGTCGAGATCGACATCGCGCCGCTGCTCGCCGCGGGCTCACTCCTTTACGGCGGTCCGTGGATAGCCGAGCGATGGGCCGGATTGGCAGCATTCGTGGCCGAGCATGATGACGCGCTTCACCCCGTCACGCGTGACGTCCTGGCGCCGGGCGCCGACATCACGGGAGCCGCCGTCTTCCACGGGCTCACGCGCCTCGAGGAGTTGCGTGCCCTATCGGGGAGCGCTCTGGCCGGCGTCGACGCGCTGCTCGCTCCCACCACGACCGCAGTCTTCACTCTCGAGCAGATGGCCGCGGATCCGATCGCGCGAAACGCTGCACTCGGTCGCTTCTCGACCTTCACCAATCTCCTGGACATGGCGGCGGTCGCGATTCCCTCCGGCATCACGTCGTCGGGGCTTCCCTTCGGAGTCACGGTGCACGCTGCCGCGGGCAGCGACCCCGACCTGGTGCGTCTCGCGCGAGCGATCGAGGACGCGTCGCCACGCACGCTCGGAGCCACGGGCTGGCGGCCCGTGCCGGCGTCATCCACGTCCGCCGCCGCGGACACGGCATCGGTGGGCGATCCGGGAGCCGCGCCGACGCTCGAGCTTGCCGTGGTGGGAGCGCATCTGGAAGGGCTGCCCCTCCACGATGACCTGACAGTGACCGGGGCGACCCTGGTGGCGCGCACGTTCACGGCGCCGGAGTACCGCCTCTTCGAACTCGCCCGTTCCACGCCACCGAAGCCCGGACTCGCGCGCGTGCGCGCCGGAGGGCGCTCGATCGAGGTGGAGGTCTACGCCGTGCCGCTCGCGAGCGTCGGGGGATTCCTTGCCACGATCCCGGCTCCGCTCGGCATCGGGACGGTGGAGCTGGTCGACGGCTCACGCGTGCACGGCTTCGTCTGTGAAGCGATCGGACTGGAAGACGCGCGTGACGTGACCGAGTTCGGAGGGTGGCGCGCCTACCTCGCCGATGCGCGCGCGAAGTGAGTGCCACTGCTAAGATGACCGAGGCTCGCTGGCAAGTCCCGCGGGCCTGAACTTCACATACCTGGCAGGCCAGCCGGACGCTGGTCCTCGGTGGTGATGGGCAGAACCCCTATCGGGGCGGTTCTGAGCATTTCGACTGACGATCAGTGGGGCAGAGGCCCTATTTCTGGCCTGGCCTGCTCCAACGCAAGGAGCACTTCCCCTATGGAGGGTCCTGAGATCCAGTTCGCCGAGGCCG
>NZ_JAHEBP010000158.1 GCF_024642165.1 Demequina sp.
CTCGGCGACGCGGCGCGTCTGCGCCCCGGACTGATAGTGCTGAAGCACGCGCCCGGTGACCAGGTACGTGGTGGCGCCGGGGCGCACGTCGTCGGCCGGACCGTGGTGCGCGACGGGATGCATGACGGCGCGGCCGTCCGGGGTCGGGAAGCGCTCAAGGAACGGCCGGGGCGTGCCCGGGTGGCCGGGACCCGGGACGGGCCAGAACAGCTCCTCGCCCGCGTCGAGGCGGTCGTAGGTGATGCCGCTGTAGTCGGCCTTGCCGCCCGCGGAGGCACGCGCCATCTCGTCGAACATGGTCTCGGCATCGTCGCTGAACATCGCGTCGCAGCCCAACCGGGCCGCGAGCTCGCGCAGGATCCACAGCTCGCTGCGGGCCTGGCCGGGGGCGGCCACGGCGGCGCGACGCCGGATGATGCGGCCCTCGAGGTTGGTCATGGTGCCGTCCTCCTCCGCCCACTGCGTCACGGGCAGGATGACGTCCGCCAGCAGCGCGGTCTCGGACGGCACCAGATCGCACACCACGAGCAGATCGAGCGCGCGCAGGCGCTCCTCCACCACCGTGGAGTTGGGCGCCGAGACCACCACGTTGCTGCCGTGGACCAGCAGGGCGCGCGGACCGCCCGGCGTGCCGAGGGACGTGAGCAGCTGGACGGCGGGGACGCCGGGCCCGGGGATGACGGCGGGATCCACGCCCCACACCGCCGCGACGTGCGCGCGAGCCGCGGGATCCGTGATCAGCCGGTAGCCCGGCAGCTGATCGGACTTCTGGCCGTGCTCTCGCCCACCCTGCCCGTTGCCCTGGCCGGTCACCGGGCCGAACCCGGACCCGACGCGGCCGATCAGCCCGAGCGCGAGCGCGAGGTTGATGGCAGCGTTCACGCACGCGGTCCCCTGCGACATCTGCTCGACCCCGCGGCCCGTGAGGACATAGGCGCCGCGGCCGCCGCGCGAGGGCGACGCGTCCGCGAGGGTGCGCGCCACCGCACGCAGGGTGTCCGCGGGCACGCCGGTCTCTGCCTCCGCGCGCTCGGGCCACCACGCGGCGACGGAGCGGCGGACGTCGTCGAGGCCGTTGACGCGCGCGGCCAGGTAGTCCAGATCGGCCAGGCCCTCGGCGAGCACGATGTGCAGCAGCGCGAGCAGCACCACCATGTCCGAACCCGGCACCGGTGCCATGTGGATGCCCGCGCCGCCGTGGGTGAGCTTCGCGGTGACGGTCTCGCGAGGATCCACCACCACGAGTCCGCCGCGCTCGCGCACCCCCGCCAGGTGCTGGACGAAGGGCGGCATGGTCACGCCCATGTTCGAGCCGAGCACCAGGACCGCATCCGCGCCGGCAAGGTCCGCGAGGGGGAACGCGAGCCCACGGTCCATCCCCAGCGCGCGGTTCGAGGCCGCGGCGGCCGAGGACATGCAGAAGCGACCGTTGTAGTCGATGAGCGGCGTGCGCAGCGCGAGCCGCGCGAACTTGCCCAGCGCATAGGCCTTCTCGTTGGTGAGGCCGCCGCCGCCGAACACGGCCACCGCATCGTCCCCCGACTCCGCCTGGAGCCGGCGCACTCGGGTGGCCACCAGATCCAGCGCCTCGTCCCAGGACGCCTCGCGGAAGCCGCCGTCGGCGGTGCGCAGCAGCGGCGTGGTGATGCGATCCGCGGCCCGCAGCACCTCGGCCGAGGTCCAGCCCTTCTGGCACAGGCCGCCGCGGTTGGTGGGGAACTCCCGCCCCGTCACGAGCACGGGGAGTCGCTCGCCCGGCGTGCGCTCGAGGGTCTGCGCGCACTGGAGCGCGCAGTACGGGCAGTGGGTCGCGACGGTGCCGCCGGAGCCGTGGGGCTCCGGCGGCACCGCGCCGACCTCGAGGTGGGTCATGGTCAGACGTTCTGCATCCGGGCGCCCTTGCGCAGGTAGAACACCCACGTGAGGACCGCCATGAGCAGGAACACCCCGATGTAGATCTGCAGCGCCGGGACGATGGTTCCCGAGGTCTCCTTCGCCCACTTGTAGACGAACGGGATCGCGAAGCCGCCGAAGGCACCCACGGCGGAGATGATTCCCACCGCGCCGGCCGAGCGACGCTTGAAGTCCAGCCGGCTCTCATCGGTGGCCTCGCCCTTGTCCGCGTGGAGGCGGCTGAAGATCGAGGGGATCATCCGGTACGTGGACCCGTTGCCGATGCCCGTGAAGGCGAACAGCGCCATGAAGCTGACGAAGAAGATGAGCAGCGACTTCTGCTGCACGCCGAGCACCGCCGTGTAACCGGCGACGGCCATGGCGATGAAGGCGCCGAGCGTGACGATGGAGCCGCCCACGCGGTCCGCCAGCTTGCCGCCGTAGGGGCGGGAGATCGAGCCGATGAAGGCGCCCAGGAAGCCCCAGCTGAGCGCGATGTCGCCGCGCTCGAAGACCACCTTGAGCAGCGTGGGGAACGCGGCCGAGTAGCCGATGAACGAGCCGAACGTGCCGATGTACAGGAACGCCATGAGCCAGGTGTGGCCGTGCGTGAGCGACTTCGCGGTGGGCTTCGGGTCCGCCTTCGCCTCGCGCAGGTTGTCCATGAACAGGAACGCGAGAATGGCCGCAGCCACGGCGAGAGGAACGTAGACGAGTCCGGCGTTCGCGAGGCCCAGGCCGCCGAGTCCGATGGCGATCGGGACGACCTTCTGTGCGACGGCCACGCCGATGTTGCCGCCCGCGGCGTTGAGGCCCAGGGCCCAGCCCTTCTCCTTCTCCGGGTAGAAGTAGGTGATGTTCGACATCGACGAGGCGAAGTTGCCGCCGCCGAAGCCGGCGGTGGCTGCGACCAGCAGCAGCACGGTGAAGGACGTCTCGGGGTGGCTCACCACCCAGGCGAGGCCGAGCGTGGGGACCAGCAGCAGCAGCGCGCTGATGACCGTCCAGTTGCGGCCGCCGAAGATCGGCACCGCGAACGTGTAGGGCACCCGCAGGAACGCACCCACGCCGGACGCGACGGCAAGGATGGTGAAGCCCTGGCCGGCGGTCAGCGCCCAGCCGTTGGAGCCCGCAGCGACCAGCGCGCCCGAGTCATCGAACGTGCCGTACATCTTGACGACCACGATCGACCACAGCAGCCAGACGGAGAAGCCGATGTGCTCGGCGACGATCGAGAAGACGAGGTTGCGGAAGGCGATCGCCTTGCCCTTCGCCTCCCAGAACAGCTCGTTCTCGGGCTCCCAGCGCTCGATCCACCTCCCCTTGCCGATGACGCCGGGCTCGACGGAGTCGAGCCCGGTCTTTTCGTTGATGGTCATTGCCCCTCCCAGGACTGGTGTCCGATCGAGGCGGGGAACCTCGATGCGATGCGGACAGTCCCGAAGGTACGGGCGGGAGGTTTCGGGCGACCACGCGCAGTGTGAAGTGTGGAAGAACTTCTTCTCACCTCGGGAGGCGCGGGGCCGTGAGGGCGCTCACCGACGCCGGACGGCGGCGTGAAATGCGCTATCTATCAGGGACGATGCAAATTCGGCTCGTTAGGCCCGCTCGCGATCCGCCCACCGCGCGACCGCGGCGACGATGTGCTCGACGTCCGCCGCCGTGTGCGCGGCCGAGACGAACCACGCCTCGTAGGCGCTCGGAGGGAGCGCCACGCCCTCGCCGCGCAGCGCGTGGAACAG
>NZ_JAHEBP010000054.1 GCF_024642165.1 Demequina sp.
GCCGCGTACCAGCTAGGACGCATCCCGGGCTCGGCGCTGGGAGGCGCGCTCGCGCATCGGCTGGGTGCCGCCGGCGCCGCCATGCTGTCGCTGGCCATCCTCGCCGTGGGCGCGGCCGTGGCGGCCGCCTCACCCGGCCTCCCGGTGTTCCTCACGGGAGCGGTGCTGGTGGGCCTGGGCCACGCGGCGTACCACGTGGCCCGCCAGAACCAGATCCTGGAGCTGATCCCGCCGGCGTTCACCGCCCGCTCGCTCACCTCCTTGGCGGGGATCTGGCGGATCGCGAACTTCGTGGGCCCGCTGATCGGCGCCGGACTCATCGCCGTCTGGGGGCTCAGCTCCACCTACTGGTTCGGCGCGGCGTGCGTGGTGGCGGCCATCGGCGCGCTGGCCCTCGCGGGCGCTCGCCGCGAGCGCCGCGCGTACGTGCGGCCGGAGCACATCTCCTTGGCCCAGGTCGCGCGCGACAACGCCCACGTCATCCGCACGCTCGGCGTCGCGGTGGCCGCGACCGGCGCGCTGCGCCAGGCGCGGCTGGCCATCATCCCGCTGTGGGCCACGCACGTGGGCCTCAGCCCCGAGGTCGCCACGCTGATCTTCTCGATCTCCGCCGCGATCGACATGCTGCTGTTCTACCCGGCGGGCGCCACGATGGACCGGCGGGGGCGGCTGTGGACAGCGATTCCGTCCACGCTGCTGCTCGCCCTCGGCACGCTGGCCCTGCCGTTCACGCAGGGCGTGGTCGCCGTCACCATCGCCGCGCTGGTGCTGGGGATCGGCAACGGATGGGGCTCGGGTCTCATCATGACGTTGGGCGCGGACGTGGCGCCGGTGCGCGGTCGCTCGGTGTTCACGGGCCTGTGGATGATCCTCCAGGACACCGGAGGGCTCGCGGGACCCGCGCTGGTGGCGGCAGGAGCCGTGATCGCGTTGCCCGTGGGATTCTTCGCGGTGGGCGGCATCGGGCTCGCGACCACGGGTGCGTTCCTGGCGTGGATTCCGCAGTCCGGCTCGCGGCGCGCGCACGAGCCGGACTGACGCGTCCCTAGCGGAAGTTCTCGGTCGCGTACCAGGAGGTTCCGTTGCCGTTCGACGCGACGCCGGCGCCCATCTGCGTGTAGCTCGGGTTCATGATGTTGCGGCAATGCCCCGAGGAGCGCATCCAGTTCGCGTGCATGATGCCCACGGCCGTCGCCCGCGAGTAGCCGCCGCTGCTGGACACGTACGCGACGTTCTCCGCGCCCGGCGCCGAGGGGTTGTGGGACATCTGTCCCGTCGAGGCCATGGTGGAGGACCAGCCGGCGGCGGCGGAAGCGAGCGAGCTCGACCACGTCAGCGCTCCGATCCCCAGCCGCGCCCGCTCGCGGTTCGCCGCGGTGAGCAGCCCCTGCGCGCTCGAGGCGCCGTAGGGCCGGTCCGGGTTCGCGCAGTAGGTGCCCACGTCGCCCGGGCCCAGCGACCTCCCGCCGGCGGTACTCCGGGGGGACGATGCGGCGGGCGCCGGCGGCGGAGGGGGTGGCGGCGCCGACACGGTGATGCGAGGCGCCGCCTGTCGGGCGGCGGAGGACGGCGCCACCACCGGCTCCACCACATCCTCCACGGCCCATTGGACCGTCGCGGGCGCGTCGAGGAGCCGCGCGATCATGCCGGCGTCCGGGGCGGGATCGCCCGCGGGACCCGGCCCGGCGAGCGCGACGCTCACCGCGACCCCGCCGGACACCGCCACGAGTAGCACGGCCGGGAGGACGCGCCGCACCAGGCGCGTCCGCTCGGGTCCGGCCCGCCACGCCATCAGGCGAGCAGCCGCCCCGCCACGTGGTCGATGCACGCGATGAGCGCCTCGACGTCCTCGGGGTCCACGGCCGGGTACACGCCCACGCGGATCTGGTTGCGGCCCAGCTTCCGGTACGGATCGATGTCCACCACGCCGTTGGCGCGCAGGTGACGCCGCAGTTCGCCGCTGTCCACCGCATCGTCCAGATCGATGGTCGCCACCACGGGCGACCGGTAGGCCGCGTCGGACACGAACGGCGTCGCCCATGAGGTGCGGGTCGCCCAGTCGTAGAGGTGGCCGGAGGACAGCGCGCTGCGCTGGGCGACGAAGTCCATGCCGCCGCCCTCGAGCATCCACGCGAGCTGCGCGCGCATCAGCACCAACGTCGCGACCGCCGGAGTGTTGAGCGTCTGGTTCGCTCGCGAGTTGTCGAGCGCCACCTTGAGCGACAGCGACTCCGGCATCCAGCGTCCGGACGCGGCGATCTCCTCGATGCGCGCGATGCCCGCGGGGGACAGGACGGCGAACCACAGCCCACCGTCGGAGGCGAAGCTCTTCTGCGGGGCGAAGTAGTAGACGTCCGTCTGGGCGATGTCCACGCGCGTGCCGCCGGCGGCGGAGGTCGCATCGACCACGGTGATCGCGTCGCCGATCCCCGCGGGTCGCCGCACCGGAGCGATGGCCCCGGTCGAGGTCTCGTTGTGGGGCCAGGCGTAGACGTCCATGCCGTCCTCGGGCTCGGGAAGCACCACCGACCCGGGGGCGGCCGTGCGGATGGACGATGCGCCCAGGTGGGGCGCGGCATCCGTGGCCTTGGCGAACTTGGCGCCGAACTCGCCGAACGCGCAGTGCTGCGCGCGGTCCCGCACCAGGGAGAACGATGCGGCGTCCCAGAACATGGTCGAGCCGCCGTTGCCGAGGATCACCTCGAAGCCCTCGGGGATCGCGAAGAGCTGCGCGAGCTGCGCGCGCACGTCGCCCACGAGATCCTTGACGGGGGCCTGCCGGTGGGAGGTGCCGAGCACCCCGGGCTGGCTGGCCATCAGCGCCTGGAGCTGAGCGTCGCGGACCTTCGACGGACCCGAGCCGAAGCGTCCGTCACGGGGGAGCAGCGTGGCGGGAATCTGGATGATGTCCGTCATGGAATCACTGTAGTCGCGCCAGTGCTGGCATCATGGCGGCGTGTACCGCCTCCAACCCGCCCTCCAGCACTACGCGTGGGGGATGACCGACGTCCTCGAGACGCTCGTGGGCCTGCACCCGTCCGGGAAGCCGGTGGCGGAGGCCTGGTGGGGCGCCCACACGTCCGCGCCGGCGACGGCGACCGCGGTGCATGGGGTCGATGCGGACGAGGCCGGGCTTTACCCGGGAGAGCGGCTCGGGCTCGACGAGCTCATCGCCCGTGCGCCCGCCACGATGCTGGGACCGGAGCTCGCGGCGAGCCGGGAGCGGCTGCCCTACCTGCTGAAGGTGCTCGCGATCGCGAAGCCGCTGTCCCTGCAGGTGCATCCCGACATGGAGCAGGCCGAGGCGGGCTTCGTCGAGGAGGAGGCGCGCGGCGTCCCGAGCGACGCGCCCACGCGGACGTTCCGGGACCGCTCGCACAAGCCCGAGATGATCGTGGCGCTCACCCCCATGACGCTGCTCGCGGGCTTCCGGCCCGCGAAGGCCGTCGCGGCGGATCTGGTGTGGCTGGGCGAGCCCTGCACGCGGCGGTGGGCCGAGGACCTGGCGAACGCCACCGAACCCACCGTGGCCATGGGCGACTACATCCAGCGCGTGCTGCGGGACCCCGACGCGCCCGCCGCGCTCGAGGCCCTCATCGACGTCGGCGGCCGCACCGGCACGCCGGAGAACCTGGCGGTCGCATCGGCAGCCGCGCTCGAGTTCCCCGGCGATCCGGGCGCGCTGGTGGCGATCGCGCTCAACGTGGTCCGGCTCGCCCCGGGCCAGGCGTGCTTCACGGGCGCGGGGATCATCCACTCGTACCAGTCCGGCGTGGGCGTGGAGATCATGGCGAACTCCGACAACGTGGTGCGCGCGGGCCTCACCCCCAAGCCCGTCGACATCGACCTGTTGGTGACGCTCACCGATGGCACCCCCACCCCGCCGCCCGTGGTCGCGGCGGAGCGCCACGGCGACGCGACCTTCTACCCGGCACCCGTGGACGAGTTCGCGCTCACCATGGTCGAACGTGGGTCGGCGGCCTTCCCCCCCGGCCCGCGCATCGTCCTGGCGGTCGAGGGCACCGCCACAGCCCGCTCGGAGCGCGGGATGCTGTCGCTCGCGCGCGGCGAGGCCGCGTTCGTCCCGTACGTCGACGGCACGCTCGCGGTGGACGCCGTGGGAGCCACCGTGGTGGTCGAGGTACCCCTCCCCAAGCCGTGACGAGGGCCGATACGCTATCCGCATGACGATGCGACTCTCAGTTTTCGGCACCGGATACCTGGGTGCCACCCACGCCGCCGGAATGGCCGAGCTCGGTCACGAGGTGATCGGCGTTGATATCGATCCGGCCAAGATCGAGCGGCTCGCCCGCGGCGAGGTGCCGTTCTTCGAGCCCGGGCTGCCCGAGCTGCTGCGCAAGCACGTCGAGTCGGGCCGCCTGCGCTTCACCACCGACGCGGCGGAGGCGGTGGACTTCGCGGACGTCCACTTCATCGGAGTGGGCACGCCGCAGAAGAAGGGCGAGTATGCGGCGGACATGCGGTTCGTGGACTCGGTGATCGAGACCATCGCACCGCTGCTGACCCGCCCGGCCGTGATCCTAGGCAAGTCGACCGTCCCTGTGGGCACCGCGGCCCGGCTTGCCGCCCGCGTGCGGGAGATCGCGCCCGTGGGCGAGGACGCCCAGCTGGGGTGGAACCCCGAGTTCCTCCGCGAGGGCTTCGCGGTGGAGGACACGCTGCGGCCCGACCGCCTGGTGCTCGGCGTCGACACGGAGCACCCGGGCCGCATCGAGGAGGTCGCCCGCCAGGTCTACGCCGACGCCCTCGCGCGCGAGACCCCGATGGTGGTGACGGACCTCGCGACGGCGGAGCTGGTGAAGGTCAGCGCCAACGCATTCCTCGCCACCAAGATCTCCTTCATCAACGCGGTGGCGGAGATCTGTGAGGCCACCGGCGCCGACGTGGTGGACCTGGCGGACGCGATCGGCTACGACGCGCGCATCGGCCGCAAGTTCCTGGGCGCCGGGCTCGGGTTCGGCGGCGGCTGCCTGCCCAAGGACATCCGCGCGTTCATGGCGCGCGCGGACGAGCTGGGCACCGGTCACGCGCTGCGCTTCCTGCGCGAGGTGGACGACGTCAACCTGCGCCGCCGCGACCACGTGGTGGACCTGGCCGCGCGTGAGGTGGGCGGGTCCCTCAACGGCGCCCGCATCGCCGTGCTGGGCGCGGCCTTCAAGCCCAACTCCGACGACGTTCGCGATTCTCCCGCGCTGGACATCTCCGGCCGCCTCCACCTGGCGGGTGCCGACGTCCGGGTGTTCGACCCGGAGGCGATGCCCAACGCCGCCGCCATCTGGCCCACCCTGCCGTTCGCGCGCAACGCCGAGGAGGCCTGTGCGGAGGCGGACCTGGTCATCGTGGCGACGGAGTGGAAGGAGTTCCGCGAGCTCGACCCGGCCGTGGTCGGAGCCGCGGTCTCGCAGCGCACCGTCATCGACGGCCGCAACTGCCTTCCCGCGCAGGCGTGGATCGACGCGGGCTGGAGGTACCTCGGCCTGGGCCGATACGCGTCATGAGCGACCTCATCGACACCACCGAGATGTATCTGAGGACCATCTACGAACTGATCGAGGACGGTGTGACGCCGATGCGTGCGCGTCTCGCCGAGCACTTCGGTCACGCGGGCCCCACCGTCTCGCAGACCATCGCCCGGATGGAGCGCGACGGGCTCGTGGTGGTGTCCGAGGATCGGCACCTCGAGCTGACGGCGGCGGGCGAGACGGCCGCGATGCGGGTGATGCGCAAGCACCGGCTCGCGGAGCGTCTGCTCACCGACGTGATCGGCCTCGACCTGGCGCATGTCCATGAGGAGGCGTGCCGGTGGGAGCATGTCATGAGCGAGCGGGTCGAGCGCCGGTTGCTCGAGCTGCTGGACTCCCCGACGGCCTCGCCTTACGGCAACCCGATCCCCGGTCTCGACGAGCTGGGAGCGGACGAGACAAGCCCGATTCCCGCCGAAACGCCCCTCACGGAGCTCCTGGACAACGAGATTTTTCTGGCCACGATCACCCGCATCGGAGAGCATCCCCAGGCCGATCCCGCGCTCCTCCGGGACCTCCTTGAGAACGGGGTTCTGCCAGGCGCGTCGGTGCGTCTCGAAGCGGTCGATGCGGGGGTGGGTATCGGGGTCGCGGGCGCCCTCCTGGTGCTGGGTCGGGATCAGGCGCGCCACATGTTCGGCTTGCCATCCTGAGGATCTTTGGTAACTTTTAGATAACAAGAACGGCCTTCACGGCATGGAGACCTTCTCCTAGGTGCCCCCCACAAGAGGAACGTCCGGCTCGATTCGGACGCAGGGGCGCAGAGATCTCGACGCGCAGACAGCGCGAAAGGAAACGGTAATTTGAAGTACGGATACATGCGCGCCAAGACGCGGGCCGTGGCAGCAGCCACGGGTGCAGCCCTCGTTGTCGTCCCCCTCACCGGGGCCGCCGCAGCCGCTCTCGTCACGACCGAACCGATGGAAGGCGCGACCACCCTCGGTGCCGCTGCCCCCTTCGACTACTCCAACGACATCGCGGAGATCCCCTCCGTCACCTCGTCGGACGAGACGGTCACGTACACGATCGATACTCCCACCGTGAAGGTCAAGGTTCCGCCGCCGCCGGCGCCCGCCCCCGTGGCGACGTCGACCTCGAGCGGCGCCACCACGGTCTCGAAGTCCACCTCGGTGCAGCCCTCGGCTTCGGTCCAGGCGGCCATCGCCGGCTCCGCGGTCATCGCGGAGGCCGCGAAGTACGTGGGCGTGCCCTACGTGTCGGGCGGCTCCACTCCTGCGGGCTTCGACTGCTCGGGCTTCGTCTCGTACGTCTACGGGCAGCTGGGCGTCTCGCTCCCGCGCTCGTCGAGCGCCTATTGGAGCCTCGGCACCCGGGTTTCCAGCCCCCAGCCGGGCGACCTCATCCTGACGTCCGGCCACATCGGCATCTACGCGGGCAAGAACCTGCAGATCGATGCGCCGCGTCCGGGCAAGACCATCCAGTTCCGTGCGATCTGGCAGTCGAACCCCGTCTACGTCCGAGTGACCTAGGACCAGCACGCTTCACGAGGGCCGTCACCGCGAGGTGGCGGCCCTCGTCGCATGTCCGGGACCGCATCGTCCTAGCTCGGGACCTTTCCCGGCTACCGTGGATTCCATGAGGACGACGACGGTGGCCAATCTCGGACGCGACATCTCGCTGGTGGGTCTGGGCACCTGGCAGCTCGGCGGCGACTGGGCCACGGTGGGCGACGATGCGGCGCAGGAGATCCTGGGTGCCGCGGCCGATGCGGGGACCCGGGTGCTCGACACGGCCGACGTCTACGGCGACGGGCGGTCGGAGAAGGCGATCGGGCGGTTCCTCGCCGGTCGCGAGGACCGGGACGAGTTCACGGTCATGACCAAGATGGGCCGCCGTGCGGACCCGCACGTGGCGGACGCCTACACGCTGGACAACTTCCGCAGGTGGACCGACCGCTCGCGCGAGAACCTGGGCGTCGACACCCTGGATCTGGTGCAGTTGCACACCCCGCCCACGCCGGTGTTCACGGACGAGCGCGTCTTCGACGACCTGCGCACGCTGGTCGCCGAGGGCCGCATCGCGCGCTGGGGAGTCTCGGTCGAGCTCGTGGACGAGGCGCTGGCAGCGCTCGCGCAGGAGGACCTGGCGACCATCCAGATCATCGTGAACATCTTCCGTCGCAAGCCGCTCGAGCGCGTGCTGCCGGAGGCGCGCGAGAAGGGGGTCGGGATCATCGCCCGGCTGCCGCTCGCGTCGGGGCTGCTGTCCGGCAAGTACGACGAGTCGACCACCTTCGCGCCCGAGGACCACCGCACGTGGAACCGGGACGGGTCCAAGATGAACATCGGCGAGACGTTCTCCGGCGTGCCGTTCGAGGTGGGCGTGGCCGCGGCGCGCGAGGTCGCGGCGCTCACGCCTTCGGGCTGGGCGACGTCGCAGATGGCGCTCGGGTGGCTGGCGCAGGTGGGGGTCGCGACCATGATCCCGGGCGCCTCGAAGCCGTCGCAGGCGCGGTCGAACGCGGAGGCCGCGGAGTTCCCGGCGCTGCCGGATTCGACGATGGCGGCGCTCGAGGACATCTACGAGCGGTATGTGCGGGAGCACGTGCACCACCTGTTCTAGGACGCGGGCGACACTCAGCCGCACCGTTGGCGGAATCTGCGCGCGAAAGCGACACTCAGCCGCACCGTTGTGGGCGGTTGGTGAAGTCGGGGCGCGGTTAGCGCGGATCCGACCGGGCGCGCGCTCAAGGCGAGAGCGGTGCCGGCCGCCGCCGTGACCGGCGCAGCGCCAGGATCACCACGCCGCCCACCATCACCACCGTGCTCGAAACCGCCGCCGCGATCCCCGCAGACGCCTCGGTCGCCGTGGTGAAGTTGTAGGCCGTGTGCCACAGCGCGACCAGCAGGATCGATCGGGACGCGGAGTCGTACAGCCACGTCAGCACCACCGAGCCGAATCCGATGCCGACGAGCCAGCCCGCCGTCCCGCCCACACCCAGCCCGCGCAGGTTGCCCACCACCCAGAAGAGCGGCAGGTGCCACAGCGCCCAGACGGGCCACACCAGGAGTGCGGCGGTGGCCCTGCTCCGCGTATCGAGCAGTCCGTCCGCGAGGTACCCGCGCCAGCCGATCTCCTCGCCGAAACCGTTGACCAGGAGCACGTACGGGACAATCCACAGGCCGGCCATCGGTGCGCCGGAGTACGCAGCGAAGTCCTGCGCGTCGGGGCGGTCGCCCACCACCAGCGGGAGCGCGGCCACCGCGACGGTCCCGGCGACGAGGCCGTACCAGTACCAGCGCACCCGCCACCGGACGATGCGGGACCACAGCCGGGCGATTCCGGCCCGCCCTTCAGTGGCGCCCGTCACCAGCACGGCCGCGATCGCGGGACCGAGCAGGCCAGGGAGGTGGGTGGGCCACGCCTGGCCGGGATCCACGACCGCGCCGGTCGCGACCAGCGGGATCCACCACGCCCACGAGATGCCGTACGCCAGGGCCACGAACGCGATCAATCGGCGCGGCGACCCCGCGCATCGCTGCGCCACCACCACGGCCTCCTCCGCTGCCACGCGGCGGGCCGGGTCTCCGGCGCGGCGGTCGATTCTCCTCTCCAGGCTACGCCGGGTCGGCGGCGCAGGTGCAAGACGTGCACTCGGCCGCTGGCGACACTCAGCCGCACCGTTGGCGGAATCTGCGCGCGAAAGCGACACTCAGCCGCACCGTTGTGGGCGGTGGCGTCGGGTGGTCGCGGCGCCGGCAGCCGGTATCCTCATGGGCGTACCCCGTGCAGGCGCCTGTAGCTCAGGGGATAGAGCACCGCTCTCCTAAAGCGGGTGTCGGCAGTTCGAATCTGCCCAGGCGCACTCCAGACGGTCCGCGGCCATCCGGCGCATGCGGCCGAGCCGACTATCCACGCCACCGCGCGTGTGCCGCGGCATGGAGCTCGGGAACCACCAGCACCGGGACGTGAGCGAACTCGACCACGCCCAGCGTGTGGGAGCCGATCGCGGGGATCACGTGTCCCGGACGGTCCATGCGTCCCATGACGATGACGCTCGCGTGGCACGCGGCCGCCTCCGCGAGGATCTCGGCGGCGACCCGACCTCGGCGCAGCGAGACCTCGGCCTCGACCCCGGCGGCCGTGGCGCGGCGAGCCACGTCGGCGAGCGCGGCCGAGCAGGCCTGTTCGCGCCCGTGCAGCAGCGCGGCCTCGCGGTCCGATCCGTTTGGGATGCCGTCATGCTCGACCACCGCCACGGCCCGCAGCGCCGCGCCGGAACTCCGCGCGTGCTCGATCGCCGCCGCGGCCGCCGCCGCCGACGCGGCCGAGTCATGCACTCCTACCAGCACCGTTGCGTTCATGATGCCACTCCGTCCTGGCGCCGGTTCCCGCGCGCCTCCTGCTGGGCGCCCATGGCCCAGCGCACCCGCAGGTTCTCCTCGCGCTCGAGCTCCTCGAGCCCGCGCTCGATCCGCACCAGCTCGCCCTCGAGGTGGGGTATCCAGCGATGTTCGATGGCGCGCCGTCGCGTCCGGGTGGCGACCAGCTCTGCCGCGACGATGACGGTGGCCCGCCTCACCGCCGCGTAGGAGATCGCCGCCTCGATCGCGGCCGTCATCGCGTCGGCGGCGTACCGAAGCGTCGAGCTTCCGCCGGTGCGCCGGTGGGCCGGGACATCGGCGACGCCATCGTCGGGGAACTCCACGCCCATGACGCGCGCGACCTGGACTTGCACCGTCGCACCCTGCGGTGGGGCGGCGGCCTCGATCGCGACCCAGCCGTCCAGCGCCGCGGCGCGGTCCGTCCACACGAGCGCGTCGCGTGCCGACTCCTCCCAGGCGATGCGTAGACCGTCCGCGACCAGCAGCAGCCGCTCGTGCTCGGCGGCGACGATCCGCTGCTTGCGCTCGAGCAGATCGACGCCGTGCCGCGCGACCGTCAGGAGGCGCTGGACTCGGAGGCGCGCGGCACGGCCCACGTCAGGCATCGTCCACCTCCTCGTCGGACGGCGGGAGGTGCCGCCGGATCTGCTCCGGCGAGACCATGGTGAGCTCCTGGCGCGGCAGCGTGGCGAGCGCCTTCCACGCCCGGTCGAGGGTGTCCTCGAGCGACCGGGACTCGCTGTCGCCCTGGTCGAGCAGCCCCCGCTCGACGGCGTCCTGGTAAGCGAGGTAGCGGCGGTCGGTCTCGCCGAGCGCGGAGGCGCCCACGAGCTCGGACAGGGCGGCGGACTGCCGGGCGTGCGCCAGCGCGGCGAGCACCTGGGCGGCCACGTCGAGGTGGTCGTCGCGGGTGCGTCCGGGGCCGGCGCCGTTGCGCATGAGCCGCGACAGCGAGCCGAGCGTGTCGACCGGTGGGTACACGCCCCGTGCCGCGATCTCGGGAGACAGCACGATCTGGCCCTCGGTGATGTACCCGGTGAGGTCCGGCACCGGGTGGGTGATGTCGCCCGCGGGCATGGTCAGCACGGGGACCACGGTCACCGATCCCTCGCGGCCGCGCACGCGCCCGCAGCGCTCGTACAGGCTCGCGAGGTCGCTGTAGAGGTAGCCCGGGTAGCCCCGCCGCGCCGGGATCTCGCGGCGGGCGGCGGAGACCTCGCGCACCGCCTCCGCGTAGTTGGTCATGTCCGAGATGACCACCAGCACGTCCGCCCCCTCCTCGAACGCGAGGTGCTCCGCGACGGTGAGTGCCAGGCGGGGTGTGAGGATGCGCTCGATCGCCGGGTCGTCGGCGGCGTTGAGGAGCAGCACGAGCTCGCCGGACGAGGTCCGTTCCTCCAGCCGATCCCGCACGAAGGCGATGTCCGCGTGGGTGAGGCCCATCGCCGCGAACACCACCCGGAACTGCGCCCCGGAGCTGGTCGCCTGGGCGGCGATCTGCGTCGCCAGGCTCAGATGAGGCAGGCCGGCGACGGAGAAGATGGGCAGCTTCTGCCCGCGGACGAGCGTGGCGAGCGCATCGATCACGGACACCCCCGTGATCACCGGCTCGTGAGGCGGATCACGCTCGACGGGGTTCAGCGGCCAGCCGCTCACCGGTGCGAGGCGATCTCCCGAGATGGGGGGGCCGCCGTCGAGCGGAGCCCCGCGGCCGTTGACCACCCGGCCCAGCCAGCCCAGCCCGACCTCGATGTGCAAGGGCTGTCCGGCGAAACGCACCTCGATGGATCCGGGGGTGAGACCCCCGGTGCCCTCGAACACCTGCACCGTCGCCTGGTCGCCGTCGAGGTCCAGCACCAGCCCGTGCCGCAGGCCCTCGGCGCTGTCCACCTCGGCGGACTCGTCCCAGCCCACGTGGTCCACGCCGCCCACCACCACGAGCGGCCCGCGGATCGCCCGGATGTCCCGGTGCGCGACGCGTGGCCCCTGCGGACCGCCGCCCCGCGGTTCGCGAGTGCTCGAGGAGTCGGTCATGGCAGCCTCCGCAGCACGTCGAGGATGCGCTCGCGGATGGTGCCCACCGCGCCGGCGTCCTCTGGCCCCACGTCCTGGGCCGCGCGGATGACGGGGCCGAAGTCGGCGCGTTCGACGGCGGTGGCTGTCACGCCCCGATCGATCGCGGCGTGGCACGCGTCGATCACGTCGAGAACCATGTCGAGCAGCGCCGCGCCCTTCTGGTCCGAGCACGTCGCGTCGTTGGGGCTCAAGGCGTTCTGCGCCAGCACGGACTCCCTCAGGAGTCGCCCCCCGAGCACCACCATGCGCTCCCGGCCGGGCAGCGAGTTGACGCCGATCACCTCCGCGAGCGACCCGAGACGATCCGCCTCGGCCAGGATCTCGAGCGCGGCCGCCCGGCGGGCCGCCCACTCGGGGTCGCCGTGCACCGTCTGCCACCTCGCCAGCCCGGCGGCGTCGCGCGCGAACGATCCCGCCCAGTGGACGGCGGGGTAGTGGCGCGCATAGGCGAGATCCCGGTCGAGGGTCCACATCGCGCGGACGAAGCGCTGCGTGATCGTGGTCACGGGCTCCGACATGTCGCCGCCGGGAGGCGACACCGCGCCGATCACGCTCACCGATGCATCGTGGCCACCCAGGGTCCTCACGCGCCCGGCACGCTCGTAGAAGGCGGCGAGCTCGGACGCCAGGTCCGCCGGGAAGCCCTCCTCGGCGGGCAGGTCGCCGCGGCGGTTCGCGAACTCCCGCAGGGCCTCCGCCCAGCGCGACGTCGAGTCCGCGATCACCACCGCGTCATGGCCCATGTCGCGGAAGTACTCGGCGATGCTGACCCCCGTGTAGATGCTCAGCTCGCGCGCCATCATGGGCATGTTCGACGTGTTCGCCACCACCACGGTGCGGTCGACCAGCCTGCCGCCGGTGCGCTCGTCGACCAGCAGTGCCAGGTCGTCGAGCACCTCCGCCATCTCATTACCTCGCTCGCCGCATCCCACATAGACGATGACGTCCGCGTCGCACCACTTCGCGATCTGCTGGAGCAGCATCGTCTTGCCGGTGCCGAAGCCCCCGGTCACGGCCGCCGCGGCGCCGCGGGAGACCGGGAAGAACAGGTCGAGCACGCGTTGGCCCGTGTGCAGCGGCTCGGGATCGGCGAGCCGCTCGAGGAAGGGCCGCGGGCGACGCATCGGCCAGCGCTCCGAGAGGCGCACGGTGCGGCCCCCGACGTCTGCGACGCGATCGAGCGCCCCGACCTCGCCCTCGTCCGCGATCCACGCCACCGTGCCCGAGGCGCCCGCGGGCACCACCACGCGGTGTTCGACCGCGCCCGCGTCCGGCACGGTCCCGAGCACGTCGCCCTCCCGCAGGGTCGAGCCGGCCCGCGCGGACGGCACGAAGCGCCACCGGCGTGCGCCGTCGTCGGCCGCCACGGATTCGGGGCGGTCGGGGCGCAGCCACAGCGGTGCCGAGGTCAGCGGGCGCATGAGGCCGTCGAACGCGCTGCCCAGCAGTCCCGGGCCGAACAGGCCGGTGAGCGGTTGACCGCTGCCGGCGGCGGGGTCTCCCACGCGGACGCCGCCGGTGTACTCGTACGCCTGGGTGGTGGCGCGGTCCCCCTCGACCACCACCACCTCCGCGGCGATCCGGTCCGCACCGATGTGGAGGATCTCTCCCATCGCCACGCCCGGCACGCCCTCGGCCTCGACCAGGGGCCCGGCGACGCGCACGATGCGCCCGGTGCGCGCGGGGGTCGAGGGGCCCGCGGCGGCGGGGGCGGCGTTCACGCCATCCATAGCGGCGACACCTCCCCGGTCACCGTGGCGAGCGTGCCCT
>NZ_JAHEBP010000159.1 GCF_024642165.1 Demequina sp.
GGCACCGGCATCGTGCACCTTGCCCCGGCGTTCGGTGAGGACGACATGATCGCCTGCCAGGAGGCCGGCATCGAGCCGGTGATCCCCATCGATGCGAAGGGCCGCTTCACCGCCGAGTTCCCGCAGTACGAGGGTCTCCAGGTGTTCGACGCGAATCCCAAGGTCATTGCGGACCTCAAGGAGGCCGGCATCGTCCTCCGCCACGAGACCTACGATCACAGCTACCCCCACTGCTGGCGGTGCCGCAACCCGCTGATCTACCGGGCGGTGGGATCGTGGTTCGTGCGCGTCACAGAGTTCCGCGACCGCATGGTCGAGCTCAACGAGGACATCACCTGGGTGCCCGAGCACATCAAGCACGGGCAGTTCGGCAAGTGGCTCGAGGGCGCCCGCGACTGGTCGATCTCCCGCAACCGATACTTCGGCACGCCCATCCCGGTGTGGGTCTCGGACGACCCGGCGTTCCCGCGGACCGATGTCTACGGCTCGCTCGAGGAGATCGAGCGCGACTTCGGCCGCCTGCCGTTGGACGCGAAGGGCGAGCCCAACCTGCATCGTCCCTTCATCGACGAGCTCACCCGCCCCAACCCCGACGACCCGTCGGGCACGGCGACGATGCGCCGCATCTCCGACGTCTTCGACGTGTGGTTCGACTCCGGCTCGATGCCGTTCGCCCAGGTCCACTACCCGTTCGACAACCGCGAGTGGTTCGACAGCCACAACCCGGCGGACTTCATCGTCGAGTACATCGGGCAGACCCGCGGCTGGTTCTACGTGATGCACGTGCTCGCGACCGCGCTGTTCGACCGTCCGGCCTTCACCACCTGCATCTCGCACGGCATCGTGCTGGGCTCGGACGGCCGCAAGATGTCCAAGTCGCTGCGCAACTACCCGGACGTCAACGACGTGTTCCAGCGCGACGGCTCCGACGCCATGCGGTGGTTCCTCATGAGTTCGCCGATACTGCGCGGAGGCAACCTCATGGTGACCGAGGAGGGCATCCGCGAGGGCGTCCGCCAGGTGCTGCTGCCGCTGTGGAGCACGTATTACTTCTTCACGCTGTACGCGGGCGCCGCGAACGGCGGCGACGGCGTGCTGGGCCGTCGGGTGGACGATGCGGCGGTGGGCTCCCTGCCCGTGATGGACAGGTACGTGCTGGCCAAGACGGCCGAGCTGGTGCGCGACGTCACCTCGCAGATGGAGGAGTTCGACGTGCCCGGCGCGTCGGAGTCCCTGCGGGCCTTCATGGAGCTGCTCACCAACTGGTACGTGCGCACCCAGCGCGACCGGTTCTGGGAGGAGGACCAGGCCGCCTTCGACACGTTGTTCACGGTGCTCGAAACCGTGACGCGGCTCGCGGCGCCGCTGCTGCCGCTGGCGACCGAGGAGATCTATCGCGGGCTCACGGGCGAGAGGTCCGTTCACCTCACGGACTACCCGGTGGCGTCCGCGGCCTGGGACGATGCGTCGCTCGGCTCCGTCATGGATGCCGTGCGCGAGGTGGTCTCCGCCGCCCACGCGCTGCGCAAGGCCAGGCAGATCCGCGTGCGCCAACCGCTGTCTCTGCTCAAGGTCGCGGTCGATTCCCCAGCGGCGCTGACACCGTACGCCGCGCTCATTGCGGGCGAGCTCAACGTCAAGGCCGTGGCGTTCGTGGGCATCGACGAGTTCACCGCGGACCACCCGGTCGAGCAGCGACTCACGGTCAATGCGCGCGCCGCCGGCCCGCGCATCGGCAAGGACGTGCAGGCCGCCATCCGGGGCTCGAAGACGGGCGACTGGGCCGAGGTCTCGGGCGCCGTGGTCTCCGGAGGCATCGCCCTGGAGGCGGGGGAGTACGAGCTGGCCACCGTGATCGGCGGCTCGTCGGACGACCACGAGGCGGCGTCCGTGCTGCGTCTTCCGGGCGGCGAGAGCGGGTTCGTCCTCATCGACACGGCGATCACGCCCGAGCTCGAGGCCGAGGGATTCGCGCGAGACCTGGTCCGTTTGATCCAGGACGAGCGCAAGCACGCCGGCCTCAACGTGTCCGACCGCATCGTGCTGACGCTCACCGTGCCCGAGGAGCGTGTCGCGGCCGTCGAGACGCATCGGGACCTCATCGCGGGAGAGGTGCTCGCCGTGCAGGTGGTGCTGGAGGCTGGAGCCGAGGTGGCCGTGGAGGTCGCGAAGGACTGACCCCTCTGCCACCCTTCCTGACACTGCGCACGGATCTGGAGGCGAAACGCCGCTGAGGCACGGCGGAACGGGCCTCGTCACCGTTGTGTCGCGGAGTACTCCGTGCGCACTGTCGGGGTGGAGCGGGTCAGCCGCCGGCGACCAGATCCGCGAGCACGGCCGCGGTGAGCTCGGAGTCCACGTCGCGGGCGACCCCGTCGAGCGAGCGCACCGGGCGCAGCAGCTGGACCGAGTCCGTGAGCCACAGAGCGTCGGCGTCCGGCAGCTCGTCGACCCGCACGTCGCGGTATTCGCAGGCGAACCCGCGCCGGCCCAGGGACGCGAAGGCGGCCCGTTGTGCCGTGCCGTGGAGGAGCCCGCCCTCGACGGCAGGCGTCACCACATCGTCCCCCAGCCTCACCAGCAGGCTGGAGCGCGGCGCCTCCAGCGCGAAGCCGTCCGTGGTGGTGAGGATCACGTCATCCGCTCCGCGCGCGGCGGCGTGCCGCAACGCCGCCATGTTCACCGCGTAGGACAGAGTCTTCGCGCCCGCCAGCAGCCACGGGGCCTTGTCGCCGATCCCGCGCGGGTAGCCGCGGGTCAGCGTGATCACGTCGATCCCGAGGGTGCGTTCGCGGGTGATGTCCGGGAAGACGTCGGCGTAGGCGATCCCGAACGGCCGGCCGCCGGCGAGGTGGTGCGCCGCGTGCTCGTCGCCGCGGGAGTACACGATCTTGCACAGGGCGGTCTCGGGTACCTCATCGAGCTGATCGAGCAGCGCGGCCACGGCCATCGCGATCGCCTCACGGAACGCCCCGCGATCCGGTGCGGGGAGGTCGAGCATGGCGGCGGACTCCGCAAGGCGTTCCAGGTGCGGCTCCATGTCATGCACCCGCCCGCCGTGGATGCCCACGGTCTCGAACACCCCATCCCCGCGCGTGAACCCCAGGTCCGTGGCGCGGACCACCGGAGTCACCGGGTCCACCACGCGCGACGGCTCGCCAGGCATGCCGGCTGCCGGGGCTCCGCAGATCACCAGCGCGGGCATGGTCAACCTCCCTCGGTCTGTCCTGTCACCGTAGCGCGCTGCAGCCCGTTAGTCGGTGTCGGAGCGCACCACCACGATCTTGGCCGCGACGGCGTGAATGCCCGCGAACTCGGTGTTGCTGACCGCGCCCGGAGTGTTGCCCGCGATCCGGGAGTCACGGACCACGAGGTTGCCCTTCGGCGCGTCGTACGCGATCCCCGCGCCCAGCGGCGCCCCATCTCCGGAGACCGTGGAGAGCGACATCTCGAGGGTCTCGGCGAAGCCCTGGTGGAAGATTCCTCCGCCAAGTTCGGAGGCCTCGTTGTCGACGATGCTCGAGCCGGTGATGATCAGCGGCGCGCGGATCGCCGCGATGGCACCGCCGCGCGCGCAGGTGTTGGCGGCGAACGTGGACCCGTCGATCTCGAACGG
>NZ_JAHEBP010000160.1 GCF_024642165.1 Demequina sp.
GTACCGGCGCGCCTGAGCGCCGAGAGCACGTCGAACTCCCAGCCTTGCAGCCCGTGCTCGGCGAACACGCTGTCGAGACGCACCTGAACCAGCGCCGCGAATCTCGACAGCCGGCCGATCACGGCCAGCGCGCTCACGTCGAGGTCGGGGCGCTCCCGTTCCCACTGATCCATCACCGCGTCCAGCGCGTCCATCCGCCACCTCCTGCCGTCGATTCTGCCAGGTTTGAGGAATATCTTCACGTCAAGATTCCGTTACTATCTTGACATCAAGATAATGGACGGCTCCTCATGAATCGCACCCTTGCGCTCACCGCGCTCGCCCCCATCACGTGGGGAACCACGTACCTCGTCACCACCGAACTCCTGCCCGCGGACCGCCCGCTCCTCACCGCGACGCTGCGGGCGCTCCCGGCCGGGCTGCTCCTGCTCGCCGTGACACGCGCCCTCCCCCGGGGTGCGTGGTGGTGGAAGGCGGCCGTGCTCGGCACGTTGAACATCGGCGCATTCTTCGCGCTCATGTTCCTCTCCGCCTACCGTCTGCCGGGCGGGGTCGCTGCGACGCTGGGCGCGGTCCATCCGCTCCTCGTCGCACTGCTTGCCGGCACCGTCCTGGGCGAACGGGCCCGGCCCGCCGTCAAGGGCGCCGTGGTGGTCGGGCTGGCGGGGGTGGCCCTCCTGGTGCTCACGCCTTCCGCGCGGTTGGACGCGTTCGGCGTGGCGGCGGGGCTGCTCGCGGCGGGATCGACGGCCGCGGGGGTGCTGCTGACCAAGCGATGGGGGCGTCCGGTGCCGCTGCTCGCGTTCACCGGCTGGCAGCTGCTTGCCGGAGGGCTGGTGCTCGTGGCGCCGCTGATGCTGCTCGAGGGCCTGCCGGCGAGCATGACCGCGGAGAACCTCGTCGGCTACGCGTGGCTCGCCCTGCCCGGGACCGCTCTCGCATACCTGCTGTGGTTCCGCGGGCTGCTGCGCCTGCCCGTGACCCGCGTCAGCCTGCTGAGCTTCCTGACCCCGCTCACCGCGGGCGTGCTCGGATGGGCGGTGCTGGGCCAGACGCTCAGCGTCCCGCAGCTCGTGGGAGCGGCCGCCGTGCTTGCCGCGGTCACGATCGGCGCCTACGCCGGGCGTACGAGACCGCGCGAGTCTCCACGGCGCCCGAAGACGCCCCTCCCCTCCCCCGCTGCCGCATCGTCCCCACCCACGGCGGCCCTGGTGCCAAACGCTTGCTGACCTGCCCGTTCGATCCGGCGCCGACTATGCCACGATGGAACAAGGACATGCGGGCAGACGTTGACGAAAAGTGCAGGCAAGCCCGCCTGCCGGAAGGAGTCCGACATGGCCGACCGCGCGCTCCGGGGCATGCGCCTGGGAACCCAGAGCATGGAGTCGATCCACAACGCCGAGCTGGCGGAGAGGGTCGAGGTCCACTACGACTGCCCGAACGGTCACATCCTGGCGATGCCCTTCTCTATCGAGGCCGACGTCCCACTCTCGTGGGAGTGCCACTGCGGCGCGCTCGCGCTGTTGCGTGACGGTGATCGCCCCGAGCCCAAGGACACGAAGCCGCAGCGCACCCACTGGGACATGCTGCTCGAGCGGCGCTCGATCCCGGAGCTTGAGGAGCTCCTCGAGGAGCGTCTCGAGGTGCTGCGAGCCAGCCGCCGCTGACGTAACAGATGTGAAGGGCCCCGCTTCGGTGGGGCCCTTCCTCTCTGTCCTGACTCGGGCAGGTTGAGTCTGCGGCGGGTCCTATCTGCGGCGCACCAGGCCCGCGACCTGGCGGCCGCGATGCACGGCACCCCACTGCGTCACCTTGACCAGCGCCTCGCGGATGATGGCGCCGCTCATCTTGGACGTGCCCACCTCGCGCTCGACGAAGGTGATCGGGACCTCCACCACCCTGCCGCCCGCCCGCACCACGCGCCAGCACATGTCGACCTGGAAGCAGTACCCCTGCGACTCGACATCCGAGAGCTCGAGCGAACGCAGCATGGTCGCGCGGTAGACCCGGAACCCCGCGGTCGCGTCCCTCACACCGATTCCGAGCGCGAGCCTCACGTAGGTGTTGGCGCCCGTGGACAGCAGCAG
This sequence comes from Demequina sp., assembly GCF_024642165.1. Lineage (GTDB taxonomy): Bacteria > Actinomycetota > Actinomycetes > Actinomycetales > Demequinaceae > Demequina. The sequence goes on from NZ_JAHEBP010000160.1 coordinate 2,088, forward strand.
GCGGTGCCGGGGCCAGTTCACCACGGAGCCGCCGGGCACCCAGCGCGAGCCGATGACCAGATCTGCGGACGATGCGGCCGCCAGCAGCACCGGTAGGTCGGACGCGCGGTGGGAGCCGTCGGCATCCATTTCGCACAGGAGCTCGTAACCCCGCTCGAGGCCCCACGCGAAGCCTGCCAGGTAGGCGGCGCCCAGACCCTGCTTGCTGGCGCGGTGCATGACGTGGACCCGTGCATCGTCCCGGGCGCGGCCGTCCGCCCACTCGCCGGTGCCGTCGGGCGAGCCGTCGTCGACCACCAGCACGTCGACCCCAGGGGCGGCGTCGAGCACCGCCTCGAGCTGGCGCGGCAGGGCCGCGCGCTCGTTGTAGGTGGGGATGATGACGAGGGTGCGCATCACCAGTCGTACCTGTCCGCGACGCGCCGCCGGACGGCGAGAAGGCCGATCGCCGCCGGCACCAGCAGCAGGCCCCACCCGATGAACCAGCCGAATCGGACGGCCGGCGTGATCGCCGTGCGCAGGCCCACCGCGTCGACCATGTGAGCGGCCTCGAAAAGCTCCGTGCCGGAGACCACGCGGCCGTTGGGATCGATCACCGCGCTCACGCCCACCGTCGACGCCTGGACCGCCCAGCGGCCCGTCTCGATGGCGCGCATGCGGGTCATCTGGAGCTGTTGAGTGCTCTCCGCGGTGCGGCCGAACGTCGCGTTGTTGGTGGGGACGATGAGGAGCTCGGCGCCCTTGGCGACCGCCTCCCTGATGATCGAGTCGTAGGCGACCTCGAAGCAGATGGGCGTCGCGATCGGGACCGTGCGCTCGAGCGAGGCCACCGGAACCTCCATCACGGCCGCATCCGTGCCCGAGAGCATATCGACCACGTTGTCGACGATGGGGGTGACGGTGCGGGCGATGCTGCGCAGTGGGATGTACTCCGCGAACGGCGCGGGCCGCTGCTTCGAGTAGGTGTCGAGCACGGTCCCGGAGGTGCCATACAGGAGCATGGTGTTGTAGCGGCCCTCGGGCGGCGTGTAGTCGACGGTGCCCAGCAGGAGCGGCGCCTGCGCCGCGGCGAGGGCCTGGTCCACCGCGTCCCTGGTCTCCGCATCGATGCGGGGATCGATGTCCGCGGCGTTCTCGGGCCAGATCACCAGGTCCACGGGCTGGGCGAGCTCCTCCACCATCCGCTGCGTCTCGGCGAGGTGGTTGGTGGTCACCTCCCGGGCCTGGTCGAAGGACTCGAGACCACGGTCGGGGACGTTGCCCTGGACCACTCCCAGGCGCATCGTCCCGTCCTGAGCCTGCCCGTCGAGCGGAACCAGGTACCCGGCCGCAAGCACGCCGATGGCCACCACCGGCGCGAAGGCGGCGGTCAGGGCGCGGCGCGTGCGCAGCGACTCCCACGCGAGGCCCAGCAGGGCGCCCGCCAGGGCTACGGCGAGCGACACCAACGGGATGCCTCCGAGCCACGCGAGGCGGG
>NZ_JAHEBP010000055.1 GCF_024642165.1 Demequina sp.
GAGGGGGAGAAGCTCCGCGGAACCGTAGTCGCTGGAGGTGTCGTCAGTACGCTTCACTCGCTCGCTCCTGTCGCGTCAGCATCCGCGCCTCGTCGCGCAGTGGAGGAACGACGTGCCTGCGACCGGGTATTCCCCGGACCGCCATTGTCCCAGCCCTTGTCCCGCAACCTACGGCCGCGCGTGTCGCGTGGCAACCTGCATGCCATTCACCACGACCAGCGTGATGAGCAGCAACGGGACCACGATTGTCCACATCGTGGGAAGGATTCCGGCGAGCGCGCCCAGGGACGACAACACGAATCCCGCGACCGGGTGACGCGGCAGGAGCACGGTGCCCATGATCACCAGGACGCCACCGACCACGAGCGAACCGAACCAGAATCCGAAGCCGCCGTCGCCGGTCGCTACGAGGCGAACCGTCTCCGCGATCCCGGCGATCACCAGAAGGCCACCCATGCTCAGACCGAACCACTTCGACCAGCGGCGCATTCTCGAACGCTACCACCGGGCCGTGGCCTAACACTGGTGGCGCCGGGTTCGTCCGGCCGGGGCCGTCGGCTAGGGTTTCATGGAGCTGACGCAGGCTGGCGCTCCCGCACGGCGCGCACTCCGCGATCCGCGACCACCACGCCTCCGGTCACGAAGGGAAGAATAATGAGAAGCTTCGCCCGGCCGATGACCGCTGCCGCCGTCGGTGTCTTGCTCGCTGCGGGTGTCGCCGGCTGCGACAACCTGCCCAGCATCGACCCGTCGCGGTTGCCCGACATCAGTTTGCCGGACAGGCCGAGCGAGACCCCGGCGCCTGTGCCTACCGAGACGGTGACCGCGGAGCCGGAGATCAGCGCGGCGCCGGTGCCCACCGAGACGGTGACCGCGGACCCCGAACCCACTGCGGCGCCCGAGGCCACGGAGACCTCCACGCCGGAGCCGACCCCGGCGCCCGATGAATCGGAGCCGGAGCCGGAGTCGACGACCTGGTGGCCGTGGCTGCTGCTGGGCGCGGCGGTCCTGGTACTGGCCGGACTGTGGTGGCGGGCGTGGTCGGTGAGGAACGCCTGGGACAAGCGGATGACGCAGGCCCGATCCGAGTTCTCGTGGTTGGAGGACTCACTTATTCCGCAGATCGTGTCGAAGCCCAGCGCGGCCGAGGCCGCCGCTCTGTGGCAGGCCGCCAGGCCGCGCGTGCTCGACCTGGATCAGGAGCTCCATGCGCTGACCGAGGACGCGCCTTCCAGCGGTCGAACGGACGTCGCCCAGCGGGGGCTCGACGCGCTCAGGGTCCTCGGCGCCGCCATCGACGCCGACTCCTCGACCCAAGCCGCAACGGACGCCGATGCCTTGCGGGCGAGGCGCGCAGCCCTCGACGAGGCGCGACACCGTGCGCAGACCTGGATCGCGTCACCGCAGAAGTAACGCCGTGTTTCCGCAATGTCACGGGCGTAAAGTTGAAGTATGGGCAGGTTCGCGTCAGCGCTTCCGCTGATCGTCGGGATGGTCGCGGTGATCGTCGCCGTCGACCTGCTGTTCTTCAGGCATCAGACCTGGGTCTGGGAGCGGCTCGCCGCCAACGTCGGCATCGTGCTGCTCTTCGGTGCGTTCTACTTCCGGTTCGTCGCACGGTCCTGAGCGGGCGGTAGTTCGCCTCTTCGACGGCTCCCGAGCCACGGCTCGAGACGCAGGAATCGTGCATTTTCACAGATCAGACTTTCCCGCGCCAAGCGTGTACGCCTATGGTCGGTCCCACAGCAGGAGCCTGACGGCACCGCAGTCTCCGGCTGGTGCCGGTGCCCACATTTCCTTAGTCGTATCAACGCACGGGAGAGACCGGATGGCTACACGCTTGCTGCACATTGTCTGCACTCCACGGGGCCTCGCCTCGAACACGGGGCGCGTATCGAACACCTTGCTGGAGGAGATCGAGGCGCGGGATCCCGACGTCGATATCAAGACCCTCGACCTGTTCAATGCCGATCTGCCGGCCGTTGCCGGAACAAACATCGAGGCCAAGTACGCGCTCATGACGGGCCAGGCGATCGAGGACGATGCGCGCAAGTCGTGGAGCGACATCGAACGTAGCATCGAGCAGTTCCTGGACGCCGATGTCTACCTGCTCAGCGTGCCGATGTGGAATTTCGGCATTCCCTACGTGCTCAAGTACTACATCGATGCCATCGTTCAGCCGGGGTACCTGTTCAGCTATGACGAGCACGGCGTTCCGCGGGGTCTCGTCCACGGGCGCAAGATGATCGTTGTCACCTCGCGCGGCGCCGATTACTCCGCCGGACCGCTGTCCGAGTTCGACTTCGTCGAGAACTACCTTCGTACAGTGTTCGGCTTCGTCGGAGTGACGGACGCCACCTTCTTCAACGTCCAGCCCATGGACGTCTCCCGCGACCTGCGGACTGCGGCGATCAAGAAGGCCTCAAGGGAGGTCCGGGAATGGGTGGCCGCCAACTGGGCTCAGCCCGCTGAGGACCTGGAGTTCGACCTGCCCGACGCAGTCAAGCCGCCGGAACTCGTGTAGGGAATCTGCTGGGGCCCGGGCCGCGCACCACGCAACGCCCGGGCATCACAGCAGGTGGTTGAGTGCATGCAAGGGGATCTGCACCCAGGTGGGACGGTAGCTCAGCTCGTACACCACCTCGTAGAGGGCCTTGTCGATCTCGTAGGCGTGGAGCAGGGCGGCGGCCGCCTCGGAGGACTCGTATCCGTACCCACGCAGGAACGCGATCCGGTTGCGGCTCACCCAGGCGTCGACGTGCTGGTCCTGGGCCACGCCCGTCGCGATCGCGACCGAATGGGCCGCGTAGTCGAGCGAGCGCAGCATGCCCGCCACGTCCCGGGCGACGGTGTCGAGCCGCACGCGATCCTCGAGCGGCTGCGCGGGCTCGCCCTCGAAGTCGATAATCATCCAGCCCGAGATGGTGCGGAGAGTCTGTCCCAGGTGGAAGTCGCCGTGGACGCGCTGGACCGGAATGGCCGCCTCCGGATCCACCGCGGCGTAGGCCGCGCGCACACGGTCCGCGTAGGCGCCGATCGTGTCGTGCATGGCGAGGGCACGGTCCAGGCGTGAGTTGAGGCGCTCGACGAGTGCCGCGATTTCGGCGGTGCCCCACGTCCCCGTGGGGAGGGACTCCCGCATCTGCTCGTGCACCAGTGCGAGCGTCTCCCCGAGGCGCTCGCACTCCCCGGCGAAGTCGCCGCCTGCGTCCCGTGCACGCACGTCCTCCGCCTGAAGGGCGCGCACGCTTGCCTGTGCCGCGCCCCAGCCGTCGGTCGCCGACCGCTGGAACACGCCGGCCATCGCAAGGTCCACGTCGCCTGAGCTGATCCAGCCCAGCAGCGGGGAGATCTGCTCGGAACTCTGCAGCGTGAGCGCGGCCTGAACCTCGATGTCAGGGTTGCGTCCCGGAGCGAGCTTGCGGAAGAACTTGATCATCGCATCGCCCGCGATCACGGACGTGTTGCTCTGCTCGGCGGACATCAGGACGCTGTCCGCGTCGGGCTCCAACGAGAAGCCCGGGAGACGGGAGTACTCGACATCGGCGGGACCCTCGTACCCCTCCGTGAAGCCGCGCATGAGAATGCCGCGAGCCTCCGGGTCATGCATGGCGTCGTACACGTAGGACACCTCGCCGTCGAGCAGTCCCGCTCCCACGAAACCATACGCAAGGTCCTCGCGCGGTTGGCGCCGGTAGGACAGCGGGACGCTGTACTGGGAGCCCGCGTCCACCAGTTCGAAGCGCACCCGCGGGCCCTCGATGGATTCACCTAGCCAGGAAAGCTCGCGGACTCCCGTGATCGCGACCTCTCCCTCACCCTCGCCGAACCAGCGCTGCCGCGCCAAGTAGGCACCCAGTTCGGGGCGCTCCATCCATTGACTCATGCGTCCGGTCCTTCCGTGAGTGCAGCCTTGGCGATTCGGAACCAGTAGAACCCGTGTCCGGGCAGGGTAAGCAAGTAGGGAAGTGAACCGATCGCTGGGAATTCGACACCGCCGAGCATCTCGACCGGATGCGACCCGCTGAACCGGTGAAGGTCCAGTTCGACGGGTTGCGGGAAGCGGGAGAGATTGTTGACGCAGAGAACCACGTCGTCGCCATCCTCTCGCAAATAGGAGAAGACCGTGGGGTTGGACCCGCCGAGGTCGAAGAAGCTGCCGCGGCCGAAGGAACTGTGCTGGCGGCGCACCTGGATCATGCGGCGCGTCCACTGCAGGAGCGACGAGCGGCTGGCCTCCTGCGCCTCGACGTTGATCGCCTGGAACCCGAACACAGGATCCATCACCACCGGCAGCGACAGCCGGCCCGGATTCGCCCGCGAGAAGCCCGCGTTGCGGTCCGGGGTCCACTGCATCGGCGTGCGCACCCCGTCACGGTCGCCCAGCCAGATGTTGTCGCCCATGCCGATCTCATCGCCGTAGTACAGCACCGGCGATCCGGGGAGGCTGAGCAGCAGCGCGGTGAACAGCTCGATCTGATTGGTGTCGTTGTCGAGCAAAGGGGCGAGCCGCCGACGGATGCCGATGTTCGCCTTCATCCGTGGGTCCGTCGCGTACTCGTTCCACATGTAGTCGCGGTCCTCGTCGGTGACCATCTCGAGTGTGAGCTCGTCGTGGTTGCGCAGGAAGATCCCCCACTGGCAATGCTCCGGGATGGGCGGCGTCTGGTCGAGGATCTCGCTGATGGGATACCGCGACTCGCGTCGCACCGCCATGAAGATGCGAGGCATCACGGGGAAGTGGAAGCACATGTGGCACTCGTCGCCGCCCACCTCGGGGTCGCCGAAGTAGTCCACGACGTCTGCGGGCCACTGGTTCGCCTCGGCGAGCAGCACCCGACCCGGGTAGTGCTGGTCCACGTAGGCGCGCACCTGCTTGAGGAACTCGTGGGTGCGGGGGAGGTTCTCGCCGTTGGTGCCCTCCTCCTCATACAGGTACGGCACGGCGTCGAGGCGGAACCCATCGACACCGGCGTCCAGCCAGAAGGTCAGCGCCTCGAGCATGGCCTCGTGCACGTCGGGATTCTCGAAGTTGAGGTCGGGCTGGTGGTTGTAGAACCGGTGCCAGAAGTACTGCTGGCGCACCGGGTCCCACGTCCAGTTGGACGCCTCGGAGTCGACGAAGATGATGCGAGCGTCCGGGTAGGGCTCGTCGGTGTCGTTCCAGACGTAGAAGTCGCCGAACGGACCGTCGGGGTCATTGCGCGAGGACTGGAACCACGGGTGCTGATCGGACGTGTGGTTCATGACGAAGTCGATGATCACCCGGATGCCGCGGGAGTGAGCCTCATCCAGGAATTCCTGGAAGTCTTCGATGGTGCCGATGTCGGGAGCGACCGCCGTGTAGTCGGCGACGTCGTAGCCGCCGTCCTTGAGCGGCGAGGGGAAGAATGGGGGCAGCCACAGGCAGTCGACCCCGAGCCACTCGAGGTAGTCGAGCTTCTCGGTCAGGCCGCGCAGGTCCCCGACCCCGTCGCCCGACGAGTCGTGGAACGATCGGATCAGGACCTCGTAGAAGACCGCTGACTTGAACCAGTCGGCGTCGGCTCGGTCAAGGCGCTGCTCCTCTTCGCTCATGGCTACACCGTATTCACTCGACCGTCGCGGGGCGAGATATCGGGACCGATCGCCGCGGCTCGCGGTCCACGAGGGATGCGCGCGCACCGCCGTTCAGTGACGGCGGTACGCCCCGACGGCCTCCGGCGTGTGCACCGTCTCGGCGGCGTCTCCCGCCTCGCCCAACAGCCAGTCGAGCACATGGCCGGCGGTCCAGCCGTCGGGATGAAGCTCCGCAAGCCGTCGAGCGCCGGTCAGGTCCGTGCCCAGCGTGACCAGTGGCGCGTCCTGCTCGCCATCCCCGCGCGTCTGCCCCAGCCCCACGGTTGCGGCCAGGGCGTTGCACAGGCAGACGCGACCGTCCGTCTCCGGGGCGTCGCCGCCCTTCCGAAGCCAGACGTTCACGGGTTCCGCGGGACAACGGAAGCCCACCCGGCCATCGTCCTTGAGGAATGGCGTGCGCAGGTAGCCCAAGTCGCAGAGTCGAGGACGGGACGTCCTCACCGCCGGATCGGACAGGGTTCCGTCAAGCTGCGCCACCTTGAAGGGGAACCCCGTGGGGGAGGCGTGCGCGTCGGTCAGGACCTCGAGGCTGCCCTCGCGGATCCCGTCGAGAAGGCGGCTCCGAATGTCCGTGGTGACGCCCGAGTCCGTGCTGAGTGCGAACTCGGAGCCCACCTGGACGCCCCTCGCGCCGGCGTCGATGGCGGCGGCCACGCCCGCGGGCGAGCCGAACGCGCCGGCGAGCCAGAACGGGAGCCCGAGCGCCGCGATCTTGGCGACGTCGGCATCGTCCCGGGGGCCGAACACCGGCTGGCCACGCTCGTCCAGCACCATGCGCCCGCGCGGGGGCGCGTTGTGCCCGCCCGCCGGCGGCCCCTCGACCACGAAGCCGTCGGGACGGATCGCATCGTCCCGGCAGAGGAACTTTGCCAGCGCCTCCGAGGAGATGATGGCGAGGAAGAACGGTCTGTGCGCCGGCGGCAGGTCGACGCCGAGCAGGTTCGGAGGGTCGATCTCGACACCGTGGTCGCCGGTCGGGTCTCCCGCGACGTCCACGGGGAGCCGTGAGGGACGATGCGCGGCGAGATCGTCGAGCAGGCGTGGCAGGTGGCGCGGGATGCCGGCGCCCACCAGCACGGCGTCGACGCCCGCGAGGATCGCGCCGTAGGCGGCGGCAGGGGTCGCCATCTGGATCTTCTCCAGGAAGTTGATTCCGACGGGTCCGCCGTGTCCCTCCTTGGCGAGCCAGACCTCGACGAAGTTGGCGACCACGGTCAGCTCCTGAGCGGCCCGGCTTTGCCGTAGGCCGAGCTTCGGCACCGGGTCGTAGGGCGTGCCCGGAGGCCGCCCGCCGGGCCGCAGATATCGGGAGAGCACGCGCTGCGCGACTTCGGGCGCTGGGAAGGCGTCAAGGGCGCGGCGGGCTGCGCCGTCGGCGTCACCGTCCTGAAGTCGACGAGCGAGCACCAGGTCGAGCGCCGTGCCGGACACCACGCCCAGCTGGCCCCGGCGGGCGACGGCGGAGGCGAGGCGCCAGGACGAGACGGCGACACCCATCCCGCCCTGAATGATCGGGGGCAGGCCGGGGGAGGAGTGGCGGTGGGCGGATGCGGGCACGAGCGACCTCTTCACACCTACGGTGGCGTAGGTTACGCAACCGTAAGTCACGTCCGCGAAGGAAACCGGGACCTAAGGCTCTGGGCGCCGTCCGGAAGGCGACGACGCGGGCGAGGGATCAGCTGTTGCTGAGCTCCTGGTCCACCTCGCCCTGGCAGCGTTCCCCGACGGCATCGACCATGCGCCCCACGGCGTCGTTCACGTCGTCGCTGGGGAGGTCCGTCGGCGTCGCGTCGCCCGCCTCGATCTCCTCGACCTTGGAGCGCACCACCTCGACATCCGCCTCGAGATCCGCGGGGGCGGATCGCTCCAATGCATCCACCAGGTTTCGTGCCGCCTCGGCGTTGGACGTGCTGACCGCGGAGGCCAGGCGGAGCACGTCCGAGCACCACCGGATGTTGTCGACTTGGGACTGCACCTCTTGGATCTGGCTGCACCCGGTGAGCACCAGGATGAACGGAACGACGAGCGCGACCATTCGTGTTTTCACGGCGGACCTCCGATGCTGGGCCTGTTTGCCATGCTAGGTCAGACGGGCCACGGTGTCCCGGTATGGCCCGGCTCGGCGGGTGGACCGGTCATGGCAGGAACAGGTAGTTGCGTGAGGCTGTGGTCGCGAATGCTGCGGGACGCCATCCGCTGCCGGCCCAGCCGTGCATCGTGTAGCCACGTCCCAACAGGAACCCCGTGACGTCGCTCACGGTCCTTCCGTACTTGCCGAGGTGGCGCTCCTCGATCTCCAACTGCACCGTGGGCCTGAACGCGTCGATGGTGCGCGCCCCGCCCGTCAGCACCTGCAGTTCCGCGCCTTCGACGTCCGCCTTGATCATGTCGAGCCGGGTGATGCGGTACTGCGCCGCCAGTTCGTCGAGGGTCGACACGCGCACCGCGAAGCGCCGCTCGGTGCTGAACTCCTCGGCGTTCGGGCCGGAATGTAGCGCGTCCTTGGTGAGAAATGCACGGCCCCGCACGGCCCGGCCGCGGCGCATCGGCACGCTGAGGGTGGACGTGCCGGGCCCGTCGCTCAGGACGCAGGCGTGGCGCACCACCTGACCCTGCGCCCCGCATATGCGCACCACGGCGTCGATGACACGAGCGGCCGCGGGCTGGGGTTCGATCGCGTGGACGGTCCCCTGGTTGCCCACTGCGGCGGACATCGCGGCGGTGTAGAGGCCGTACCCGGCGCCCACGTCCACGCACGTGCCACCCGGAGGCACCAGTTCGGCGATGGCCTTGACCTCGTCCTCGACGAACCACGCCGCACGCGACAGGAGTCCGATCACGGCGGTTGCGGGTCGGTTGGCGCCACCCTCCGCGCTGCTCGCTGCTCGGCGCATGCACACCTCCCCGTCACGCACGGCACTGCCCCAAGAATCCCCCCGGGTCGATGCGCTGTCCAACCGGGGCCCGACGGCGCCTTGACCGGCGTCGGGTGAGGAATCGCGAGACCATGGGATCGGGTCCCCGTGTCACCGGGGCAGTGGAGATGGCCCTGGTCGCGACCATCACCGACCCCGCGGTCGGGGGCACATGCTCCATCGACGATGCCCGGCAGCTCTCCTGCTATCTGGCCGGGAGACAGGGGGAGCTCGCTCGGGTCGGTTGGATCGCCTCGCAGTAATGATCCGGGGTGACCCTCATTCGCGTGCGCGCCGGTACGGTGAAGCCATGGCTCCTCGTATCGCCCCTCATAGTGACGGGATGGCGCCATGACGCGGGCCGAGGGCCGCGTGCGGCGTCGCCTCGAGATGTATGTCTTCCTCGCGGCGCTCGCGCTGTACGCGCTGTGGACCACTGCAGTGGTCAGGGGGTGGACGGACGGGATCGATTCGTGGTTCCCGGCTCCTGCGGTGGACGCGCGCTCGACCGCGGGGCAGATCCTCGAGACGTTCGGGATCATCACCAGTCCCTTCGCGGTGGTGCTGATCGCGCTCGCCCAGGGAGCGCGGGCGTTCCAGCAACGCCAGCGCCGCCTGGGCACGGCGCTTCTCATCGCCGCCGTCGGACTCCCGCTGTGGCAGGTGCAACGCGCCGTGGTCGCCCGCCCGCGGCCCGCCTCGGCGTTCGAGGACTCGCTCGCGGCGCTCGGCACCTCGTATCCCGCGGGACATGTGGTTGCGGCGGTGATCCTGACGGGGATCGTGGTGACGGTCGCGAACGCGCAGCGCCGCTCGTCGGCCTCGCAGTGGCGCGCGCGGATAGGCGGGCTCGCCGTGGTCGTGTCGATCGTGGTGACTCAATGGGCGATGGGCATCCATTACAACTCCGACCTGGTGGGCGGCGCGCTCTTCGGCGCCACCATCGGGTGGGCTGCGCTGTTCATCAGCGGGGTCGAGGCGATCGCGGAAGCACGGCGCGCCCGCACCCTCCCGCCCAAGATCGACAAGACGGCGGCGGTGATCTACAACCCCATCAAGGTCAATGATCTCGACGTGTTCCACCGGCGAGTGGCGTATGAGATGGCGCGCAAGGGTTGGGACGCGCCCGTGTGGCTCGAGACCCGTGAGGACGATCCCGGGCGGCAGATGTCGCACGATGCGATCGCCAAGGAGGTTGACCTGGTGATCGTCGCCGGGGGAGACGGCACGGTGCGAGCGGTTTGCGCGGAGTTGGCGGGCTCCGACATCCCCGTCGCCATCATCCCGGCCGGCACGGGCAACCTCCTCGGCCGCAACCTGGGCATCCCCCTCGACGAGGACGGCGCTCTCGACGTGGCGCTCACGGGCGCCGTGCGGTCGATCGACGTGGTCAACTGGAAGACGGACGGGGTCGAATCGCCGTTCGTGGTCATGGCTGGCGTGGGGCTCGACGCGCAGATCATGCGGGACACCAACAAGCAGTTGAAGAAGCTGGTCAAGGGCGGAGCGTATGTGGTCGCGGGAGTCCAGCAGGCGGGCATGGAGCCCTTCCACGCGAAGGTGACCCTCGACGGATCCGTGGTGCACGATGGCGAGGCGATCGTGACGATGGTGGGCAACGTCGGCAAGCTCCAGGGTGGTTTCGAGCTGATCCCATCGGCGCGTGCGGAGGACGGCTCGCTCCACGTTCTCGTCGCGAAGGCCGACGGCGTGCAGGGACTCGTACGGCTGCTCGGGACCTTCGGACGACCCTCCGGCGACGGCCCCTTGCGCCGTATGACCGGCAATCGCGTCGAGGTCGAACTCGATCGCGACGTTCCCTATCAGCTCGACGGCGACCTCGAGGGCGAGACCGCACGGTTTAGCGCGGAGGTCCAGCCCGGCGCCCTGCGCGTCATGGTGCCGCGCTAGCGGATAGCCTCCGTGGCCGCCCGCTCGATGGCGAGTCCAGCGGAGTACTGATCGAGCCACTCGGCGTACCCGGCGACGTCCGACGGGTCCGGCTCGGCGACATCGAGGGTGGCGCCCGCGAACACGCGGTCGGCAAGGTAGGTGGCCAGATTCGGCTGGGCGCCGGTCCGCAGGTACTCGGCGAGCACGGCGATGCCCCACGCGCCGCCCTCGCTTGCCGTGTCGCCCACCGTGACCGGTGCACCGATCGCCGCGGCGAGCAGCCGCTGCGCCACGCCGGCGGTGCGGAACATGCCGCCGTGCGCAAACATGGAGTCCAGGTGCACGCCCTCGTCCGTCAGGACCCGCATCCCCAGGCTGAGGGTGCCGAAAGCGGCGTACAGCTGCGTCCGCATGAAATTCGCGAGGGTGAGACGGCTCCCGGGGGTGCGCACCACCAGCGGCCGGCCCTCCGCGAGGCCGGTGATGGGCTCTCCGGACAGGTAGTTGTAGGCGAGCAGGCCGCCGCCGTCCGCCTCGCCGTCGAGGGCGGCCCGAAACAGCACCTCGAACACCGCGTCCGAGCCGCCCTCGACGCCCATGGCGGCGGCGAACTCCGCGAACACGCCCGCCCAGGTGCCGAGCTCGCTGGCGCCGTTGTTGCAGTGGACCATCGCGACCAGGTCGCCCGCGGGAGTGGTCACCAGGTCGAGTTCCTCGTGCACCCGCGTCAGCGCTCGCTCGAGCACCACCATCGCGAAGATCGACGTGCCGGCGCTGATGTTGCCCGTGCGCTGCGCCACCGCGTTGGTGGCGACCATTCCCGTGCCCGCATCGCCCTCGGGCGGGCACACCGGGATCCCCGCGCGCAGCGTGCCGGTCGGGTCGAGCAGCGCCGCGCCCTCGACGGTGAGCGTGCCGGCGTCCTCGCCCGCCACGAGAACCTCGGGCAGCAGTGACGAGGGGTCGAGCCCCGGCCGTCGCGCGGCCACCATCTCCTGGAAGCGGGCGAGCATCGGCGCGTCGTAGTCGCGCGTGGTGGGATCGATGGGGAACATCCCCGAGGCGTCGCCGATGCCCAGCACCTTGCGCCCGGTGAGCCGCCAGTGGACGTAGCCCGCGAGCGTGGTGAAGAACGCGATATCCGCGACGTGCGGCTCGTCGTCGACGACCGCCTGGTACAGGTGCGACGCCGACCACCGCAGGGGGAAGTTGAAGCCCAGCGTCTCCGTGAGCTCCGCGGCGGCGACCTCGGTGTTGGTGTTGCGCCAGGTGCGGAAGGGGACCAGCAGCGCATCGTCCTGGTCGAAGGCCAGGTAGCCGTGCATCATCGCGGAGACGCCGATGGCTCCGACCGCGGTGGCGCGCACGCCGTGCTCGCGCTCGACCGCCGCGAGCAGGCGGGCAACGCTGGCCTGCACGCCCTCCCACACCGCGTCCGTCGAATAGGTCCACAGCCGGTCGACGAACTGGTTCTCCCAGTCGTGGCTGCCGGTGGCGATCACCGCGTGGTCGGGCCCGATCAGGCAGGCCTTGATCCGGGTCGAGCCGAGCTCGATCCCGAGCGACGTCTCGCCGGCCAGGATCGCGGCCACCACGTCGGTCTGCTGGTCAGTCGCCATCGGTCTCACACTCCCTTGTACAGCGCCCGCGGTGCGACGGGCGTCCAATGTTAACGTTCAACAATACCTTAGGGGAGCCGGGCCGACGCCGCCGCGCCGAAGGTCCCATCTCCCGGCCCTGCTGCATCGTCCTCTGGCCCCTCGGCGATCTCGGCACGCGCCGCGGCGAACGCCTCGACGCAGCGATGGATCTCCTGTGCCGTGTGGGCGGCGGAGAGCTGCACGCGGATGCGCGCACGGCCCATCGGCACCACCGGGTAGGAGAACGCGACCACGTAGACACCGTGCGCGAGCATGCGGTCCGCAAGGCGGGCGGCGAGCGCGGCGTCCCCGACCATCACGGGCACGATGGGATGCTCGCCGTCGAGCAGGTCGAATCCGGCGTCCGTCATGAGCGTGCGGAACAGCGCCGCGTTTTCGCTCAGCCTGCGCCGCAGATCGCCGCTCGCCGCGAGCAGGTCGAGCGCCTCGAGCGTGCCGGCGACCACCGCCGGAGCCACGGTGTTGGAGAACAGGTAGGGACGTGCGCGCTGCCGCAGCATCGCCACGATCTCGGAGTGCCCGGCGACATATCCTCCGGAGGCGCCTCCCAGCGCCTTTCCGAAGGTCCCCGTATAGATGTCGACGCGGTCCTGGACGCCCATCAGCTCGGGCGTGCCGCGCCCCTGCTCGCCCATGAACCCCACCGCGTGCGAGTCGTCGACGAGCACCAGCGCGTCGTAGCGTTCGGCGAGGTCGCAGATCCCCGGTAGCGGGGCGAGGTACCCGTCCATCGAGAACACGCCGTCGGTCACGATCACGCGGTGCCGGGCGTCCGCGGCGCTCTGCAGTTGCGCCTCGAGGTCCGCGAGGTCGCGATTCTTGTAGCGCAGGCGCCGGGCCTTGCACAGGCGGATCCCATCGATGAGCGAGGCGTGGTTGAGCTCGTCCGAGATGATCGCGTCGTCCGATCCGAACAGCGCCTCGAAGAGTCCTCCGTTGGCGTCGAAGCAGGACGAGAACAAGATCGCGGCCTCCGTGCCCAGGAAGTCCGCGATGCGCCGCTCGAGCTCGACGTGAGCGTCCTGCGTCCCGCAGATGAATCGCACGCTCGCGAGCCCGTAGCCCCACGTGTCCATCCCTCGCTTCGCCGCGTCGACGATGCGTGGGTCGTCGGCGAGCCCCAGGTAGTTGTTGGCGCAGAAGTTGAGAACGTCGGCGCCGGCGGTGCGCACCGTCGACGATTGCGGGCCCGCCAGCGGCCGCTCGGACTTGCGAGTGCCCGCGCCGCGGATCTGGGTGAGCTCGGACTCGAGCCGCTCCCTCATGGTGCCGTACATGGAATCTCCCGTCGTGATCGCGTCAGGGTGCGTCGGTCCAGTCGAGCACCACCTTGC
>NZ_JAHEBP010000161.1 GCF_024642165.1 Demequina sp.
GTGAGCGACGTGATCCCGTACTCGTCCGAGAACGCCTGCGTCACCGCGAACGCGTTCTGATCCTGCGCCGCGGACGGCGCTCCGAAAACGAGCCCGACGGCCTCGGCCAGCGGGGCGAGTGCCGCCACGGTCGCGTCGATGTCGCCCGACGCGACCGCGTCCGCCTCCGCGCCGTTGGCGGCGCGGTTGAGGAACTCGGTCACGGTCGCGGCGTACTCCGGCACCACCTGGATCTCGCCGCTCTCGAGCGCGGGCAGGTAGGTCTCCCGGTTGCCGATGGTCCGGACCTCGGTCTCGAAGCCTGCCGAGGCGAGCACCGCCGAGTAGATCTCCGCGACGGTGATGTTCTCGGAGAAGTTGGCGGCGCCGATCACGATCGACCCGGATCCGGTCTCGGGAGAAACGATGCCCTTGTCGGCCACGTACTGCGTCGCGGCCTCCAGCGAGGTCTGGCGGTCGATGTCGACCGCCTTGTTGAGCTGGATCAGGTCGTCCGTGGTCAGCACCGCGGACACGGCGTCGAGCCCGGCGATCAGTTCGGGCGTGGCGGCGTCGGCGTTGATCGCGGGGATCATGTTGTCGGCGTTCTGCAGCATCTTGTCGTCCGCGAGCACGGTGAGGGCGTCGCCCGGGACGGGCAGGCACTCCTTCGCCATCGCGGAGTCGCTGGGGGACGCGCCGCTGGCGGCCGGCTCGGACGAGCCGGAGCTGCAGCCGGCCAGCAAGAGGGCGCTCACGGCGGCGGCCGCGATGAGTCCGGTTCTGGTACGCATGTCACTCCTGGTGGTAGGGATGAACTTGGTGGGGCCTCAACACTGGATCCAACCGTCACGGGAGGGTGATTGTTCCCCGCGCGACGCGGTTTCCAGGGTATTCAGCATTCGCGGCCGAGGGGAGGGCGGATGGGTGGACGATGCCCGATCGAGATCTACTGAGCGGGGGACGATGCGGGGGTTCAGGCGGCCACGGTGGCCCGGCTGCGCAGGGGCGCCGGGGTGACGCGGCGCTGCAGCCGCGAGAGCCCGAAGTCGATGCCCAGGCACAGCGCGGCGACCAGGATGCCGCCCGCGAGCGCCTCGCCGTAGCGCTGGGTGGCGAGCGCGGTGACGATGATGACTCCCAGGCCGCCGCCGCCTACGAGGGCGGCCAGCGGCACCGTGGCGATGGTCTGCGTGACGGAGGTGCGCAGGCCGGCCGCGATGAGCGGCACGGCCAGCGGGAGCTCGACGTGCAGCGCCACCTGCCGCCGCGTCATGCCCTGGCCGAACGCCGCATCGCGCACGTCGGCGTCCACGCCCGCCATGCCGGTGAACGCGTTGGTGAGAATCGGCGGGAAGGCGAAGATCGCGGCCGCGATGATCACCGCTCGGTTGCCGAACCCGATCGCCGATGCGGCGAACAGGGTGAGCAACGCGAGCGTGGGCATGGCGCGTGAGACGTTGGCGATGACGGTGGTGACGCCGCCGCCGCGGCGCAGGTGCCCCAGCCACAGCCCGAGCGGCAGCGCGATCGCCGCTGCGATGCCGACCGCAGCGGCCGACATATAGAGGTGCTCGAGGGTGAGCGCCAGGATCGAGTCGCGCTGGAAGCGCAGCGACCCGTCGAAGTTGGTGCCGAACAGTCCGTTCTCGCCGGTCCAGCTGACGGGATCCGTGAGGTAGTCCCAGGCGTCGCCGACGGTGCTCATGCCGAGGCCTCCGCGGCGGCATCCGCCCGTGCGGCCTCGGCCCGGCGGCGCGCACGCCGGCCGCCGGTCCGCGTCCACGGCATCGCCCACCTCGCGAGCAGCACGATCGCGAGGTCCAGCACCAGGGCCAGCGCCAGGCATAGCAGCGTGCTGGTCGCGATCTGCGCACGGTAGTTGGACTGCAGGCCGCGGAACATGAGCTGCCCCAGCCCGCCATAGCCCACCACCACGCCCACCGTGACCAGCGCCACCGTGGTGACGGTCGCGAGCCGCAGGCCGGCGACGATGCTGGGCAGCGCGTTGGGGAGCTCGACCGTGAACAGCAGCCGTGTGCGGCGGTAGCCCAGGCCGCGCGCGGCGTCCACCACGTCCCGGTCCACCCCCTCGAGCCCCACGATGATGTTCCTCACCAGCACCAGCAACGCGTACGAGACGAGCCCGATGAGCACCGTGGTGCGTCCGATCCCCGTGAACGGCGCGAGCAGGCCGAACAGCGCCAGCGACGGCACCGTGTACAGCACCCCGGTGACCCCGAGGATGGGTCCCGACAGGCGCGGGATGCGTCGAGCGACGATCGCCAGCGGCAGCGCGATCGCGGCGGCGATCAGGACCGCCTGGAGCGTCAGAGAGGTGTGGATCACCAGCTGGTCCCAGACCTCGCCGCCGCTGCGCCGCAGGTAGTCGAGCGACAGCCAGGGATTGTCCACCCCTCGACCGTACAGGCAGGGCACGCATCGTCCCAGATCCGTCGTGGACGATGCCGCGGTGCCTGGGCACGTCGCCCGCGTCAGGCTACGGTGGCCGGATGGACACCAGCGCCACTCCCGGCATCGAGCTCGCCGGCGTGCGGAAGATCTACGCGGACGGCACCGCGGCGGTCGAATCTCTCGACCTGCGGGTGCGCTCGGGCGAGGTGCTGGCGCTGGTGGGGCCGTCGGGCTGCGGGAAGTCGACCACCCTGCGCATGATCAACCGGCTGGTCGAGCCCAGCGGGGGAGTGATCTCCGTGGACGGCGTGGACGTCATGGGCCAGGATCCCGTCGAGCTTCGCCGCGGCATCGGCTACGTCATCCAGCACGTGGGCCTGTTCCCGCACCGCACGGTGTCGCAGAACGTCGCGACCGTCCCCCGACTGCTGAAGTGGGACCGCGCGGACATCGCCGTGCGGGTGGCCGAGCTGCTCGACCTGGTGGGGCTGCCGGAGGCCACCTACGGGCCCCGCTACCCGCACGAGCTGTCCGGCGGCGAGCGTCAGCGCGTAGGTGTGGCCCGGGCGCTCGCGGTGCGGCCGCCCGTGCTGCTCATGGACGAGCCCTTCGGCGCGGTCGACCCGCAGGGCAGGCGTCGGCTGCAGCGGGAGTTCCAGGCGCTGCAGCGAGAGCTCGGCACCACCGTGGTGATGGTGACCCACGACATCCGGGAGGCGGTACTGCTCGCGGATCGCATCGCGGTGCTGTCGCGGGGCGGAGTGCTGGAGCAGCTGGGCACCCCCGAAGAGGTCACCGAGGCGCCGGCGAACGCGTTCGTCGCGGACTTCCTCGCGGACTTCGGCGAGGCGCCCGCGGCCTGATCCCGCGCATCGTCCCCTCTCAAGGGACCGTGCGTGGGGGAGGCGTCACCGCCAGCGGCCCCGCCACCACGGCGTCTTGATGCCCGCGGCGGCGCGTTCCTCGCGCTCGGCGCGCTCCTCCGCCTCGAGCTGCGCCCGCCGGTGCCGGCGCCGCCGGCCCGTGGTGACGATGCGGTAGAACACCGCGCCCATCGCGATCAGCACCACGAAGACCAGGATGGGGACGAAGATCGCGATGAGGCTCAGCGCCACCGCGGTGGCGTCCTCCGCGAACGATGCGA